>NZ_JAIXSV010000131.1 GCF_027484505.1 Asticcacaulis sp.
CGCAGATATGGCAGGAGGTAACACGATCAGCGGCGTCCTGCATGGCCGCGGTCAGCGGGATCAGTAATTGTTCGCGCTTTTTGAGTAGAGCCAACGCAGCCCGGCGCGCCGAACGGGGGCCCAGACCCGGCAGCTTGGACAACAGCGCCATCAGGCGTTCAATTTCAGGTCCGGCACCAGAGGCCATACACACCCTACCCCTTACAATGCGCCATGATACCAAAGCCAAGAGCGCTTGCCGAAAAGTGTGACGCACTTTTCGGATAAAAAAGCGCGTTAAAACAAAAAATTTAGAGCCATGAGGCGGCTCAACTGAGCCGACGAATGCTCTAAAAGTAGTTTGTTAAAACAGCTTCGGCATCGGCATGTTGCCGAACGGTCCCGCCGCTTCCTTCATCAGGCGCGCGGATTCCTCATCAAGCTTTTTGCGTGCATCGGCGTGGGCGGCGATGATCAGGTCGGCCAGAACCTCGGTCTCGTCCGCATTGATCAGGCTTGGGTCGATGTGCAGGCGCGTCAGCACGCCCCCGCCTTGCAGATCGACCGCGACCAGACCGGCACCAGCCTGACCGGTGACCACCACCTGATTCATCTTTTCCTGCGCTTCGGTGAACTTTTGCTGCACGGCCTGGGCCTGCTTCATCAGGGCGTTCAAGTCCATTAGTCGTCCTTTTCGCTGAATTCGTCACGGTTTTCGGTCATCGGCATGTCGGGCGTGGTGGCGGCAACCGGCTTCGGCCTGGGCCGGAAGCTGAGGATTTCCACGCCCGGAAAGGCCGTCATCAGACCGGAGATAAATGGGTCATTGCGCAGCTTTTGCAAGGCTTCCGCCTTTTCACGGATTTCGCGCTCACGATAGGTTTCGGCCCCGCCGCCGCCTTCGGTGGCGATCAGCCAGCGCTGACCCGTCCATTCCTTCAGCCGCGCCGACAGCTTACGCACCAGATCGATCGGCGTGTGTGGCGCGGGCTCAAACGTGATGGCGCCCTGCCGGAAGGAGATCAGCTTGACGTAGCGCTCGACATCGACGCGCAAGCCGATATCGCGCTTCTCGGCGATCAGGGCCAGCACGTCGTCAAACGTATTGAGCTGAATCTGCGGCTGGGCATTGGCATAGGCCTGCGGGCGCATGACGGCACCTTGCGCACTGACGCCGCCGCCGGAACCACCACCCATGCCGCCGACCGACGGGCCGCCATCCAGCAGGTTTTCGCCGTTTTGCAGCCGCTTGAGCAGGGTTTCCGGCCCCGGCAGGTCAGACGCATAGCAGAAGCGCACCAGCGCCATTTCGGTCGCCGCCGCCGGATCGGGCGCGCGGCGAATTTCCTCAAACGCCTTAAGCATCAGGGTCCACAGGCGCGACAAAGTGCCCGCCGACAACTGCGCGCCTAGGGCCGCCACCCGCTGCGCCGGTTCCTTGGGCAGGCGCGTGGCCTCGGCCCCCAGCACCTTGGCCACAGAGGTGGCGTGGCAGTATTCCAAGAGGTCGCCCATCACCTGCGACGGGTCGGCCCCGAAGCCGTACAGGGTGCGGAAGGCCAGCAACGCCTCCGGCATCTGACCGGAAATGATATTTTCAAACAGGCTGAGCGTCGCCGAGCGGTCAGCCAGCCCCAGCATGTCGCGCACCACTTCGGCGGATACGCTCTGCCCCTCTTCGGCCTGCACCAGCGCCTGATCGAGCAGCGACAGGGAGTCGCGCACCGAGCCTTCGGCGGCGCGGGCGATCAGGGCCAGAGCGTCCGGCTCGATCTGCGCCCCTTCGAGGCGGCAGATTTTTTCGAGATGCGGCGTCAGAGTGTCCGGCTCGACACGGCGCAGGTCAAAGCGCTGACAGCGCGACAGGATGGTCACCGGCACCTTGCGGATTTCGGTGGTGGCAAAGATGAACTTGGCGTGCGGCGGCGGCTCTTCCAGCGTCTTCAGCAGCGCGTTGAAGGCCCCGGTCGAAAGCATGTGCACTTCGTCGATCACATAGACCTTATAACGCGCCTCGACCGGCGCATAACGCACGCTTTCCAGCAGTTCGCGCATCGAATCGACGCCGGTGCGCGACGCGGCATCCAGCTCCAGCACGTCGATATGCCGGCCTTCGATAATGGCCTGACAGTGGTAGCCAAAGGTCGAGAGATCGACGCTGGGCCCCTTCACGGTGTCGGATTCATAGTTCAAGGCGCGCGCCAGCAGACGGGCCGTCGTCGTCTTGCCCACCCCGCGCACGCCGGTCAGCATGAAGGCGTGCGCGATACGCCCCGTGGCGAAGGCGTTGGACAGGGTGCGCACCATCGCCTCCTGTCCGATCAGGTCCTCAAAGGTACGCGGTCGGTATTTGCGCGCCAGCACCGTATAGGCCGCGTCCTTTTTCACAGGCGCGGGCACCGCCGGACCACCGAACATATCGTCGGTGTTCTCATCGCGTTCGGTGGCAAAGGGATCGCCGGTCTCTGGAGATTCGGGATGGTCGGACATACCCGACTTATAGCGCCTCGCTGACGCAACGCCAGCCGTTTGTTATGGCACGACAGGCTCAGACTGACAGTCTTTGTCCGGCGGCGATTGCCGCCACACGGTCGCCCGCAGGGCCGCAAAGCCCTTCTGCCCACCGCTGCTGATCAGCGCCAGATCGCTGGCCTCGTTGATCGTCCCGCACCATAACTCGCGTTGCGCGTAGTTTGTGACGGGCTGGCTGTATTTCCGGGTCATGGGATGCGGCCATTGGGCCAGCCGAGCGACCATAGCTTCTCGGAGCTTGCTGCCCTCGCCGCGGTTAACCGTGACATCACAATTGCGTTCGGTTTTGCCGACACCCCGGCTCAGCGTGACCGTAATATTCGGACTGCCGACCCACCAGGCACTGAGCACTTCACGTTTGGCAAATTGATCCAGAGCTTTTTCGGAAGCGGGACGGCGGGCGGCAACCACCCCAGAGCGTTTGAACCCTAGCGGATCGGCGTCCTGCAGCAGCCAGGGCATGCAGATTTCGCTCATGGCGTAATCAAGATTGTAAACGGCGTCGCCGTACAGCCTGACTTTACGCTGCGGGTCAGGTCCGGTCCACGTCGCGGTTTGCGCCCCTGCGCCCTGCGCCAGCGTCAAATTTAGTGTCAGAGACAGGCAAACAACGACGACACTCATCACTGAGAGTTTCGATACAGCGCTCATGCGGTATCCCCCTATGCCAAAGCTGTCCCCGCCTGAAGTTTAACTCAGGCAGATGGCAAACATGTGACGCTGTGAGGGATACGGTGAGACCGCGCGACCCGAAGGTGAATTCGTTGTGGCTGCTGCCTTCCGGCCCTGACCAGGTTGGCGAGGCCTCCGCCCGCGCGATCTCGACCGCTATATGCGGATTCCGTTTTGCGATTGCAAGAGGTTATTTAAAGGCAGCGAGCCCCACCCGCAGACGTACCCCCAGCACCAGCGCATCGTCCGTTTGCGGATCACCGGCCGGGTGGCGGATATATTGCACGTCCGGCTGAAGGCTCAGGCCATCCCTGATGGCGTAACGATAGCTGAGTTCGTAAATGGTTTCGGGCTTCAGATCGACGCCGATGGCGTGCGCATAGGGCTGACCGAAATCGGCATGGGCGATGGCAAGGCCCGCGGCGTCCGACTCGCGCCCTCTGAACGGCCCGGTCCACACCAGACCGCCGCCCGCATAGGTTTCGATGGCCTGTAAGTCCTTATTGGCCTTGCCCAGCCGCACCCAGCCCGACACACCGCGGTCGCTGTCGGCTTCGGGCTTATAAAAATCATATTTCAGTTGCGCGTAATAGCCGCTGTTGCCATCGGACAGGCCCGTGCCGTCGAGGCGTTCGGCTTTCGCCGTATAGGTCCATGCCCCCAGCTTGACGTAGCCGCGCGCAAAGTCCTGCTGCGCTTCGGCCACCCAGTGCGCGCCGTCGCCGTCGCCCAGCTTGACGCTGATAAAGCTGCTCTGATGCGCCGGGTCGCCGGCCACACCGTCAAACACCCCGGCGCGCAGGCGCAAAGTCTCATTGGCCTGCCATTCGCCAACCAGCCCCAGAGTCGAAAACGGAAAGATCGACGGGCCGGTCTGCGAATAGTCCGGACCAATGCCGTGCGAAGCGTTGAGGAACAGCGCCCCCGCCTCCTGCACATCGAAAATACCATTGAGATTGATCAGGCCACCGGTCACCGACCAGCGTTCATCGTCACTCGTGCGGCGCAGCCACGCCTCGAACAGGCGCACGCCCTTCGGCGCGTCGATATTGGACACGACCTGCGCATCGCCGGAGTAGAACTCGGAAAAACCGCCTCCAGCATCGGCCAGCACATAGGCAAAACCGTCCCAGTTTTTAAAGGCCTCGCCTTCGCCCTGCCAGGCGGCTGACAGGTCGAGATTGCTCATGACCCGGTTGCCTTCGCGCAGCCCACCGGAATGGTTACGCAACAGGTCGGCGGTAAGGACGGCATCGTATTCGACGCCCGCCGAAGCCACACCGGCTACAGAGGTGCCGTAACCCAGAGACAGTAGCGCACAAGCGAGAACAGACAGACGCATGGATAAACCTTGAACACATCGGGCACATCGCCCGACAATATCCACGTTACTCGAAATCTGTTGGGTTATAGTTTACAGACAGGGTTAACCGGATATGACCGCAACGGCCCGGCGATTGCTCTGTGGTTTCCCACTGTTGAAAGGTGTCCCAGTATGAAACCGCTTCTGTGCCTGATGGCTCTGTCCCTGCCCCTGATCGCCGCGGTTCCGGCGACCGCCGCCCCGGCCGCCTGCCGCGCCGAAGCCATCGCCGCCGTCAAGCAGACCGCCGCCTATCGCCATGGTTCGGTGCGCGAAAAACAGGCCCTGCTGCGTAGCCAGAGCCTGCGCGCCTGTGACCTAAAGGCGTAAAAAGAGACGCAGGGGACACGTCCCCTGCACCCCGATGGTAACGCGCCCGGTCATGCCTAGAGCGCAATCCGACAAAGTGGACACCACTTTTCGGAAAAATTGCGCGACCAAACAGAAACTTAGAGCCATTCGGCGGCTCAACTGGGCCGACGAGTGCTCTAGGTGTGTCGATGTGTATTGGGGTGAAGGGGCCAACTGGCCCCTTCGTCTTGCTGCCCGGAGTTTAGCCACACCAAAAATCTGGAACCACAGATTACACAGATTGCACAGATTAGGCGCTTCGCGCCCCGCCTTGCGGAGAGCCTGTCAGCGTGGAATAATCTGTGCAATCTGTGGTTTTCGCGCCTTTACGATGCCCGATTGATACGGCTCAGGAACTCCGCCACGCGACCGCGCAGGGCCGCCGCCTGATCCGACAGGGCCTGAGACGAGTCGAACAGGTGCGCCGAAGCCTCACCGCTTCGCGTGGTGATCCCCGACACCTGATCGAGATTTTCGCTGATGATGCGCGTCCCTTCGGCGGCAAAGGCCATGTTACGCGCAATGTCCCCTGTGGTCGCCGACTGTTCCTCGACCGCGGCGGCCACGGAGGTGGTGGCATGGGTGATAGCATCCACCGCACCACGAATATCGCTTAGAACCCCTACAATTTCGCGCGACGCCTGACGCATCTCGTCAATCACGCTGTTGATTTCGCCGATGGAACGGCTCGTCTGGTTGGCGAGGTTCTTCACCTCACCGGCCACCACGGCAAAGCCGCGGCCCGCCTCACCGGCGCGCGCCGATTCGATGGTGGCGTTCAACGCCAGCAGGTTGATCTGGCTGGAGATATTGGCGATGACGGTCGTCACTTCGCTGACACGATCCGAAGCCGAAGACAGTTTTTGCGCCACCAGATCGGCGTCCTGCACCTTATGGAAGGAGTCGGCCACCAACCGGTTGGTCGTCTGCACCTGATCAGAAATTTCGCGTACCGATGCCGCCAGTTCTTCGGCAGCCGCCGCCACGGTCTGCACACTGGCCGTGGTCTGCGTCGCCGAAGAAGCCGCCGATACGGCCAGCCCCGCCCCATTGCGCAGGTCGCCCGTCACGGTTTCAGCCACCTGCGACAGCTCGGCCGCTGACGCCGCCAGCCCGTTCACCACATCCTGCACCCGCACTTCGAAATCGCGGCTTAACTGCGCCTGATCGGTGACGAGATCCCACACCAGCATGGCGCCGGCATATTGATCGCGGTGGTCACGCACCGCCGAAATCTGAAGGTCGATGCTTTCGTCGCCCACCCGGATACGGGCGCGATGCGGCAGGTTTTTCGGATCGGACAACAGGCGGCGCTGATGCTCAGGGTGTTTGTGGAAGATGTCGATGGACTGCCCCATCAGCGTACCGGGATAGTTGGGAAAATGGCCCTTGACCTTATCCATCAGCTTTTCGGTCGCGGCATTGATGTAGGTGATGCGCAGATCATTGTGCACATCGACCGCCATCACCGGGGTCGGCATGGCCTGCACCATGCGGTCCACCATCAGCGCCTTGCGCGCCGTTTCACACAAGGACTGGGTGGCGCGGGCCAGCACGCCCATCTCATCCTTACGACCGGTAAAGGCGACCTCGACATCCGTGTCGCCTTCGGCAATGCGTCCAATCGTCTGCGACATCAGGCCCAGCGGCCGCAACAGGTCGCGCCACATCAGGCCGATCATGGCCAGCACGCCCAGAATGGCGAACACGGACAAGGCCTGCACCAGCATGTTCAACTGTGCATCGGTCTTCGCGCCGCGCTCGACCTCGCCCTTCATCCACGCTTCGAGATCACCGGACAGGCTCTCATTGCTGTCCTCCATCGCCTTGAATTTGGCGTCGAAGTCAGCCCGCAGCGCGGGCTCCGTTTCCGGAGTCGCCGTGAAGATGGCATCACCGGCGGCACGGTAGGCCTGAAGCGCAGTCAGCGTTTCGGCAAAGCGCTGTTTCAGATTATCCGGCAGGGCTTCGGCCTGATTGGCTTTGAGGTTGCTTTCAAACGTGTCGGCGTGGTCCTTGAAGCCGCCGATCACCGCTTCGGCAGCGGCCGCATCGCCCACCTGATGCGCCAGCAGGGCCTCAAGCACGTCGCCGCGCATGGCGTCGTGCATCATGTCGGCGGCCATGTGCCGCTGGGTAATCTGACTGATCAGCGAAGCCTGTCGCGCATGCGCCTGCGCGTAATGTGAAGCCACGCTGTTGGCGGCCACCATGCCAAACACCAGAAGCGCACACGCCGCCCCCAGGCCGATAAACTTTGTACGTAGCTGCATTATCAGACTTTCCGACCCTGTTACCAAGGGCCACGAAAGCCCCTGTTAAGATTTGTCGGAACAGCCTTAACGTTCATTTAACGTAACGCCGTTCTAATTTATGTTACAATAAAAAATAGCCACATAATTCATATATATACGCCAGTACCGGCATTGTCACGGTTTCGTGATCACGTCGCCGCCCTTCATGACAAAGACGGGCCGCTCCAGCAGGGTTACATCCTTTAGTGGATTACCCACGACCCCGACCATGTCGCCATAGTGACCGGGCTTGAGGCTGCCGACATCCCCGGAACGCCCCAGAGCCTCAGCAGCCATCACCGTCGCCGACTGGATGGCCTGAAGCGGCGTCGCCCCATAGCGCACCATCACGGCGAATTGCCGGGCATTGTCGCCGTGCGGATAGATGCCGGCGTCAGTGCCATAGACCATCTTCACCCCGGCCTTCAGCGCCTTGCCGTAGTTCTGGCGCTGCACCTCGGCGATTTCGCGATCCTTACGCAGGCTCTCTTCGGCCACGCCGTTCCGCTGGCCTTCGGACTGCGTGTAGTCGGTATTGTAGATATCCATGGAGAAGTAGGCCCCGGTCTCCCTAGCCAGCCTTATCCCCTCGTCGTCCACCAGACTGGCGTGCTCGATCGTATCGACCCCGGCCCGCAGCGCCACCTTAATGCCGTCGGCACCGTGGGCGTGGGCGGCGACCTTCATCCCGGCCATGTGCGCTTCGTCGGCGACCGCGGCCATTTCTTCAGGCGTCAATTGCCGTGCGCCGACGCTGGCCCCGCGTGAAAAGACACCGGAGGTGGCGCAGATCTTGATGACGTCCGCGCCGTATTTTTTCAGGGTGCGCACTGATTTGCGCGCCTCCCACGGACTGTCGGCATTGAGCGGGTTTTTGGCATCGAAAGACGGCGGCAGCCAGGTCGAATCGCAGTGCCCGCCGGTGGCGCCAAAGCTCATCCCAGCCGCCACGATGCGCGGCCCCGGCAGTACGCCTTCGTCGATCGCTTCGCGCAGGCCGATGTCATTATAATCCCCGGCACCGACATTGCGCACAGTGGTAAACCCGGCCTTCAGCGTCTTTTCGGCATTGGCCGCCGCCACAAAGGCCCAGAAGCGATCCGTATGCGACAGGCCACTGTATCCGCCATATTCCGGGCTGTTGTCGAGGTGGACGTGCATATCGATCAGGCCGGGCAGCAGAGTCACACCGGGCAGATCGACATAGTCAGCCCCCACCGGTGGCTTCATCGTCAGAGCGCTGCCCACGGCGGTGATGCGCCCATCGGTGACGATCACCAGCGGCTGCTCGATCACCTTGCCGGTTTCGACCTCGATCAGGCGGTCGGCCTTGACGGCCACCGTGGCCGCCTGTGCAGACCCCGCCACCAGCACCACCGCCGCCCACGCCACGCCCGCTTTACGCATCTTCATCTTACGCCCCTTCGCCGTTTGACGCAGAATAGGCATAAGGTTCGCGGGAATGTAAGGGCCTATCGCGCGCTTACACAGTCGGTTCACAGCCTGATCAGGCCACCGGACGCGGATGGGCCAGCGCGCCGTAAAGATCCGTGCGACGGTCGCGGAAGAAGCCCCAGGCGGCGCGGTGCGTATTCAGGTAATCGAGGTCGAATTCGGCCACCAGCACACCTTCTTCGCCCTTGCCATACTCCGCCACCTTGTCGCCGCGATGGTTGGCGATGAAGCTATGGCCATAGAAGGTCTGACCGCAGCCGTTTTGCGGTGAAATCAGGCTTTCGGTGCCGATACGGTTCGACGCCACGACCGGGATGACATTAGCAACCGCGTGGCCCTGCATGACGCGCTGCCACGGGGCCGCCGTATCCAGTTCGGCATCGTGCGGCTCGGAGCCGATGGCGGTCGGGTAGAACAGAATCTCCGCCCCCAGCAGGGCCATGGCGCGCGCCGCTTCCGGATACCACTGATCCCAGCAGATGCCGACGCCGACGCGGGCGAACTTGGTATCCCACACCTTGAAGCCCGTATCCCCCGGACGGAAATAGTATTTTTCCTGATAGCCGGGACCGTCAGGGATATGGCTCTTGCGATAGACGCCCAGCAATTCGCCCCCCGCGTCGATCATGACCAGCGAGTTGAAATAGTGCGGGCCTTCCTTCTCGTAGATCGAGGTGGGGATCACGACATTCAGCTCGGCCGCCAGCTTTTGCATGGCGATGACGCACGGATGGCTACGCCACGGATAGGCGGTGGCAAACCAGCGCTCTTCCTGACTGACGCAGAAATATTCGCCCTGAAACAGCTCCGACGGCAGGATAATCTGCGCGCCCTTCGCCGCCGCTTCGCGCACCAGCGCCTCGGTTTTGGCGATGTTCGCGGCCATATCGGAGCCATAGGCGGTTTGCAGCGCCGCCACGGAAACGGTCCGGGTCATATCGTTACCTTTGAATTCAGGGGTCAGCCCTTGATATAGGGCACTTGCTGGCTGATGCAATGGAAGGAGCCGCCACCGGTCAGGATGGCGTTGGACGGCAGGCCAAACACCTGACGCTCGGCAAACAGGGTTTGCAGCGCCTCAACCGCCATTTCGCCCGGCCGGTCATTGTAGACCGGCACGATGACGCAATCATTGGCGATCAGGAAATTCATGTGCGAGGCCGGGATAATTTCACCGTCTTCATCCTCCGTGCGGCCGGGCGACGGGATGCGCACCACCTGAAGCTTGACGCCGCGCGCGTCGGTCTGCTGGCTGAGGTTTTTGGCCACCGCGTTATAAAGGGCGGCATTAGGGTCATCCGCCCCATAGGCCACGGGGCAGACCACCACACCCGGCGCCACAAAGCGCGCCAGATTGTCGATATGGCCATCCGTGTGGTCGTTGAGCAGGCCGTCATCCAGCCAGATGATCTTGCGCGCCCCCAGAGCGTCCTGCAGGGCACGTTCGGCGGTGGACTGCGTCCAGTCGGGGTTGCGATTCGGATTGAGCAGGCACTGACGCGTGGTGAGGATGGTGCCGAATCCGTCGTGCTCCAGCGAGCCACCTTCGAGCACAAACTCTTGCGTTTCCCGCACATAGCCATCGTGCTCGGCCACCTGAGCGGCGACCTGATCGTCGAATTTCAGATGATATTTGCCGCCCCAGCCATTGTTGAGGAAGGCCACGGGCAGAGCCGCATGACGGTCCTGCGCGTCCTCGACATTGACGTAGATGGGGCCGGTGTCGCGGAACCAGATGTCGCCGAAGCGCCCATCGACGACCTCGACCTTTTTCACGTCTGACAGCAGCGATTGCGCCGCCTTGCGCGCCGCCTCCCCCATGACCATCAGCTTGACGTGCTCATCGCCGGCTTCGGCCAGCACGCGCACCAGCGCCGCCACCTCGGCCTGAGCCTCGATCAGGTCTTCCTGCCACAGGTTTTCGTGGCTGGGAAACCCGACCCACATGGCCTTGTGCGGCTCCCACTCAGCGGGAACGATGCGGGAAAGGTTCGGATTTTGGCTCATGCCGGACCCCGGAAAAAAGCGAAACTTGAATGCGGCCCTTTTACACAGCGTCAACCGGTTTGGCCATGCCTTCCATGACACAGGCCAGAAGAATGGACACAAAAAAAAGCGGCCCTCCGTTTCCGGAGAGCCGCTCGTGTTCGTCAAACCGTGTCCGGTCTTAGAACTTGGTCTTCAGAGAAAGCATCAGGGTGCGCGGTGCGCCACGGCTGTGGGTCGTCGTGCTGCCGCTACGAACCGTCCCGTTGTTCAACGTCACTGGGAGAGCGTTGTTGGCCGAACCCAGCGAGCCCAGATAGGTCTCGTCGAACATGTTGATGACGTTCAGTTGAAGTTCAGTACCCGGCTTACCGAAAGCACTGATCTTGTAGTTCATGTCCATGTCGAACACGGTGTAGGCCGGGGCCACTTCATCATTGACATCGGTGGTGAAGCGCTCGCCGACATACTTGGCTTGTACGCCCAGTTGGAACACAGGCGTCACTTCCCATTGGAAGCGACCCGAGTAGGTCCATTCCGGCGTTTCCACTAGGGTCTTGCCCTTGGTCGGCAGGAAGGTGGTGGCGCTAAGCTGCAGGTCTTCCTTCAACTCGGACTTGTTGTAAGACGCCGAAGCATAAACCGAGAAGTAGTCCGCAACCTGCCAGCCGATCTGACCGTCAAAACCGGACATTTCGACTTCACCCACGTTACGATCGGTGTTCAGAAGGGTTTCCGGGTCGTAGGTTTGAACGATGCGGTTCTGGAATTTGGAGGTCCAGAGAGCGGCCGACAGCAGAATATTGGACGACTGATAACGATAACCGAAGTCGAAGGATTGGGTCGTTTCCGGCTCCGCAATCGAGGTGATCAGCGGTGAACCCGCGGTGTCTGCGCGGCTGTACTTGTAGAGGTTGTCAGTACGCGGAGCCGAGATTTGTTCGGCGTAAGACACGTACAGCGACTGAATGTCGGTGAAGTTCCACGTCACGCCAACGTTCGGCAGGGTCTTCTTGTACTCTTTCGTGAAGCTGATCGGCGGCACATGCTTCGTGGTGCCCGTGGTCGGGAAAGTCACGTTGCCGGCGCCACCAGCGACAACCGTCGGCGTTTCAGCCGTACAACGGGGGAAGTCACCACCGTTGGGTTGGTAGCAATAGTTGTTGAGTTCACGCGTCAGAACCGGTGCACGAACGCCGAGGTTCACCATCAGGGCACGATCGAAGAAGTAGCCGCGATATTCAGCCGCAATCTGCTCAAGCTTGGCGATCGAGAAACGGTTACGGTTCTGAAGTTTGTTGCCCTTCACATCGACAACCGCCGGGCCATTGCCGTCTTTACCGCCGAACAGGTCAACCGGATTACCAGAGGCATCCATATAGCTGAATTCGCCGGTCTGACGGTGACGACCGTAGTCGATCGTATATGCGCCACGCAGACGATGGTCGTCGTTCAGGTCCCAGATCAGCGAGCTGGTGAGGCCGAAGCGGCGGGTGTTGGTGTTCGACGGACGGAACAGCATAACCGAGTCAAGCGTGTCCTTGTCGCCGTTGAGGTCCACGCCAACACCGGTCGTGTTGGTACCATCAAGGTCAAGACGGTTGTCCTTTTCGCTCACCACTTCAAACTGTGTACCACCATTGGCGAGTGTGTACTGGAAGCTGGGGTCAAACGTGAAGACCAGGCTGTCAGTGATGTGCTTCTTGAACTGACCGCGAACGCTGCCGGTATTCGATGGGTTGTTACGCTGACCATAGTAGTTGGTGCAGCCGGCACCCGCGTTCTGAACAGTGCCGTTTACCGGGGTCGGCAGGGCCGTGGAAGCGCAGGTCAGATCATAGTCAAGATCAGGATTGGTTTTGAGATCGTTGATCGTGATGTTGCGATAGTTGGTATTACGGTTCTCATTCCAGTTCGCCGCAAGGCTAAGGAAGTCACCGTTGCCAAGATCACGATAGATACGGCCGTTATACTGGGTCTTTTCCAGTTGTCCCGGCCCTTTGAATTTGTCGTACTGGGTCTTTGATGCGGCAACCCACGCCGTGAAGCCCAGAAACTCACCCGTATCCACTTTGATAAAGGCGCGGCGGAAATTTTCCGTACCAACGGAGAGAGTGCTGTCGATACCAAAATCCTTGGTCGGGCGGATCGTCTTGTAGGCAACCGTACCACCTGCCGCCGAAGCCGTCGGGCTATCAACGTCGGTCGTACCCAGATTCACAGCGACCGTTTCGATCAATTCCGAATCCAGTTGCTGGTTCGAATAGATGGCGTAGTTGCCGGTATCGTTGAGAGGGGCCCCGTCAAAAGTCAGCGAGATGCGGTTACCATCGAAGCCGCGGATGCGGATGTTACCGCCGGAAGTGCCATACGCGTCATTGTTGGTGAAGTTGACGCCGGGGACCAGATTGATGCTTTGCAGAACAGTCTGGCCGCTGGCTTGCGTTTCCAGATACTCTTGGGTGACCGTTGAACGGGATTTGCCCACCGATTCCTTGGTAAGAGCACCGTCGATACTGCGCGGTCCGCGCTTGCCTTGAACGACAACTTCTTTAACGTCTTCGGTTGCTTCCGTGCCGGTCGATTGGGCGAAGGCGCCATGGGCGACAAAAGCGCCCGTCAGGGCCGTACCGGCCAGAATCCACTTGTTCATTTTCATATCGGAGTATCCCCTCTCCAGGTTCACAAAACAGAAAAGCGGCGCTGTGACGCGGATCACGCCCATGCCCGTTTTCAAGCACCATCACTTAAACGTTTAGGTCAGAAGACACCTTTAGCCGCTTTTGTGCCGCTTTTTGAGCCAAAAGTGCGAAGGTTTGATGACAATTGTGACAGGCGGAACGATCTGCGCTGAAATTACCACAGTTTATGTCAGCAAAAGGCGCTTACGCGACACAGTCCGTAACCATTCGTGTTTGCGCATCGGGCGCGGGCGTGTCATTCAACGCGGAACGCGCCTCAATGCCTCCTCTTTTGAGCGGCAAAGCGATGGCGCACCGCACAAGATTCTCTCCTGTAAGCGACCTTCTGACCATGGCCCAGCCCCCCGCACCCGCTCCCCTGTCCGCTCCGGCGCGTTATGTTCTGTGGGGACTGGGGCTGTTGTTTTTGCTGCGCGTCGCGCTTCTGTTCAGCACCTACACCAATCTCTACCCGGATGAGGCGCAATACTGGCTGTGGTCGCGGCAACTGGACTTTGGCTACTATTCCAAGCCGCCGATGATCGCCTGGCTGATCCATCTGTCCACCCTGGGGTCCGATGCCGAGCCCTTTGTGCGACTGTTTGCGCCCTTCCTGCATCTGGGAGCGGCGCTGTTTCTGTGGGGCGCCGGTCAGCGGCTGTTTAACGAGGCCACCGGCCTGTGCGCCGCAATTATATACAGCCTGATGCCGGGCGTCGTGCTGTCGTCGGCGGTCATTTCCACCGATGCGCCGCTGATGTTCTTCCTGTCAGCAACACTTTATTTTTATAGTCTTTTTCTGACCACGGATGCGGAAAAGGCGCGTCTGAAAGCCGCGCTGGGCATGGGGGTCGCTTTCGGGGCCGCCTTCCTCAGCAAATATGCCTGCCTGTACTTCCTGATCGGGGCGGCCGCCCATGCCGCGCTGGTGCCCTCGGTGCGGCGCCGCTGGAACCTGCGCAGTCTGGCCCTGTTCGCCGGGGCCTTTGTCGTGCTGATGTCTCCTAACCTGTATTGGAATGCCACGCACGGCTTTCAGACTGTGTCGCATACCGCCGACAATGCCAACTGGCATTGGGGCAAGCTGTTTAACCCGACCTCCCTGCTACGCTTCTGGCGCGACCAGCTAGGTGTCTTTGGGCCCCTGCCAGTCGTCCTGATGCTGCTCGGCATAGTGGGGCTTGTGCAGCCGCGTGCGGGCATATTGCACCGCGAAGCCGATGCGGCGGAGCGCAGCTCTCTGATCGGTCTGGCCTGCCTCACCCTGCCACCACTGATCTTCGTCAGTGTGCAGGCCTTCCTGTCGCGCGCCAATGCCAACTGGGCCGCTTCGGCCTATGTGCCAGCCAGTTTGTTGGTCGCGGCCTTTGTGGTGACGGGTTTCAGCGTGGCTATCCGGTCACACAGAGTGTGGCGGCCGGCGCTGGGGGTTGGGCTGGCCATTCAGGTGGCCATTATGGCGGTCTTCATGCTGGGGGCCGTCTCGGAGACCCTCACCCATGCGCTCGGCCTCGGCAATACGGTGAAGCGGGCGCGCGGCTGGGACACCCTCACCCACGCCGTCATCGCCAAGACCCAGAGTGACGCCCGGCCTACCGCCATCGCCGTCGATAATCGCAATGTTTATAACGCCCTCGCCTATTATGGCCGCGACTGGTTCACGGCCAATCCCGACGTGCCGCTCAAGGCCTGGGTGCGCGAAGCCCATCCCAAGTCACAGGCGGAGACCGAAACTCCACTGACCGCCGAAACGGGTCAGAATGTGCTGATCGTCTCCTATGTCGATGGTTTTATCCCGGATATTCGCCGCGACTTTGCGACGACCGGGCCCGGCGAATCGCTGAAAATCGCGCTGGATCACAAGCGCACACGCGATTTTACCCTGTTCCGGGGTTACGGCTTCCAGCGCGCCCCGCGCGATCCACTGACGGGGCATCCGCTCGGCTCATCGCTTGAGGCCCCGGACGACGATCAGTAGGCGCGTCCCGCCAGAGTGCCTCAGCCCCCTGCACCCCGCAAACCCCCGACACATCAGCGGCAAGTAACGGGTGTGGGGCCTGAGGCGTCACGATCTTCAAGCCCTTCCAACGCACATAACAAGCACAAAAAAACCCGGCCTGCGAACAGGCCGGGCTTCTTGTTGTCTGTCGATACCGACAGCGTTCGATTAGAACGCGATGTCGATGGTCGAACGACGGTTCAGCGGTTCCTTCACGCCGTCGCCGGTGGCGACTGCCGGAGCCGATTCACCCTTCCAGTCAACGGCCAGGATCGAACCCGACACGCCGAGACCGGCAAGAGCGTCAGCCACGGTCTTGGCGCGACGTTCCGACAGGCGGATGTTGTAGGCGGCCGAACCCGAGGTATCGGCGTGACCAACAACAACCACGCGGGTCGCGTTACCGGCCTTCGCGTAATCAGCGGCCTGCTGCACGATCGCTTGCGCGTCGGCGGTCAGGGTGGACTGATCGAATTCGAAGTACACGATGAATTCGCGGGCTTCGTACTTCACCGCTTCTTCAACCGGAACCACCGGAGGCGGCGGAGGCGGAGGCGGCGGGGGGGGCGGAGGCGGAGGAGGCGGCGGGGGGGGCGGGGGCGGCGGAGGCGCACCGAACGACCAGCGCAGGCCGACGGTCAGGGTCTGATCGTCGAACTTACCCGAGAACGAACCGGGGTTCAGAGCCGCCGTGGTCGATTTGGCGTTGAGGTTGACCTCTTCCGTCGTCAGATAACGATAGGTCAGGTCAAGGTTCAGACGATCCGACAGAGCCCAGGCGAAACCAGCCAGCGCCTGATAGGCGGCGACGGTGTCTTCACCGGAGATGGTCAGGTTCTGACCCGTACCGGTCGGGTTGACCGAATACTGGCCCGTGAAGTCAGCCTTCACGCGGTCCAGACCAATACCCAGACCGACGAACGGATGGAACTTCGATTCCGGAATGAAATCGTAGATCAGGTTCGCCATGAAGGTCGTCTGATCGAATGAACCGACCGGGCTGCCGCAGGGGGTCGAAGCCGTGCGGGTCACGCCCGGCGTGCAGAGCGCGGTGTCACGCGGAGCGGTGCCACCGGCGTAGGGATAGACGCGAGCGAAGCCACGAGCGGCATCGACGTCACCCGGACGGTAGCCGCCTTCGAATTCGACGCGCCAGTTCGGGTTGTAGCGGTAACCGAGGCGAGCAAAGCCGGCCCAGTCATTTTCCGTCGAGACGTCATAAGCGAACGGCGAGCCGTCCGGCATGTTGTTCGCCGACTTCGCGCCATATTCGGATTTCTGATTGTAGCCGAGGTCGACAGCGCCGTACCAGCCTTCGGCTTCCTGAGCGGCGGCGCCAGACGCCATCGCCAGTGCGACGAGCGCAGCGCCCGCCAGCAAGTTGAGTTTCATGTGTAATGCCCTCTCTTGGCCATCGATGAGGCCGCCGAATATACGCACGACGGACTAACCGTAATTACAAACGCCTACATAACTGCGGGAACATATCTTGCATAGCACCTAAAATGCCATTTTGGTTGAAAATGTGCCCTTTAATACGTCTTTAACGACGACTGACACCCGAAAGACACTATAGGATGAAGTGCCTTTTTTCGGTCGCAGTTGCCCTACGTCGTCGTCTTCGGCCCGTAAGTTTTCAATAATTAAATGTGCAGAACTGTGGAAAGGGGCTTGCGTTGCGAAACGCTTGTGAGTAGGAGAACGGCCCTGCCCGCGACCACCGGGCGACGTCCACGGACGAAATGAATACACCTTGATATACGGAGAGGTGGCAGAGTGGTCGAATGTACCGCACTCGAAATGCGGCGTAGGTGCAAGCCTACCGTGGGTTCGAATCCCACCCTCTCCGCCATCAATCAGTTCGCTCAAGTCCGCGCTTGTACGCGAACATCCTGATCGCGATCCTAGTGGAAACGCTGCTGGTCTCGCCGCTTGGCCTGAGCCCTGCCTACTCGGAACTGGCGAACAGTCTAAAATCGTCCTGAGCCGTCATTGACGTTTATAGAGGCCGAAAGGGCGTCAACTGCCGATTGCTTCGCATTTTTCGGCCAGCCCCTTATCTGTCATGGCCATCCCCTGCTGCATTTTTTCAAGCAGGGCTTCACCGCCCGCCGCGCTCAGGGCCGCAGGATCGGCCGTCTTCAGTTCGACCAGCAGATCATACATGCGCTGGATCTTCGGCCGCATGGTGCGGATCGTTCGGCAGCCCGCCGCCTGATCCCCGGCGTCTTTCGCCGCCTTCAATGCTTGCGTATCCTCTGCCAAGGCGCTTTTCAACTCGGACAGTTCCCGAGCGATTTCCACTGACCTTTGCGAGGCGCTCGCCTCAGCCGCCACGGCACCGTGCAGACCTGACACGGTCAGCAGACAGGCCAGGCCCACAGCCCTAAGATTGCGCATAGTCATCTTCATCCCTCCCTCATTGGAATGAGTTTAGCCGCATTTCATAACACCGACACGACAAATGCTCGCGTCGCCTTCTTACCGAGGCAAAACCAGATCGGCCCTGACCGGCAGATGATCCGAGCCGACATCGCGTAAAACTGTCAGCCGGCCGGCCCGCAAGCCCTTCGTCAGCACATGGTCGATCTGTATGCCCAAAAGCGCGCGGCCCGTCGGCCATGTGTGGCGCAGGCCCGATCCCACTGACCAGCTCATTCTGGCGCGCATAAGCGGCCCCAGGCTGCCGGACCACAGGGTGGCATTGAGGTCGCCCGTGACGATGACGGGTTTTGTCTCTGCGGCGACCCGCCGGGCCATATCCGTAATATATAGCCGGTTATCTTCGCTCAGACGGGCATTGGCGGGCGGCATGGGGTGGGCAACGTAAACCACATAGTCACCGAAATCGGCGCGCAGCAGCGTCATATTGTACCGGCCGAGGCGATAAAGGGTCGGCGTGAACGGACGCCTGGCATAGAGTGCCACACCGAAAATACCGGCATCTGGGGCATAGCTGTAGGGATAGGTCGCGCTCAGCGCCTTCAGTTGCTCGATCCACGCCGGAGAGGTTTCAGCGGCGGCAAACAGGTCGGCATCTTCACCTTCGGCCAGCCCAATCACCCGGCCATAGTCGCGATTATCGGCCAGTACATTGCTGAAAACGAGGCTGAGCGGCCGTCCGGTGTCGCTCGTCGCGGGCAGGACGGGTCGCTGCATCAGTCGCAGGGCCACCGGGGTCGCGTGCAGCATCAGCACTAATGCGGCAAAACCCACCAAGGCCCGACGCGCCAGACACAGGCTGATGAGCAGTCCCGCCACGGCCAGCGCCACAAGCTGCAACCGGAAGGGCACGATCATATCGCCGGGCCAATGCGGCCACAGCGAAATCAGACCGATCAGCAGCCCCGCACTCAGCCCCAGCCCAACCAGAAAGCGCGTATTGCGCCTGAAAATATCGGGCTGATCCAACTCTAAATAACGGGCCATCTGCGCTCCCCGCCGGACCACAGGGACATTATCTCGGCATAAACCTCTATCGTCCCGCAGGCGGCCGCGCCAACCTGCGGTGCCACGCGGCGCGCCACCGCCTGCGCGCAGACATAGGCGGCCTGGGCCTCGCCGGCGGTGACCTCATAGCGCGGCACGTTGATGATGGCTGTGCGGCCCGGATTGCCATTGAGCCCGGCTATGTATTGCGTGATGGGTGTATAGCCTTTGGCGCTCAGGGCCCGCTGGCGGTAGGTCGTGGCCTTTACCGGGTCAGCAGGCGTGCCCTGTAGCCCGTACTGATAGACCAGAGAGGTCGAAAACTGCGCACGGGCGTCGCCGCTGGCGGCCTTGGTTTCCAGTTCAGCCACCGACACGCTCAAAGCTTCGCGCAGCAGCGATATGCCGCCCGAAGCGCTCGCTACGGGTATAGAGGCGCACCCGGACAGGCCGATACACGCACTCATTGCAATGGTCAAAACCGCCCGACGCATATCATCCCCCCTGAATGAGCGGATATTACCCCTTCCATCCCCCCTTGTCACCCACGTCGCGCGCCGCGATTCGTTCCGCGCGAAACCATCTGTACGACCTCCGCGCCACGCCTTTGTGAAAATGTCGCACAATCCTGCAACAGTGCTGGACAAACGCCGCCCTTCGCGCAAAAGAGGGGCGAACCTCCACCGCCCATAAAGCCAGATACTTAAGAGGCGACATCCATGACCTTCGTCGAATCCGATACGCTGAAGCGCGTTAAGCCCTCCCCCACCCTCGCCGTGACCGCCAAGGCGCGCGAACTGGCCCGTCAGGGCAAGAAGGTCATCTCGCTGGGTGCGGGTGAGCCGGACTTCGACACGCCGGAAAATATCTGCGACGCCGCCATTAAGGCGATCAAGCGCGGCGAGACCCGCTATACCGACGTCGATGGTATCCCGGAGCTGAAGGCGGCCATCGTCGAGAAATTCAAGCGCGAAAACGGCCTTGAGTACAAGACGACGCAGGTGTCGGTGTCACCGGGCGGCAAGCCGGTCATCTATAACGCCTTGATGGCCTCGGTGAATGTCGGCGACGAAGTGATTATCCCGGCCCCTTACTGGGTCTCTTATCCGGACATGGTGCTGCTGGCCGGCGGGACGCCGGTGTTTGCCGTAGGCGACATGTCCACGGGCTTCAAGCTGAAGCCGGAAACGCTGGAAGCCGCCATCACGCCCAAGACCAAGTGGCTGATCCTCAATTCGCCGTCCAACCCGTCGGGCGCGGCCTATACCGAGGCCGAGCTGAAGGCGCTGGGTGAGGTGCTGAAGCGTCATCCGCAGGTGTGGATCCTGACCGACGACATGTACGAGCACCTGACCTTTGATGGCTTCAAATACACCACCATCGCGCAGGTCTGCCCGGAGCTTTATGAGCGTACCCTGACCATGAACGGCGTGTCGAAGGCCTATTCGATGACCGGCTGGCGCATCGGCTACGCGGCCGGGCCCGAGCCGCTGATCAAGGCCATGTCGAAGATCATCTCGCAATCGACCTCCAACCCCTGCTCGATCGCGCAGTGGGCCGCCGTCGAAGCGCTCAACGGGCCGCAGGACTTTATCCCGGAACGCGCCGCCGTGTTCCAGAAGCGCCGCGATCTGGTCGTCGCCGGGTTGAATGCCTGCGAAGGCATCCACTGCCCGACGCCGGAAGGCGCCTTCTACGTCTATCCGTCGATCGAAGGCCTGATCGGTAAGACCGCCCCGTCGGGCAAGGTCATCCAGACGGACGAAGACTTCGCTTCGGAACTGCTGCAACAGGAAACCGTCGCCGTGGTGCACGGCGCGGCCTTCGGCCTGTCGCCCTTCTTCCGCATTTCCTATGCGACGTCGGAAGCGGTGCTGAGCGAAGCCTGCGAGCGTATCCAGCGCTTCTGCGCCTCGCTGAAGTAAGGGTTCACTCCCAAGCCCCCTCTCCCTTGAGGGAGAGGGTTGGGGTGAGGGGGTCATCGAGAGACGTGCTCCAAACGGACGCCTTACCCCCCTCACCCGCCCCTGCGGGCCACCCTCTCCCTCAAGGGAGAGGGGCGTGAGCACGTGGCTTCTCTCTCCCCTCGACTGTCTGAGCGTGGTCGCCCTCGCCGCCGTGCTGGCAGCACTTTTGGCGCAACTGGCCATCCGCGGCGGGCCCGTCGATATTCCGCGTGAGCGCGGCGCGCACAAGGCCCCGACCCCGACCAGCGGCGGGCTGGCCGTCATGGCCGCCAGCGGACTGGTCATCGCGCTCTGTACCTTATTATTCGTACCGGAAGGGGCGCGTAGCGGCCTGTGGCTGTTTGGCTTTGCGGCTCTGGCCGGGTTGTCCGGCGCGATTGACGATGTGCTGGACCTACCCGCCAAGGCGCGCCTGCTGTTTCAAATCATCCTGTGCGCGGGTTTTGCCAGCCTCTATCCGGTGCATGAGCTGATTCTGGCTCCCGGCCTCACGCTGGCCGTGCCGTTTCCGCTGGGGGTTTTGGCCGCGACCGCGTGGCTGGTGCTGGGGCTGAATGCCATCAATTTCATGGACGGGTCCAATGGTCTGGCCATCGGCACGCAGGCCGTGTGCCTGCTGATCTATGCCGCGTTCGTGCTGGCCTTCGGGTCGCAGCCCATGTCGATGCTGGGCGGTGTGCTGCTGGTCTTCCTGGCCACCGGCGGGGCCTTTGCCGGGCTGTTGCCGTTCAACCTGCCGCTCAACCGTGTGTTTCAGGGCGACGCCGGGTCACTGTTCGGCGGGGCGCTGGTCACCGGGGGGGCGCTGGTCCTCAGCACGCAACAGATTGCCTCGATCTGGCTGGGCGGCTTCCTGCTGGCCCCGCTGCTGGTCGATGTGCTGCTGACGCTCGTCTGGCGCGCGCAGCGTAAACGCAACCTGTTTGAGGCGCATAAGGACCACCTTTATCAGCAATGGCTGATCCACCGTGACCCGGATCATGGACGTCTGGCGCTGAAAATCTGGGGCCTGTGCGCCCTGTCGTGTGCGATCGGCACGGGCGCGCGCCTGATCGGCATAACCACCGGTGTCGAACTGCGCTTTGCCGCCCTGTGCCTTGTGGTCGCCGCCCTGTGCTACGGCTGGTTCCGGATACGCCGCGGGCTCACAGGATAAGCCCAAAAAACAGATCGTCTTCGACCGTGCCATCGGGCAGGTGAACACGGCCCGTCAACCGCCCTTCCCGCACAAAGCCCAGACTTTCATAGAGGGCAATGCCGCGCGCATTGCCTTCGCGGCACAAAAGCTCGATGCGCCGGATATGCGCCTGCTGGCGGCCGTGGGCAATCAAAGCCTCAAACAGGCGACGCCCGATCCCCTGCCCCTGCGCCGAAGGCGACACCGCCACCGTCAGGTCGCTGAGGATGTGGGCAAACTGCTTCGGCATAGGCGCATAGGCGTGGATTTCCCCGACGCAGCGCCCATCACTTTCCGCGATCAGACACACCCCACGCGACAGGGCCGCCGTCAGGTTCCCCGCAACATAGTCCGGCGTAATCTCGGCTTCGGTGCGCGCCAGCCCGCCGCTGAGGCGCGCCACGTCACGATACAGCGTCAGAATGGCGTCGGCATCGGCGGCGGTGGCCGGTCGGATATCAGTCATCCTCTTCGCCCGTCGGTTTCTGGCGGCCGGATTTGATGCCCGACCGGATGGATTTGGCCACCAGACGCCGGCGCACCGCCCCTTGGGTCGGCTTGGTCTTGATGCGCGGTGGCGGGGGCGGCGCAGCGGCGCGTTGCAGCAGTTCGACAAAGCGTTCGCGCGCCGCCTTGCGGTTCATCTCCTGCGTGCGGTGGGTCTGCACGAACAGGACCAGCACACCGTCCTGCGTCACGCGCCGCCCGCCCAGAACGATCAGGCGCTGCTTGACCTCATAGGGAATCGTCTGGTTTTCCCAGATCGAAAAGCGCAGTTCGACGGCGGTCGAGACCTTGTTAACATTCTGGCCGCCCGCACCGGACGCGCGCACAAAACTCTCGCTCAGTTCGGCCTCATCAACAGAGATTTTGGGCGTAATGAAGATCATCCGGCCTTGTGCGGGATTTTTTCTGTGACTTCAACCTTGGACACCTCAGGCTTCGCGGCCTTAAGTCCCGCCCGCAGTCGCAGATCAAGCGCGAACGCGGGGGCCAGCCCGTCAATCATTGGGGTGGTTGGCACACCCGCCGCATTAAGCTGATCCCCGGTCCAGTGGTTGCACATCCGCAGTATAGAGAAGTGCTCAGGACTTTTAAAAAAGGCATCCGGATTGGGCAAAACAGCCCTTACGGGCTGGCCATCTTTGTGGAGAAATGACGCTTCCATTCGACGGGCCATAGCTTCAAAACCTGCCCGCGACAGGACAACCGGAATAACCTCGGCCTCAAAGGCCTGATCCGGACGACGCGAGACACCAAAAACCCTGATCACAGACGGATTGCCCGGTTTGAATAAGGCGCGTAAACCATCCACGGCTCGCGCCGCCGAAACCCCTTTTGCGGTGTAGAAGCCTGCATCGCCCCAGCCAAAAACCTGCCATGGCTGCCCACCGGCCGCCTCTCCCGCTTTGGCCAGCAACCCACCCCTTGCGTTAACAGCCGCCGCAGGCAGGGCCAGATCAGTGTGAAACCCGTTGCTGACAATATAGACGGTGACCTCGCCCTGCGCTGCGGGGAAAAGCGCCGGGTTGCCCGGTCGCGCAGTTATGACCACCGCCACAAGCCAGAGACCAAACGCAACAAACAAGGCCTTGGTCAGGATACGCTTTGACACCTTCATGCTCCCACCTCTTCCCGCCGGCACGCCTGTAAGATCGGCCAATCACGAACCCGTGATCAGGGTTATGGCAGCAAAAAACCCGCTACGGTATAGCGGGTTTTCGGTAGCTTATTTTAATCTTCCAGCGATGCCGAGATCATCCACAGGTGCTTTTCGTGGCTGCCGAGACGCACAGTCAGGAGGTCCACCGTGGGGTCATCACCGGCCTCATCCGCCACCTTGAGCGCGTTTTTCAGCGTGGCGATCAGGGTCTTGTGCCCGTCGGCCAGCTC
>NZ_JAIXSV010000350.1 GCF_027484505.1 Asticcacaulis sp.
AACGCCACCGGCTTCCAGGACAGCATCTTCGCCGAGGATATCGGCAAGTTCCCGGACACCAACATCGCCGAAAGCTTCAACCGCGTTCCCGGCATCACCATCAACCGCGAAGTGTCGGGTGAGGGTCTGAACATCGCCATTCGCGGCCTGGGCACTAACTTCACCCGCGTGCTGCTGAATGGCGCGCCGGTGGCGGTCGCCTCCACGGGTCGCACGGGATCTCAGAACACCAACCGCGAGGTCGATCTGGACATCTTCCCGACCGAGCTGTTTACGAAGTTGACCGTGTCGAAAAGCCCGACGGCGTCGATGACAGAAGGCGGGGCTGCCGGTACCGTGGATATGCGCAGCGCACGGCCCTTTGACAGCGACGGGGCCCGCGTCAGCTATTCCGCGCAGACGACAAAGAATAGCAATACCGACAAATGGGGCGGGCGCGGGTCGGTGCTGGCCAGCAATACCTGGGGTAATTTCGGTGCCCTGATCGGTGTGGCCGCCGTGCGCAATCAGGTCAGCACGCCGGGCTTTGAAACGGTGGGCTGGACCAATGCCAACCTGACGGCGGCACAATGCGGTGCAACGACGGGCTGCAACAGCACGGGGGGTGGCAACTGGACCATCCCCGGCACCGTCCCCGCCAATGCCGGCAATGGTCTGACCACTGGCGCTACGCTGGACCGCGCCGCGCTGCTGGCACTCAACCCCGGCCTGACGGTCCAGCAGTTGGACAATGCCATCATCCCGCGCCTGGGTCGCCCGGCGGAGATTTTCGGCACCCGCGACCGTATGAATGCCATCGCGTCGTTTGAGCTGCAGGCAACCGAAGACCTGCATTTCTATCTCGACAGCATGTATGGCAAGAAAGAAAACGACCTTCAGTATATCGACATAAACTGGGTTGGCCGTAACGGTGCCGCCATCCCCATCAATATGAAGGTGGACCGCACCGATTGCGCAGCAGGCTGCGTCGTGACGGAAGGTACGTTTGCCAACGCGCAGTTCTTCCTGGAGCACCGTCCGTTCATCGAAGATCTGGAGTTCTATAGCGTCAATCCAGGCATGGATTACCAGATCACCGACAATTTGAAGATCGATGTTCAGGGCAACTACACCAAGTCGGTCTTCCACCGTGAATCGCCGACCTTCCTAGTGATTACGCCCGCCAGTTCCGGCGTCACCGTCACCTATAAGAATGATGGGGGCATCCCCAGCATCACCCCCAATATCGACCTGAATGACCCGACCAAGTTCGGCTGGCCCGGCGCTCGCGTGAACATGCAGGATGAACGCCGCTGGACCGAAACCAAGGGCGTGCGTGGCAACCTGACCTGGGGCGATGATGTCCTCAACATGAAGGTCGGCGGTGCCTGGGACGATGTGACCCGCCGCATCCGTGCCTATGATAACAGTCAAGCTTGGCAGAATGCCGTCTGCGGCAACAACCCGTCCGTCTTCTTGCCCGGCCCCAACACCCAACCGCCCTGCGCCGGCCTGAACCAGCCAGGGGCCGCACCCGCCGGCTATCCGACATATCCGGGTAATGGCACAGGCTTCACGGCGGGTCGGACGGGTGCCGTCACCTATGGCGGATCGTTGATCCCCAACAGCACGGTTGCCAACTATCTGCGCCCAAGTTCGCGCGGGTTCGTGGTGGCGGATTGGGACAAGTTCGGCGTTGACAGCAAGTATGATCAGTTCCACAGCGCTACGCCGGAGGCCGGGTCATCCAATACCGGTGCCTCGGGCGGTTTCATCGGCGAAGAAACGCTGGGTGCCTATGCCGAAGTGAACGGCATCCAGCAGGTGGATGGCCGAGACCTGCGGTTCAATATCGGTATGCGCTGGGTGCAGACTGATCAGGAAGTGGGCGGTCGCGTCAGCCTGCCCGATCCGCGCAATACGCCGGCCTCCCTGGGTGGGGCACAGTTGCCGGATGGTGCGCGTTATCCCAATGTCACCAACTTCGTCTATATCAAGAATCAGTATGACAATTGGCTGCCCTCGGCATCAGCCTCCTACAACGTGTCGGACAATGCGGTTGTCCGCGCCGCGCTGTCCAAGACCATGACCCGGCCCGACCCCAATGCTCAGTTGCCCGGTCTCAACTTCTCCAACCCGTCGGCGGATATCGGGTCGGTTGGCAATTCCGCGCTGGCCCCCTATATTTCCGACAATATCGACCTGGGCTTTGAATATTATACGGGTCGCGAGGGCTATATCGGTGTAGCCGTGTTCCGCAAGGCCATCACCGGGTTCACCGTCAATGGTTCCAACACGCTGCCGTTCAGCGCGCTGGCCCAATATGGCGTGACCTATGACAGCCTGACGCCGACACAACAGGCCGCCATCAACTCCCGTGGCGGGCCCAACAGTGCCACGGTTGTGCTGACCCAACAGGTCAATGCCGAAGGTCGCCTGACCGTCAATGGCCTGGAATTCAACTGGGTGCAGCCGTTGGACTTCCTGCTGGAAGATATCGTACCGGGTCTGGGGTTCATCGCCAATGCCACTATCATCGACCAGAAGGGCAAGGGGGCGGCCCCGGCGATAGCCATCGGTGTGGCCGAATACACTTACAACTTCACCGGCTTTTACGAACATGGCGGCATTTCGGCCCGCATCTCTCAGACCTTCACCAAGGGTTCGCAGTCCAGCGGTCTGAATCAGAACGGCATCGCCGCTGCCGCCCTGTTCAGCGATGATTACCGGCAGTGGGACTTCTCCTCCAGCGTCGATCTGGATGAGCTGACCGGGTACAAGGGCCTGCCGCAGATCACGTTCGATGTGACGAACCTGACCAACGCCAAGCAGCGCAGCTATTTCCAGTTCGAGAACGCCACCTACTCCTCCTTCACGCCGGGTCGCACCTTTACGGTCGGTCTGCGCGGTCGGTTCTGATCGGCTATCACGGGGTCGGAATTCTCCCCAATGCCGGCCCAACCTTGCGGCCCGTTCCGACGGGCCGCTTTTCTTTGACAGGTCTCTAGGTGGGGGAAATTAATAACACTAATCAAGTCAAGCCAGCGAACGAGGAAATGCCATGGCCGTGCGGTTCAAATCACTGTTGGTGTTATTGTTAGCGGTCATATCACTGCATCTGACCGCGCATTTTCCAGCGGCGGCCAAATCTCTGCCGCATCTGGTGCAACAGGGAACGACGCAGCAGCTGATTGTGGATGATCAGCCTTTCCTGATCATCGGCGGGGAACTGGGTAATTCCACGGCCTCCAGTCTGGAGTACCTGCGCCCCCACTGGAAGCTGTTCAACGAATTGAACATGAACACCGTGCTGGCCCCCATCTCCTGGGAGATGGTGGAGCCAGTGGAGGGCCGGTTTGACTTTGCCATCCTGGACGGTCTGATCCGCGATGCGCGGGCGGCGAACCAGCGGCTGGTGCTGCTATGGTTCGGGGCGTGGAAAAATTCCATGTCCTCCTATGTTCCGGCCTGGGTGAAACGCGACCAGAAGCGGTTCCCGCGTGTGGCCCTGCCGTCGGGCCGGGGGGTGGAAATCCTGACGCCGTTCAGCACGGCCAACCGCGACGCCGACGCGCGCGCCTTTGCCGCCCTGATGGCGCATCTGAAAAAGGTGG
>NZ_JAIXSV010000132.1 GCF_027484505.1 Asticcacaulis sp.
AACGCAGTTGTGTCAAAAAGCCTAAGAAGGGTTAACGATTTTTGACAGCGCTGACACAGATTGCCGTTGCGTAAATTTACTTACGCATTCACTATGGATTTCAGGTGCTTAATGGCTTCTGTGCGGGGCAATGTTAGCTGACCCGGACGCGCCTCACGCCATTCTTTGTTATCCGTGATTTGCGTGGCCAGAAGCCGCCCCTGATCCAGATCCTTGATCGTAACGGTATTATTTACCAGCTCGTCGCCACCCAGCATGACAACAGCCGGGGATAAACGGCGATCCGCGTACTTCATTTGCGCCTTCATGCCCGACCGGCCGAGGTAAACTTCGACCGCCAGACCCGCCGCGCGGATGTCCGCCGCCAGCCGGAAGTATTCGCCCATGTCCGATTCGGAGAAGGCGATGATGACGATGGGCCCGCGCACGGGCTGAATCGCGCCCTCTTCGGCCAGGGCCAGCGCCGCCGCTAGACGCGACACGCCGAACGAGAAGCCGGTCGCCGGCACGCGCTCACCCGTAAAGCGCGCCACAAGGTCATCATAGCGCCCGCCGCCACCGACGGAGCCAAAGCGCACGAGGTTGCCCTTCTCATCACGCGTTTCCATCAGCAGTTCGGCCTCGAACACCGGGCCGGTATAGTATTCCAGCCCGCGCACGATGGACGGGTCGAAAATGGCCTCAGCCTCCGACACACCCAGCCCAGCCAGCGCCGTCGAAATGCGCGACAGGTCCTCAAGACCGGCCTGCCCTTCCGGGGACTCACTTAACACCGCCGCCAGCTTTTCCAGCACCGCCCCGCGCTCGGCCTGACCGCCCGCGCTGTCGCGGCCTGCGGCCACAAAGCCCAGCACCGCCGCGATGGCCTTGTCGTTCAGCCCTGCGCCCTTGGTAAAGTCGCCCGATTCGTCCTTGCGCCCGCCGCCCAGCAGCAGCTCGACGCCTTCGAGACCCAACCGGTCCAGCTTGTCGATGGCGCGAAGCACGCCCATCTGCTGCACCGGCGAATCGGCACCAAGCGCGCTCAGCAGGCCATTGAGCAGCTTGCGGTTATTGATCTTGAGCACGGTCGGCAGGTTGTTGGCGCGGAAGCCGGCCACGGCCAGCGCGATGATTTCCGCATCTGCCTCCGGACGGTCGGTGCCCACCGTATCGGCGTCACACTGCATGAACTCACGCAGGCGGCCCGGCCCCGGCTTTTCATTGCGCCACACCGGCCCGAAGGCATAGCGGCGGAAGGGCTTGGGCAGGGTGTCCCAGTTCTGGGCCGCAAAACGGGCCAACGGGGCGGTGTGGTCGTAGCGCAGCGCCATCCACTGATCATCGTCGTCCTGCAACGAGAAAACGCCGACATTGGGACGGTCGGCGTCGGGCAGGAACTTGCCCAGCGCATCGGCATATTCAAAGGCCGAGGTTTGCAGGGCTTCGAAGCCAAACGACTCATAGACTTCCGAGACCCTGGCGATCAGGCGACGTTCCACCGCGATCTGCGAGGCGCGCTTGTCAGCAAAGCCGCGCGGCGCGCGCGCTTCAGGGCGAAATTCGGTAAATTCAGCGGGATTGGGGGCGTTTTCGGTCATGCTGCGCGATTAAAGCAAACAGGCGGCAGAGACAAGGGAGGAGTGCGTTACGAAAAAGCGCCCCGGAAGGTCCGGAGCGCTTTTTATCTTAAGGTTGGCGGGGTGTTTAAGCCTCGGCCTCTTCCGACTTCTTGCGGCGGGTGCGGCGCTTGGGCGCTTCGCCCTCTTCCGCTACCGCTTCCGATGTCTCGGCGGCGGCCACCGGCACCGGGGCGCGCAGGAAAGCCGGCAGGTGGCTGGTGTCATCAGCGGCTTCGCTTTCGACCGCACGACGACGGCCACGACCACGGGATTCCGGCTGAGCCTCAGCCGCTGGCGCTTCGGGCGCGGGGGTGATCGGCGCGGCTTGCGGGGTGACCACATCAAAACCCGCCACTTCGGCTGGCGCAGACCCGCCGTTGAGCGGCTCGGTCGAAGCGATCGGGCCGGAGGTGACGGAAACCTCCTGCTCGCTCAGACGCTGCTGACGGCGGCGCTCATAGCGTTCACGGCGGCTTTCGCGGCGTGGGCGGTCGTCGCCATTGTCGCTGCGCTCGGCGTAAGCCCGGTCCCGGTCGCCGCCATTGCGGTCACGATCACCGCGGTCATTGCGCTCGCCGCGATCTCTGTCGCGGTCGCGGTCTCTGTCACGATCCCGGTCGCGATTGCGGTCACGGTCCCTGTCGCGATCACGTCGATTGTCGTAGCGCGGCTGATCGCCTTCGCCACCTTCGGACTCAGCGGTTTCGCCCTCCGTTTCGGTCGTCTCGATTTCGGTATCGAGGTCCTCATCGAAGTCGAAGCCCGTGGAGAACGGATCGCGTTGCAGGAATTCCGAAACCGGACGCTGCGGCTGCATCTGACGGATCAGGCGGAAATAGTGCTCAGCGTGCTGAAGGTAGTTTTCGGCCAGCACGCGGTCGCCCGACGAATTGGCGTCGCGGGCCAGTTGCTGATACTTTTCGTAGATGGTCTGCGCGTTGCCGCGCACCTTCGCCCCGTCCGGCCCGTTCGACTCGTAGGCGCGATTAGGGTTGTTCTGATTACCAGAGGGCTTGCGATTACGGCTGCGTTGCCGTTTCATACCCCGAAAATCTTTCATGCGATGTAACCGTTTAGGGCAAGGCCCCGCTTGCATTGGGCGCGGGGCGAATCTGTTTATGTGCCGCAGGCCCTGTTTGCCATATGCCGCAGGGCCTTAGATGAAGTGCCGGGTTTGCGTGTTGGTGTGTGCCGTTTTCAGGGGTTCACGCTGTGGCCTGCACCGGGCTTTGCCCCCCTACGCAGGCGCTCAGGTTTCCGCCTATGGGCACAGCGTTTTCGACTGTGCATGATCTCGGAAGCGGCAAAAGCCGTCCGGTAATCTGTCCACAATGGCAGGAGACTTTGCAGTGTTAGCGCCAAAACCGCCCGTTTCCAAGAGAAATTTTCAGAAACGGACGGTTTTCAACGGTCTGTCTATTGCAGGGAGAGCTTTTGGCCGATCACGATACGCGGCAGGTCAGACAGGTCTTTAAAGGTCACCACGTTGAAAAAGCCCGCTTTTTTCATCAGGTCTTCGACGGCGGCCGACTGATCATAGCCGATTTCCATCCACGCCGTGCCGCCGGCCTTGAGGATACGGAAGGCTTCCGGGATCATCTCGATATAGGCATCGAGGCCCGATTCGCCGCCATCCAGCGCCAGATGCGGGTCGTGGTCACGCACTTCCGGATCGAGCGTCGGGATCACCTCGCTGCGTATATAGGGCGGATTGGAGGCGACGAAATCGAAGCTGGCATCGGCCAGCCCCGCTCCCCACGAGGTGCGCAGGAAGGCCGCGCGCCCGTCGAGGCCGAGATTGGCGGCATTGTCGCGCGCCACGGCCAAAGCCTCTTCGGAGACATCGGTGCCGAGGCCCTTGGCCGCCGGACGCTCGGACAGGACCGACAGGAGGATGGCCCCCGACCCGACACCGAGGTCAGCCAGCGTAAAAGCCTGCCCCTCCTCGGTCGTCTTGAGGATCATATCGACGATGCACTCGGTCTCCGGACGCGGCACCAGCACGGCGGGCGTCAGGTCGAGCAGCAGCTTCCAGAAGCCCTTGCGCCCCAGAATACGCGCCACCGGAACGCGCTTTTCACGGCGGGTCAGATAGTCGTCGAGCGTCGCCTTCTGCTCCGCCGTTAGCAGCTTGTACGGATCGGTCAGGATGTCGGTGCGCGTATAGCCGGTCGCCGCCTCCAGCAGCAGCCGGGCGTCGATGGCCGGCGAGTCGATATGGGCGGCCTTCAGACGGGTCTGAGCGCCCTTCCAGGCGGAAACAAGAGTCAGGTCAGTGTCGGTCATCTGTTTATTCCCCCTCTCCCCGTATACAGGGGAGAGGGCCGGGGAGAGGGGAAGGGAAAACCGGCGGCACTACAGCAAATCCCGCCGGGCGACGATCATATAGTTGACGGCCGTATCCTTTGAAAGGGCCCAGGTCGCCGTGAAGGGATTATAGCTCACCCCCACCGCCGGGTCTGGCGTCAGGCCGGTCCCCTCAAGAAAGCCTTCGATCTCTTCCGGCTTGAGGAACTTGTTCCAGTCGTGCGTGCCCTTCGGCACCCATTGCAACACGTATTCCGCCGCCACAATGCCCAGCGCGTGCGCCTTCAGCGTGCGGTTCAGCGTGGCGATGAACAACAGCCCGCCCGGCTTGACCAGCGATGCGCAGGTTTTGAGAAAACTTTCCGGGTCGTTGACGTGCTCGATGACCTCCATGGTCAGCACCACGTCAAAACCGGGCTCTTTGGAAGCCACCACCTGCTCGACCGTCTGGGCCAGATAGCGGATATCGAGCCCGACCTCAGCGGCATGGGCCCTCGCCGTGCCGATATTCTTTTCCGAGGCATCGATGCCGGTGACGTCGAAACCCATGCGCGTCATCGGCTCGGACAAAAGCCCGCCACCGCAGCCAATGTCGATGAGCCGCAGGTCGCCAAAAGGCGCCACCGCGCGCGGATCGCGCAGGAAGTGATCGACGCAGGTGTCGCGGATAAAGCGCACGCGGTTGGGGTTAAACTTGTGCAGCGGTGCGAACTCACCCTTGGGGTCCCACCATTTGGCCGCCAGAGCCGAAAAGCGCGCCACATCTTCGGCGTCAATGCTCGGCCCGGCGGGGGCAGCGGAGGTCAATTCCGTCTCATTTGCAACTGATTTTGCTTGATTTTTTGCCGCTCTGGCCATGTCACGCTCCGAAAACAGCCACTCTTGGCAGCGGAATAGCGCAAAAAGCCGCGTCCGTATGCGCTTTTTTCGCAAAAAAGCTTCACAGGGGCGCGCACGGGCAGTAAAGCGGGCGCGCATTTTTGCGTACATCCTTGTACTGCTTATACCAAGGGTCATTGAAAATGACTCTTGGTATTCGTTTCGCGAATGTCTTATGCCTTTGATACATATAAGACATTCGCGAGTTTTTTAACGCCCGGATGCGTCAGCATGTTCGGGCGTTGGTATTAAAGAGAAAGACGGATTAATGACTCGTCTCGTGATGAAGTTCGGCGGCACGTCGATGGCCGACCTCGAACGCATCCGCAGGGCGGCCCGGCTGGTGGCCGCTGAATACGATGCCGGTCACCGCGTCGCGGTCGTTGTGTCGGCCATGTCGGGCAAGACCAATGAGCTGGTCGCCTGGACCGACGGTGCGGGTAAGGCCACAGGTCGCGCCATCGAAGGCGACGACGAATATGATGTGGTCGTGGCCTCCGGTGAACAGGTGACCGCCGGTCTTCTGGCCATGACGCTGCGCAATATGGGCTATGATGCTATTTCGATGATGGGCTGGCAGGTGCCGATCCTCACCTCGGACGTGCATGGCAAGGCGCGTATCCTCGACATCCCGCCGGCTAAGCTGGAAACCGCGCTCGATGCCGGGCAGATCGTCGTCGTGCCGGGTTTTCAGGGCGTCACCGAGTCGGGCCGCATCACCACGCTGGGCCGTGGCGGTTCGGATACCTCAGCGGTCGCCGTGGCGGCGGCGGTCAAGGCCATCCGCTGCGACATCTATACGGACGTCGATGGCGTCTACACCACCGACCCGCGCGTCGAATCCAAGGCCCGTCGCCTGAAAAAGATTTCCTTTGAGGAAATGCTGGAAATGGCGTCGCTGGGGGCCAAGGTGCTGCAAACCCGCTCGGTCGAACTGGCCATGGGGCAGCGCGTGCCGGTGCGCGTCCTGTCTTCCTTCGTGGAGCCGGGCGAAAACATTGATCAGGGCACCATCGTGTGCGACGAGGACGAAATCGTGGAAAAGCATATTGTTTCCGGCGTGGCATTCAGCCGTGATGAAGCCAAGATCACCCTGCTGGGCCTGCCGAACAAGGTCGGCGTCTCCGCTGCGGTGTTCTCGAAACTGGCGGCGGCCAATATCAATGTCGATATGATCGTGCAGTCGGAAAAGCGCTCCGGCGAATACGCCAACCAGCTGTTCACCGTCGGCCGCCGCGACGCTCAGGCCGCAGCCGAAATCATGGAAGCCGCCAAGGCCGAAATCGGCTTCGACGCCATCAAGGTCGATGAAAACGTCGCCAAGGTGTCGATCGTCGGCGTTGGTATGCGCTCGCACACGGGTGTCGCCGAAACCATGTTCCGCGCCCTGTCGGAAAAAGGCATCAATATTCAGGTCATCTCGACCTCGGAAATCAAGATCTCGGTCCTGATTGACGAAGCCTATACCGAACTGGCCGTGCGCGCCCTTCATGCGGCCTATGAGCTGGACAAGATCGGACAGTAAGCGCTGTTCATTATAGGGTAAAAGGCCGCGTGCTTTGAGTGCGCGGCCTTTTTCTTTGTTCTCTATGGGTTTGTGCCGATTTGTTTCGGCGATGTGACCGCATAAAGTCTTCGTGACTTGTCTCAGGGGACAAGCCTCTGTAGACAGCCGCGAAAACGTTTCCCATTATGGAGAAAACGGCAAACGGTTGTATGGGGAGCCGAAGGTTGAGTCCAAGTCTGGTTCAGGGTGCACGCGGTCAGCGCGGTCTGCTGCGGCAGATTCGCGAAGTCATGGCCGATGGCTCTTCGGCTCAGGCGCGTCTCGACCGCGTGGTGGAAATCATCGCCCGGTCGATGATCGCCGAAGTCTGCTCCATCTATCTGCGCCGAACCTCCGAAGAACTGGAACTGTTCGCCACCGAAGGCCTCAACCGCGAAGCCGTGCACAATACGCGGCTGCGCCTCAGCGAAGGTCTGGTCGGTGAGGTCGCCCGGTCGGGGCAACCGCTGAACCTCAACGACGCGCCGTCGCACCCCAGCTTCGCCTACCGCCCGGAAACGGGCGAAGACCCCTATAATTCGTTCCTGGGCGTGCCGCTGCTGCGTGGCGGGCGTACCATCGGCGTGCTGGTCGTGCAGAACATGGCCATGCGGACCTATGGTGAGGATGAGGTCGAGGACCTTCAGATTATCGCCATGGTGCTGGCCGAAATGGTGGCCGGCGACCTAGTCAGCGACGATGAGCTGAAAGACATCGAAATCGCGCCGCAGCGGCCGGAGCGCCTGAAAGGGTCGAGCTTCGCTGACGGTATCGCCATCGGCACGGTGATCCTGCACGAGGTGCCGGTGACGCCGGATCACCTGCTGTCGGACGACGCCATCGCCGAAGAGGCGCGGCTTCTGACCGCTATCGGTGATCTGCGCGACCAGATTGATCAGATGTTCGAAGGTCAGCACGGGCTGGCCGGCCCAACCTTTGATGTGCTCGAAACCTATCGCATGTTTGCCCACGACCGAGGCTGGACTCGCAACTTGGTCGAGGCGGTGCGCTCCGGCCTGACCGCCGAGGCAGCGGTGGAGCGTGTGCGCAACGAACAGCGCGCCAAGCTCAACAACGCCCGCGACGCCTATATGCGTGAGCGTCTGCACGACCTCGAAGACCTTGGCAACCGGCTGTTGCGCGTGCTGGCCGGCCGTAACACCGTCGCCCGCGAAATCCCCGACAATGCCATTCTCGTGGCGCGTGATCTGGGGCCCGCGGACCTGCTGGAATACGACCGCAAGAAGCTGAAAGGCATTTTGCTCGAAGAAGGCTCGGCCGCCAACCACGCCGCCATCGTCGCGCGTGCCCTGCAAATCCCCTGCGTCGGGCGGCTGGAGCGTCTGCGTGACAAGGTCAATCAGGGCGATCAGGTGGTCGTCGATGGCGAAACCGGCGAAGCCTATCTACGTCCGCGCCCCGATATTCTGGGGGCCGCCGTGGCGCGCATGGATATGCGGGCCGCCCGCCGGGCCGAGTTTGAAAAGCTGAAAGACGTCGATGCGGTGACGCGCGACGGCCACCGCGTGGCGCTGCTGATGAATGCTGGTCTGGAGTTCGATCTCGAAATCATGCACGAGACGGGCGCCGAGGGCATCGGCCTGTTCCGCACCGAGTTTCAGTTCATGGTCTCCGAAGACCTGCCGCGCCTGAAGCGTCAGACCGAGCTTTATGAGCGCGTGATGGATGCGGCGGGCGACAAGCCGGTCATCTTCCGCACGCTCGACCTCGGCGGTGACAAGATCCTGCCCTATATGGAGACCGAGCGCGAGGAAAACCCGGCGCTGGGCTGGCGCGCCATCCGCATGGGGCTGGACCGTCCGGCCCTGCTGCGCATGCAGGTACGCGCGCTTCTCACCGCCGCCAAGGGGCGTGAGCTGCGCATCATGTTCCCCATGGTCGCTTCGGTCGATGAATTCCGTCAGGCGCGTGAGCTGGTGGATATCGAATGTCAGTGGGCCCGCCGCCGGGGTCGTCCGCTGCCGCAGGTGCTGCGCGTCGGCGTGATGATCGAATGTCCGTCGCTGCTGTTCCACCTCGACGCCCTGCTGCCGATGGTCGATTTCGCCAGCGTCGGGACCAATGACCTGACGCAGTACCTGTTTGCCGCCGACCGCACCAATCCACGCATGTCGGACCGCTATGACGTGCTGTCGCCGCCCATGCTGCGCGCCCTTTCGACCATCCAGAAGGCGGCCGAGGATTCGGGTACGCCGGTTTCCGTCTGCGGCGAAATCGCGGGTAAGCCGCTGGAGGCCTTTGTGCTGATCGCGCTGGGCTTCAACCGCCTGTCTATGCCGCCCGCCGGCATCGGTCAGGTCAAACGCATGATCCTGTCGCTGGACCGCGAACAGGCCTCAAAAGCCATCCGCAAGCTGATGGGCTCCTCCTACGGTTCGCTGCGTTCCGAAGTGCTGGCCCTGGCGCGCAAGCTGAATGTGAATCTGTAATTTCACCTCCGCATAAGCGCCGAAAAGGGATGAAATTTTCAAACAGGAAGTCATTTTCGGTCGTATAAAGGCGTGCTTCAACTGTTCGGGTGGCCGCGTGTTTCGATTTCTCGCCTTCGTTTTCGCTTTTATCGCGCTGGGTTCTGCCGTTCAGGCCGCACCGGTCAAGACGGCGCACCTGACCACAGAACTGATCGCCGAAACCACGGTGACGCCCAGCGGGCAGGTGTGGCTGGCCATCCGACATACACCGCTCAAGGGCTGGCATACCTATTGGCAAAACCCCGCCGATACAGGCCTTGCGCCCAAGGTCACATGGACGCTGCCCACCGGCGTTACCGTGTCGGAGCTTGTGTTCCCGACCCCGGAAGTGCAGCCCTATATGGGGCTGACCAATTTCGGCTATAGCGGCGAAACGGCGCTTCTGGCCAAGCTCACCAATGGTTCGGTGCTTAAGGATGGCGTGCTGCCGATCCGCGCGCAGGTGGATTTTCTGGTCTGTGAAAAGGTCTGCGTGCCGGAAACAGTCAATCTGACGCTCGACCTTCAGGTAACGCCGAAGCCTGAACCGCTCAGCGATTTCAGCGCCGCCCGCGCGGCCCTGCCTCAAAAAGTGCAGGCACAGGCGACCTATGCGGTGTCCGGCGATACCCTGACGCTCGGCCTGCTCTCACCGACGGATACCACCGCCGCCAACGATTTTACGCATCCCGGCGGGGCCTATCTGTTTCCGCTGAGCGGCGGCGTGATCGACCCGTCGGCCAAACAGGCCATCGAACTGGGGCCGCAGGGCTTTACGGTTTCGCTGAAAACCAAGGCCACCCCCGAAGCCCCGTTTGAAGCGGTGATCCGCTTCGCGTCGGGACGGTCCTATCAAATCAGCGCCACAGAAGGCACGCCGCCAGCCGCCGCCAGGGGCCTCGGTGCACCGCCGCAGGCGCGACCCGCGATCAACCTGATGGGGGTTGTCGCGGCGATGAGTCTGGCCTTTGTCGGCGGGCTGATCCTCAACCTGATGCCGTGTGTCTTCCCGGTGTTGTCGATGAAACTGCTGGCTCTGGCCAGAGCCGGGCACGAAGGTGCCACCGGTCGCCGTGAGTCGCTATTCTACGGCGTCGGCGTTCTGCTCACGTTTGCGGCTCTCGGCGGGCTGCTGAGCTGGCTTGGTTCGGCGCTGGGCTGGGGCTTCCAGTTGCAATCGCCGTGGGTGACGGCGGGCCTGTCGCTGTTGTTGCTGGCCGTGGCGCTCAATATGTCCGGCCTGTTTGAGGTCGGCTCCGGCCTGCAATCGCTGGCGGGCGGGCGGTTATTTGTAAATAACCCCGATGTGACGGCGCTGCTGACCGGCGTTCTGGCCGTTGTGGTCGCCGCCCCGTGCACGGCTCCGTTTATGGCCACCGCCATCGGTGTGGCTCTCGCGCAGGGGGGCGTGGTCAGCTTTGCCATCTTCCTCGCGCTTGGTCTGGGCTTTGCCCTGCCGGTCGTCGCCCTCACCTTCCTGATCACCTATGTCCCGGCGGTTGCCGCCCGTATGCCCCGCCCCGGCCCGTGGATGGACCGGCTTCGGCACATTCTCGCCATTCCCATGTACGCCGCTGCCCTGTGGATGGGCTGGGTCTTTGCGCAGCAGGTCTCTGGCCTTGGCCTGTTCGCGCTGGGGCTGGCCTGCGCACTGCTGACGGTCGGCCTGTGGTGGCCTAAGGGCCCGCGTATTTTACGGCCTGTTTTCATTGTCATGGCGCTGGCGGTCGCGGCCACCGCCGCCGTACAGAAACCCGATGCGCCGGTGCGGGTGGCCGTCGATCACGAAGCCTTCTCCACCGCCCGCATCGCCGAACTGCGCGCGCAGAACACCCCGGTTCTAGTCAATCTGACCGCCGCTTGGTGCGTGACGTGCAAGGTGAATGAGCGGCTGGTTTTCGAAACGCAGGCCTTCCGCGATGCCGTCAAAGCCAGCGGAACGGTCTATATGGTCGGCGACTGGACCAATCAGGACGCCGCCATTTCGCAGTACCTCAGCCAGAATGGCCGTTCCGGCGTGCCGCTTTACGTCTATTACGGCCGCAACACTGCCGATCCGGTGGTGCTGGGGCAGTTATTGAGCACTAAAGATGTGGTTGCAGTGTTGAAGAAGTAATGGGCCACGAAAAACACGAAAAGCGGGAAAAAATTACAGACTGAGCCTGCGGCGCGACGCGCAAAAAATCCGAGCGCACTTCAGATAAACAATCGCCCTTCGGGCACAGGGAAACCACCGTCTTTTCCAGCTTTTCGTGTTTTTCGTGGCAAAAATCCTAAGAATTGCCGAACTCAATCACGCAATCGAGCCCCGAATCCGCTGTTGCGGGCGTGACGATCACGTCTATATTGTCTTCCAGCAGATAGGCCATGTCATTCAGTGCGCCTTTGAGCGCGTCCGGCGTCTTGGCTGCCTCGATGGCGGCCAGCTTGCGCGGCAGATCGAGCGACACGCCTTTCAGCACGCATTTCAGGTCATTGTCCGTGCCGCGCGCCTTGAGGTCGAGATGACCTTTCAGATTGCGCTCGGACAAGGTGCTGATCTCCCGTGCATAGGATTTGAAACCCGCTGAGGTCAGAAGCGTCAGGGAGGGGCTTTGGGCCATACGCACGGTGCGCGCCTTCAGCGTGCCGGCGTCCCGGACGATGGCGGCGTAGAGGGGCTCTTTCGACAGCGGATTAACGGCCGGTGTCGCCGCCATAACGGGCGTCGTCAGCAGAATAGCGATCAGCGCAAGGTGTTTCATGGCGGCTCCTTCGCCGCTATCTATGCAAGAGCCCGGCCAAGAAAGCGTTAATTCCACACCCTTAATTGAGCGTCTTGGGCTTGGGCGCTTCATCGGCCGGGATCGGCAGAGGCGCGACCGGAATGCCTTCGTCGATCAGTTCACGCACCTCATCGCGGCTAGCCTCGCCATAGATAGGACGTTCGGGTGCCAAGCCTTCGTGCATGTCACGGGCTTCGCGGGCAAAGCTGTCGCCCACATAGTCGAAGTTCTGCTCGACATGGGTGCGCACACGGTGCATGGCCTCAGCCACAGCCTTGCGCATATCCGACTGACGGCTTTCGACGGCCTCAGAGGTGCGCACCATCGGGGCCATGATCGCCTTTTCGACCTGCACACTGCCGCAGTGCGGACACTCAATCAGCGCCCGCGCCTTCTGCTCGTCAAAGGCGGCTGAATTGGAAAACCACGCCTCGAACTCATGATCGTGTTCGCATTTCAGGGCATAGCGGATCATACGCGTACAAAGGTCCTGTCGTGTTCCAACTGAGGGATGGCCGTGCGGGCGCGCGCGACCTCCGACAGGTCTATCTCGGCCATCAGAACCGCCGGGTGGTCGTGGTCGAGTCGGGACATGACCTCGCCCCACGGATTGACGATCATCGAATGCCCCCAGGTTTTACGGCCATCTTCGTGTTGACCGCCCTGCGCCGGGGCAAAAACGAAACAGCCGGTTTCAATGGCACGGGCGCGCAGCAGCACCTCCCAGTGTGCCTGCCCGGTCGGTACCGTAAAGGCCGCCGGCACGGCAATCATCGACGCCCCGCCCTGCGCCAGAGCGCGGTGCAGATAGCCGAAACGCACATCGTAGCAGATGGTCAGGCCCAGTCCGCCCCACGGCGTCGGCGCAATCACCGCACGTTCGCCACCGCAGACACCCGCCGATTCGCGATAGACCTCGCCATTGGGCGTGGTGGCGTCAAACAGGTGGATCTTGTCATAGAAGGCGGCCTCTTCGCCGGCCTCATTGAAAAAGACGGTCCGGTTGACGGCCCGTTCTTCCCCCACGACCGGCGACCGGACAATGGCCGAGCCCAGCAGGGTTGGCACACGATATCGCGCCGCCAGCGCCTTGACCCCCGCCACACAGGCGTCGGCGTCGAGCGTGGTGACGACCTGCGCCTTCTTCTCCTTACGCTGCTCCATCAGGTTGGAACATTCGGGCGTCAGGATAAGCTGCGCCCCTGAGGCCACCGCCGTTTCGTACAGCGGTTTCAGGTGTTCAAACGCGCGCACCGGGTCGGCGGGCGTGTTCAGTTGCAGCAGGGCGACTTTGAGCGGAGCGGCCTTTGCCATTTACGACGCCAGCAAGGGGTCCAGACCGCCGCGCGAATCGAGCGACACCAGATCATCGCAGCCGCCGACGTGCAGGCCATCAATGAAGATTTGCGGATAGGTGGCGCGGCCCGACCGCTCATTCATCTCCTTACGCAGTTCCGAATCGTTGGAGGCAACGATTTCCTTGTACTCAGCGCCCTTGGAGTCCAGCAGCGCCTTGGCGCGCTCGCAATAGGGGCAGTAGGGCTTGGTATAGATTTCAATATTCGGCATGGGGGTCCACAGTCAAAACGCAACCTTGTCACAAACCATTATATAGGCAAGGGTTTGCAAGTTTTAAAGACGGACCTGTGGCCGACGCGCGACAGAAAGACTGCGCACTTTCAGACTTCGATGGCAGGCACCGCGCGGGCCAGCACCAGCACATTAACTTCGCGCACCCCCGCTTCCCGCAGGGCTTTGGCGCAGGCCGACAGCGTCGCGCCGGAGGTGAACACATCATCGACCAGCAGCACCCGCCGTCCGCGCAAACGCCGTGCGCCCGAGGCCGTTACCGCAAAAGCCCCCTTCACATTCTCAAAACGATCTTCGCGGCGGCCTTTGGCCGTGCGGGCGCGGCTGAACTGCGCCGTCGTGGCGCGCTGACGGATCAGCGCGTCGGGTACAAAGTCCTTCTGATACTGCCGCGCCAGAGGGCGGGCCAGCTCCGCCGCCTGATTGTAGCGGCGCTGAAACAGTCTGCGCCAGTGCAGGGGCACGGGCACGATCACATCGACCTCCTCCATCAGCTCAGCCCCGGCCCGCGACAGCCAGCCCGACAGGATGGGCCGCAAATCGAGCCGGTCAGCGTGTTTAAACGCCAGAATAAGGCCTTTGGAGGCCTCTGTATAAAGACAGGCGGCACGGCCATGGCGAAAGGGAAACGGCTTTTGCGTGCAGCCGTCGCAAAGGGCCCCGGCCCCCAGAAACAGCCCGCCTTCAAACGGGCGGGCGCACATGTCGCAGCCCTGCCCGGTCAGAAACCGAATGGCGCTCCAGTCATCCGCCGTCAGACCGCCGGCCTGCACCGCGTCTTTCACCCCGGCGGAGTTGCGCAGGTCCGGGTCGTGATTGAGCGCCTGACGCGGATAAAGGGCGTCGAGCAGCCGCGTCCCGCCTTCGCGCAGACGCGGGATGAGCGCCTGTTGCGTTACCCACTCTTTCAGACCGCCTATGGACAGCCGCATACTTCCCCCCATTTAAGCTGTCGCGCATCTTGGTCCGAAAACCGCTTCACACTTTTCGGGATGCGCTATATCTGCAAAGCATGACAACACCGCGCCTCTTCGATCGTCAACTGCTACGTCAGCGCCTCAACCGCACGGCGGGCGATTTTGCCACGGCCAACTTCCTGAAACGGCGGAGCGCCGAGGACATGATCGACACCCTGGCGGCCATCAACCGCCGCTTTGACGTGGCGCTGGAGATCGGCCGACGCGATGGTACTTTCGCCAAGCTATTGGCCGGGACGCCGGAGGTGGCAGCGAAGATCGGCTATCTGATCGAAAGTGACCTGTCGGCCCGCCACTGCCCCGCCGTAGTGCTGGACGAAGAAGCCCTGCCCTTTGGCGATGATACGCTTGATCTGGTGGTGTCGTCTCTGGCCTTTCACACCACCAACGACCTGCCCGGCGTACTGGTGCAGTTGCGCCGCGCCCTGCGGCCCGATGGCCTGCTGATTGCCTCGCAATTCGGCGGCGAGACCCTGCACGAGCTACGCCGTGTACTGATGGAGGCCGAACTGGAAATCCGCGGCGGCACGGGGGCGCGCGTCGCCCCCTTTGCCGAAGGGCCGGACTGCGTGGATCTGCTGCGCCGCGCCGGGTTCAACATGCCCGTCGTCGATACGGACAAGGTGGTGGTCAGCTATGCCCACCCGCTCAATCTGCTGCGCGATCTGCGGGCCATGGGAGAAACCAACATCCTGTTCGACCGCCCGCGCAAGGGGTTGAACCGGGCCATCCTCAGCCGGGCGTTTGAACTTTACGCCGAACGCTATCCCCATCCGGAAGGCGGCGTGCGCGCCACCTTCGAGATCATCACCCTGTCCGGCTGGACCCCGCACGAAAGCCAGCAAAAACCCCTTCGTCCGGGCTCAGCGAAAGTGCGACTGGCCGATGCGCTGGGGGTGAAGGAAGGGAAGCTATAGTCTCCGCCCTGTGCCAATAACATCGAGAGGCGGGAATTAAATAAAATCATTCAGATACGCCACCAGCGGCAGGTCTGCCGGGGGCATGGGATAGTCGCGCATATCTTTGGGGCGTACCCATTTCAGCGCTGTGTGCTCCTTCGGTTGCGGCGTGCCCTCCCAGCGGCGGATCAGGTACAGCGGCATCAGCAGGTGAAACGCCTCATAGGTATGCGAAGCAAAGACGAAGGGGGCCAGACAGGCGGCCTTCGTCGTAATACCCAGTTCTTCCTCAAGCTCACGGATCAGCGCCGCTTCGGGGGTTTCGCCGGGTTCGACCTTGCCGCCGGGAAACTCCCACTGCCCGGCCAGCGACTTGCCCTCCGGACGCTGAGCGATCAGCACCCGCCCGTCACTGTCGATCAGGGCCGCCGCAACGACAAGTACGGTTTTCATGCGATATCCTCAATGTAAGAAACCCCACCACCACATCTCGCCTGCGGCTCGTGCGGTCCCCCTCCCCACCAAAGGCAGGGAGGTATATAGTCGCTTAAGCGTCAGTCTTGAGTCGAGGGCTAGCCGGCTAGCGCCGGCTGTATATGAATACAGCCAAGCGACGACTGCGACGCCATAGACCAAGAATGGCGCTTATGACCGATAGTCACCATTAATGCTGATATACCCATGCGTCAGGTCACAGGTATAGACATGCGCTGAGGCGCGGCCAACGCCGACATCGACGCTGATTTCCAGCTCCTGTTTCTTCATATAGGCGCTCATCGCCGCCTCATCATAGGTCAGCGACACCGCGCCGTGTTCGGCGGCCACCAGCTCCCCGAAGCGGATGGCGAGGTGGTCGCGGTCCACCTCTTCCTCAGTCTTTCCCACGGCCATGACGATGCGGCCCCAGTTGGCGTCTTCGCCGGCCCAGGCGGTCTTGCACAGCGGGCTTTCGGCGATCGACTTGGCGATCTTGCGCGCTGACGCCGGTGAGGAGGCCCCCGTCACCGTGACCTTGACAAACTTGGTGGCCCCTTCGCCATCGCGGATGAGCTGGGTGGCGAGGCTGTGCATCACCTTTTCCAGCTTGTCGCGGAAATCGGCCAGACGCTTATCACCCGCGCGGCTGATCTTCGGGGCACCCGCCGCGCCGGTGGCAAACAGCAGCGCCGTGTCATTGGTCGAGGTGTCGCCATCGACCGTCACGCTGTTGAAAGTGGTGCGCGTATAGAGCCCCAGCAGCGATTGCAGCACGCCCGCTGAGAGGGTCGCGTCCGTGACGATAAAGGCCAGCATGGTCGCCATGTCCGGCGCGATCATGCCCGACCCTTTGGCGATACCGGCGATCTTCACCTCTACGCCGTCGATCAGCGCAGTTTCGTAAGCGCCCTTGGGGAAGGTGTCGGTGGTCATGATGGCCTGAGCCGCCGCGTGCCAGGCATCGGCCTTGAACGTGTCTTCGATCAGCGGCAATTGGGCGGCGATCTTGGCGTCGTCCAGCACCACGCCGATCACGCCGGTCGAAGCCAGCATAATATCGCGCTGACGGCAATCGAGCCGCCGGGCCACCGCCGCGGCCGTGCGCCGCGCCGCATCGGCCCCCAGCTTACCCGTAAAGGCGTTGGCGCAGCCGGCATTGCAGACCAGCGCGCGGATTTCATTGCCTTCATTGGCCGCCAGTTGCTTCTTGCACCAATCGACCGGGGCCGAACCGATACTGTGGCGCGTGAAGACACCCGCCGCCGTGGTGCCTTCGGCGAACTTCATTACCAGCAGATCAGGACGGACGTGCTTGTAATAACCCGCGCGGGCAATGGCGATATCAACCCCGCCCACCGGCGGCATGGGCGGCAGATCAACGGCCAGCGGCGACACGGCCAGACCGGGCTTGCCCGTCGCCGGTTTGGCGGGCTCAGCGGTTGCGGCCGTATGCACCCCCACCAGCTCAGCCCCGGTTTGCACGGCTTTTTTCAGCACATTGGCCAGTGGATCGAGCGCAGCCCCCAGCGGATTCACCTGACCGCGTTCCTGACCGGAAGCCGCGGCAGAGGTATCGGGCGTTTTGCCGGTCGGCGACGGCGGCTTGGTCATGGCGCGCAGCTCCAGTGAGTAGGACATCAAAAAGCGCGGCTTAGCCCCAAATCATGACGCTGTGAAGGCTTTTGTGCAGGGCGGTGCGGATTGCCTACTTCTTCGGTGCCGTGCGCGAAGACGAAGCCGAGACGGCGGCCTTTTCCGGGCTTTCGCCGACATCGTCAGCGGCCTCGCTGCCGCTGGCGCTGGAGGCCGCTGCCCCCGCCGGCGCCGAGGCTGGTTCGCGGTCTTCGCTGCTGCTCAGACCCTTGACCAGAAATTCGACGCGCGCCCCGTCGCGTAAGCCGCCCAGCAGGCCACGCACCTGCTCCAGCTTGAGCGCCGAGACAATACCCGGACGCGCTTCTTCAATCGTCATTGGCTGTTCCGGACGGCGCTCCTCGACCTTGAACACGGCCCAGCCGCCGTCGATCTGCACCGGTCCGGCGATCTGACCCGGCTTGGCCGTCATCAGGGCTGCGCGATAGCTTTCCGGGATAACGTCGGTGGTGAAATAGCCCATGTCACCGCCGTTAAAGCGCGTCGCCTGATCAATCGAGCGCTCCATGGCCATGGCTTCAAACAGGCTGCCGCCCTGAAGCTGACGCATCACATTGTCCGCTTCGGGCCGCGTCTTGACGAGGATCAGGCGAGCGCGAATTTCCTCGGACTTCTGCGCCAGCTTCACCTGTTCGTCGTAGAGGTCCTTGACCTTCTTGTCGTCAATAGAGGCATCGACGCTCTGTTCCAGCAGCATGTGCCCTAGAATATCCTCACGCGCCGCTGCGATGCGGCGCTGCGCCAGCTCGGTACGGTCAATGCCTTTTTTCAGCGCTGCCTGCGCCAGCAGCTTCTGGTCGATCACCTCTTCCAGCGTGCGGCGAAACAGGGGCGACGCCAGATCAAAGGGTTCGCCATCGCCGATCAGCCCCTGCTGAACCGCCTCATAACGCACGTCCGACGCCCAGATGGTATGGCCGTCGATGCGGGCCACGGCGACGTCGCCGGGCTCCGGCGGGCGCTCGTCCAGAGTCGGTTTGTCGCACCCGGCAATCGTCAGGGTCACAAGGGCCAGTACCGCCACCTGCCTGAGCTTTGTCCAACGCTGCATACTGAAAGCTTCCCCGCTGTCGTGCGCATCCAACTTACATTGACAGAACGCAAGCGCAAGCCTAAGTCAGTCCGCGCGCTTGAAAAGCGCCGGCTCACGCCTATTTGCCTATTACGCCATACACGTGACACCTTGATATTCTCCAAACGGGTGTGTCCGAATAAGGCGGACAGGTCAAAATACTGAAATCTAATCGTCGGGTATCTCATGCTGGCTTTCGCCAAATCTCTGTTCGGCTCCGCTAATGAGCGCAAGGTCAAGTCGATGGGCGGGCGTATTGCCCGCATCAATGCGCTGGAACCCCGGATGAAGGCGATGAGCAATGAGGAGCTGGCGCATCAGACCGTCCTGTTCCGCGAACGCATTGCCAACGGGGCATCGCTCGATTCGCTGCTCGAAGAGGCCTTTGCCACGGTGCGCGAAGCCGCCTGGCGCTCGATTGGTCAGCGTCACTACGATGTTCAGCTCACCGGCGGCCTGATCCTGCATCAGGGCGGCATCGCCGAAATGCGTACCGGCGAAGGCAAGACACTGGTCGGCACGGCGCCGGTTTACCTCAATGCGCTGTCGGGCAAGGGCGTGCACCTGATCACCGTCAACGACTATCTGGCCAAGCGCGACGCCGACTTTATGGGCCGCGTCTATCGCTTTCTGGGTCTTTCGACCGGCGTCATCGTATCCGGTATGTCGCCGGGCGCGCGCAAGGCGGCCTATGCCTCGGATGTCACCTACGGCACCAATAACGAATTCGGCTTCGACTATCTGCGCGACAACCTCGTCTATAACCGCGAGGAAATGGTGCAGCGTGGCCACCACTACGCCATCGTCGATGAAGTGGACTCAATCCTCATCGACGAAGCGCGCACCCCGCTGATTATCTCCGGCCCGACCGAAGACCGTTCGGAACTGTATAAGGTGCTGGACGCGCTGATCAAGGAACTGATTCAGGACCCGGAAACCTTTGAGTTGGACGAAAAGCAGCGTCAGGTCCTGCTGTCGGAAGCGGGCTCTGAGCGTCTCGAAGAAATGCTGACGGCGGGCGGGCATCTGGCCGAAGACACGACCGGGCTTTACGACGCCGCCAACGTCTCGCTGGTCCACCATGCCAATCAGGCCCTGCGCGCCAACACCCTCTACACGGTCAATAAGGACTATATCGTCAAGGACGGCGAAATCGTCCTAATCGACGAATTTACCGGCCGTATGATGCAGGGCCGCCGCCTGTCCGAAGGTCTGCACCAGGCCATCGAAGCCAAGGAAGCCGTGGCCATCCAGCCGGAAAACCAAACTCTGGCTTCGGTGACCATCCAGAACTATTTCCGCATGTACCAGAAGCTGTCGGGCATGACCGGCACGGCGGCAACCGAAGCGGCGGAATTTGGCGACATCTATAAGATGGACGTGCTCGAAGTGCCGACGCACCGCCCCATCAAGCGCATCGACTATGACGATGAGGTCTATCGCACCGAGCGCGAAAAGTTCAAGGCCATCGCCGATCAGGTCGCCGACTGCTATGTGCGCGGTCAGCCGATTCTCGTCGGTACGGCCTCGATCGAAAAGTCCGACGCCCTGTCGGAATTCCTCAAGACCTATGCCTACGACGTCGAAACCAAGGCCGTAAAACCGGAATACGCCAAGCTCGACAAAAAGGAGCTGACGAAGCTGGGTGATGCCGCCTTCGACATCGTGCGCGGGTCGGGCAAGGGCATTCCGCACAATGTGCTGAACGCGCGCCACCACGAAAACGAAGCCTATATCATCGCCGATGCGGGCGTGCCCGGCGCGGTGACCATCGCCACCAACATGGCCGGTCGCGGCACCGACATTCAGCTCGGCGGCAATGTCGATCTGCGGGTACAAAAGTGGCTCGAAGAGCAGGCTGAGGCCGGTGTGGAGGTGTCCAACGAGGCGCTTCTGGCCAAGAAGGCTGAGGTCGAAACCCAGATCGCCGACCTCAAGCTGAAATCGCTGGCTGCGGGTGGCCTGTTCGTGCTCGGCACCGAGCGTCACGAAAGCCGCCGTATCGACAACCAGCTACGCGGTCGTACCGGCCGTCAGGGCGACCCCGGCACCTCGAAATTCTACCTGTCGTGCGAAGATGACCTGATGCGCATCTTCGCCGGTGACCGCCTCAACGCCATGATGAAGACTCTGGGCGTCGAAGAGGGCGAAGCCATCACGCACAAGCTGCTCAACTCGGCCATCGCCACCGCCCAGAAGCGCGTCGAGCAACGCAACTATGAAATCCGTAAGAACCTGCTGAAATACGACGACGTGGTCAATGACCAGCGCAAGGCCGTCTTCGAGCAGCGTCAGGAGTTCATGGACACCGAAGACCTGTCGGAAATCGTCTCCGAAATGCGCGAAGAGACGATCCGCGACCTCGTGGACCGTCACCTGCCGCCCAAGGCCTATGCCGAGCAGTGGGATATTGCCGGGCTGAAAGAACAGTGCGAGCGCCTGCTGGGCCTCGACCTGCCGCTGGAAGAGTGGGCCGCCGAAGAAGGCATCGCCAACGAGGAAATCGAAGAGCGCATCCAGACCATTGCGGCGCAAAAGATGGAGGAACGCCTCCAGCTTCTGGGCCCGGATCAGATGAAGGCGCTGGAAAAGAACTTCCTGCTTCAGATGATCGACATGCAATGGCGTGAGCACCTGATGCACCTCGATCACCTGCGCGCGGTCATCGGTCTGCGCGGCTACGGTCAGCGCGACCCGCTGAACGAATACAAGACCGAGGCCTTCGCCCTGTTCGAGACGCTGCTGGTCAATCTGCGCCACAATGTGACGCGCTGGCTGATGACCGTCGAAATCCGCTTCCAGGGTCAGCCGGAGCCGGAGCCGGTGCGTTTTGAGGAGATCCACCTCAACCCCCTGACCGGTGAAAACGAACGCGCGCCGCAACTGAGCGACGACCTGACGCCTGAACAGCGCGCCGCCCTGCCCGTCTCGGCCCTTCCCGCGGGCTGGGAAAGCACCTCGCGCAACGGCCTGTGCCCCTGCGGTTCAGGCAAGAAGTTCAAGCATTGCCACGGCGCGTTGATCTAAGACCATCTTTTAAAGCGGCCGATAATCCCCCGGATGTCACATCCGGGGGATTGCTTTTTCGCGCCCCAAGATTCCCCCGTTGCCACCCCGTGAGGAATTGGTTAACGTCGCTTAAGGCCTGAGTGGTTTCGGGCACTTGGGGGTATAAAAATGTCGTGCATACGCGTTCTGACGTCGGGGTTGCTGATTGCCGGCACCGTTCTGAGCCTTGAGGCCCTTGGCCCTGCGGCGCAGGCGCAAACGATGGCCATCGCCAAAACACCGGCCCAGCCGGTCGTTCCCCCGTCCTTGCAAGGCTCATTCATTTCGCCCGAAGCGCCGCTGGCCCCGAAGATTGAGCTTGATCCGGCCCTGATCGGCATGGCTCCGCGCCTTGAGGGGACCGCCGCCGCCACCGTTTCACCCGAAGATAAGGCCGCCGCTGCACGCAAATCCCGCCGCATCGCGCTGTACAAGCAGTTGATGGAAACCAACGGCACGACCAAGAATGTGCGCCTGATCATGGGCAATACCAAGGCAGCGGTGCGTCTGGTCATTCTGGAACGCAAGGGGGCGCAGGCGCTCAGCGCCGCCGATGAGCTGAAGTTCAATCAGATCGCTGACCGCGTACTGAAAGAGGCCGAAGCCAGCATCATTGACCAGATCGCCACGGCCCAGTCGGCCAATTTCAGCGAAGAAGAAATCCTGACGCTCATAAGCGCCAATTCAGGCCCGGTCGCGGCCAAGTATAATGCCAGCAAGTTTGCTAATCCCGACGCCAATGCCCAGCAGATCCAGAGCTACATGGTCGAAGCGGTGATCAAAATTATCAAGACATTCAAGGAAGCCATTTCGGGCTGACCGGTAGCGCATTGTGAGATGGGGGTTTGAGTGGTGTATTTGAAACGCGTGATGACGGGTGCGTGCCTGCTGGGGCTGATGGGGGCCATAGGGGCGCAGGCGCGGGAACCGGAACGTGAACCCGGCGCGCGCATTGCCGTCATGCCGAAGCCGGAGCAAAAGCGGATGAATCCGCCGGTCACCGCGACGGCACCGCAGAGCGCGTCAGCCGCACCGGTGCAGGCGCCTATTCCGGCCCAGACTGTGGCCAAAATCAATCCGTCCCCTGTGGCGCAGCCCGCCGGTGAAATCGCGCCTTCGGTCGATATGATCGAAACCCCGGCTCCGGTGGTGACGGCAGCGGCGCAGGACGTTGGCCCTGTCGGTCCGGCCAAACCCACCGGTGATTTTGCCGAGCGCGTCGAACTGGCGCATCAGTTGCTGGAAGTGGACGGCACCGAGGCCATTATCCGCCACTTCGTCAGCGAAGTGCACATGCGCCTGATCATTGGCGAAGTGGGTAAGTACATAGATTTCAACAGCCTGAATGAAAGCGACCGCTATCGTCTGGCGACGATTGTGGCGACCGTTTCGACCGAACTGGGCGACAAGATCCTCACCCTGACGGCACGCGGACATGCACAGAACCTCAGCAAGGAAGAGCTTCTGTATCTGACCCGCATCAACGACAGCGACGCTCAGCGCAAGCTGACCCAGATGCGTATCGACGACACGGGTGAACTGGACAAGAACGCCACGCTGGTCATGCAGATTTCGGCGCTTAAAATCGTTCAGGAATTTGAAAAACCATGAGGTCTTCGGTCCTCAAGGCGCTGTTTCTGACTCTGGGCCTGCTGGTGCTGGCGGCGGCCCCCGCCTGCCTTCTGTTACCGCAAAACAAGCCAGCCGCACTGACGACGGGGCCCACCCTTCTGGCGGCCTATTGATCGGTACGTCGATACCGATGTTATTCTCCCTCTTGGCGAATCCTGAATTTGGGATACAGTATTAACCCATGGCCGAACCCCATAGTCGGTCAGGGCTAAAAAGTGCCGCCCGATACCGGGTTAAGGCACGTGAAAATTGGGAAAAATCGCCAAGGGAGGCGTCCAATGAAACACCTGGGTAAGATCGCGGTCGCCGCGATCACACTGTCAGCCTTGCTGGCCGGTACGGGCTATGCGCAAAGCGCCGATTGCCGCAAAAAATGCAATGACACCTATCAGGCCTGCCAGAAGGCCGGAACGTCTGAGGAAAAGTGCCGCGCCGCGTGGCTGGACTGCAAGAAGAAGTGCAAATAGGCGACCTATTGTTACAGGGCCGGAGCGCGCTCCGGCTCTATTCAACTTAGGCCTTGCGGTTTTCGGCAATAAGCGCATTGGACGCGCCTTCGATGCGCGTCTTGATTTCGCTCATGAATTCACCGCGCTTCAGCCCTGCCGGAACGGGCGGCAAGAATTCGAACACCACCGTGCCGGGTTTGCGGATAATGCCGTGCGCCGGCCAGCACTGACCGGAATTGGTGGCCAGCAGATGGCAAGGAAATTCAAGGTCACGATAAAGTGCGGCGACGCCCGGTTTGTATTCCGGGTCCTGCCCCACCTCTGAGCGCGTCCCTTCGGCAAAGATCAGGATCTGACGCGCGTTTTCCAGCCGGTCACGTGCATCGATAACCATGGCACGCAGGGCCTTGGAGGCATCCTTGCGGCGTATGGGGATCATGCGCGTGCGCCAGATATACCAGCCGAAAAACGGCAGGTAGGTCAGTTCCTTCTTCAGCACAAAGCAGGGGTCGTCCAGAATGACAAACGGCGCAATGGTATCGAGCATGCTGAGGTGCTTGCCCGCGATCAGGGCCGCGCCCTTAGGCCGGTGTTCCAACCCGCGGAACTCAACCTTGACACCACAGATATACCGCAGGCCAAACAGGACCAGATGCGCCCACAGCTTAACCGTCTGCATCCCCCAACGCCGCGACAGCAGCATGAAGGGCGTGCCCAACAGGCCGACGATGACGACCAGACCATAAAGCCAGACGACGAAAACAACCGAACGCAGGAAATTCAAGAGGCCGAACCTTCCGCCGCAGCCTCACCGGCCGCAGTCTCATCCTTTTTGCCCGAACTGGTCAGGCTGGAAAAAATATCACGCGCCAATATAGCCAGATACTTGCTGTATTCCACAATCAGCACGCGCGAACTGCGCCACGATTTCCACCACTCGCGCGCATCGAGCGTCGGGGTGGCCACCGGATAGGCGTGTAACTTGACCCCCGGCAAGGCCGCCTTGATCTCCAGCAGACTGCGCGGCATGTGATAGTCCGAGGTCACGACGATCAGGTCGTCAAACCCCTTGGCCTTAGCCCACTCAGCCACCTCGTAGGCGTTGCCAAGCGTGGTCTGCGCCTCGTACCCCAGATCGACGCAGCATTCATAGAGCTTTTTGGAGCCCTCGGTGACGGGCAGCAATTCTTCGCGCTTCACTTCGCGGTTGACGCCGGAAATCAGCATGCGCGCGCCCTTGCGTCGCTCCAGCAAGCGCATACCCTCCTTGATCCGCATGTCCGACGCGCCGGTCAGCACGACGATGGCGTCAGCGGCCTCTTCCGGTTCGGCGGCCGGAGTCGAATGGATCACGCGATCGGCGAAGGCGTAAAGCCCGGCCAACCACAGTCCAACCACCAAAACCACGGCCACAAGGCGGCGCATCAGCTTTTCCCCAGCATCTTCAGGGTCACGATACGCGCGGTTCCCGCCGCAATCAAGGCGGCGAGCAACGGACAGGGCAACAAAACCAGCAGGTCAAGCCACGAGAAAGGCAGTGCTAGCAACAGACTTTGTGACGAACCGGTCAGCTTGATCACCACCATGACCAGCCCCGCCGCTACCGCACCCAAGAGGCCGGAGATCGCGGCCATGCGCGCAAAGCGAAACTGAAAGCGACCCGCGATAAACGCGTCCGTCGCACCGCACAGGCTCAGGACCTCCACGATATTGGCACGCGCCATCAAACCCGCGCGCGTGGCAAAGCCCACCACCGCCGCCGCTGCGGAGGCAATCAGCAAAAATATACCCAGCGAAATCAGACGGATAATCAGCGCAGACGTCTCAATATCCTGAAGCCAGGTCGAATGATCATCGATGGTGGCGTCGATTTCCTTCTCGGACAACGCCTCCGACAGAGCCGCCGACTTGGCCGGTTTGGCCTCATCCAGCCGCACCTCTACCAGATTGGGCAGGGGCAGGTCCTCAAGCACGGCGTCGCCGAGCCACGGCTTGATCAGCGCCTTGGCGCGCTCCGGTTCGATGGCGGCGGCCTCCTTGACACCCGGCACTCCGGCCAGCACCTCGGCAGCGCGGGCGGCGGCGACCGAGCCACTTTCGAGGCCTGTCGGGCGCACCTGCACCGTCACTTCGGCGCGGATTTCGCGCGACCAGCCGGATGCCGCGCGATTCGAGGCCAGCGCAATCAGGGCTGACAGGGCCGCCAGAAAGAACAGGACGGCGATCACATAGTGCAGCGACACTTCGCGTGTGTCCTGCTCAGGCAACAGATCGCGGCGGCGCAGGCGTTTCCCGGCGGTCATAGCGCCCCCCCTACCGTCTGAGTGAGATCGCGACGCACCACCCGCCCCTCGCGCAGTTCCAGAACCGGCATACCGGAGGCGCGGATCAGCGCTTCGTCATGGGTGGCGATCAGCACGGTGGCCCCCAGGCGGTTCAGCTCGATAAACAGCCGCATGATGCGCAGACCCATGGCGTGGTCGATATTGCCGGTCGGTTCATCGGCTAGAATCAGGGTGGGCCGGTTAATCACGGCCCGCGCAATGGCCAGCCGCTGCTTTTCGCCGCCCGACAGCACATCCGGCATGGCGTGCAGGCGATTTTTCAGCCCCACCCAGCTCAGAAGCTCAATGACATCGGCCTCGAATCGCTTCGGGTCTTCCCCGCGCACAAACAACGGCAAGGCGGCATTGTCGAACACATCAAGGTGCTCCAGCAGGCGGAAATCCTGAAAGACGATGCCGATACGCCGGCGCATATCGGCGGTCTGCTTGCGGTCAGCCGGATTAAGAGGTTCGCCAAACAGGGTGATTTCGCCCACGGACGGCTTTTGCGCCTGATAGATCAGCCGCAAAAGCGAGGTCTTGCCCGCCCCCGACGGTCCGGTCAGAAAATGAAACGACCCGGCGGGCAGTGAAAAGTTCAAATCTTTCAGTATGTAGTGCTCAGGGTCATGTCCGGTATGCCCGGCCCCTTCATAGCCCAGCCCGACGTCGCGGAACACAACCACCTGGCTGTGATCCGGCTCAAAAAGATCGTCGTGTTCGTAGGCTGTTACCACAGGTTTCAGACTCGCGTTTTGAGGTCTTGTTAATGCTTTTCGGCCAAAAAGGTTAAGCACCCGTTTGGTTAACGGGCCTTATGTAGTGATTCGTCCGGATGCTTCTGACCTGTCCCAAATGCGCGCTCAGTTACGCGATTGATGAGGCCCAACTGGGGCCTCAGGGTCGCACTGTGCGCTGCGCCGCGTGCAAGACCACCTGGCACGCGGAAAAGCCCGAAGAACCGATCGAACTGCCGCTCGAAAAGGCCGTGGAAAAGCCTGCCACCGGGTTGAAGGAAGTCAAGGCGAAGAAGATTCCGTCGCTGTACCGCGACATGATCGAAAGCCAGAAGCGGCATAAGGCGCTGATGGCGCAGGGCATCATCTGGGGCGCGCTGGCGGCCACCTTTGTTGCCATGCTGGGCACCGCCTTCCTGCTGCGCGTCGATCTGGTGCGCGCCTTTCCGCGTCTGGGCGGGGCCTACGCGGCCGTGGGCGTTCCGGTGAATGCTGCCGGCCTCGAAGTGCTGGAGTCTAAGCTGGAAAACACCCTGCGCGGGGGCCGTTTTGTTGCCACGGTGACGCTGAAGGTCAAGAATATCCGCGATGAAGCCAATCCGGTGCCGCCGGTGCGTGTCGATCTGATGGACAAGGAGTCGAATCCGCTCGACACTACGCTGATCCCCCCGCTGGGTCTGACGCTGGAGGCCAACGAAACCCGCGTCCTGACCTTTGACATTCCCGACCCCTCCAACCGCGTCAAGAATATCAGGCTGGGCTTTGACCTGCAGGCGGCCAAGGACCTGTCGCGGGTGCGTCCGTCCCTGATGAACGGCACGGGTGGCGGGCACGGCGAAGAGGCGCACGGGGATGGCGGCCACGGGACACCACCGGCGACGGAAGACGCTCACGCGGCACCGGACCATGGGGCAGCCCCCGCTGCCGATGCCGGACACGCGCCGACGGCTGCGGAAAACGCGCATGGAGACGCGACAACCGCCGCCGACCATGCTACGGAAAAGCCAGCCGAGCTGCGGCCCGCCCCTGCTGCGCCCTCTGCCGAAGCTCATCACTAGATTTTACTGAGTTTACATGACCTACGACATTCTCCTGAGCGAGGCGGATATCGCCGCGCGCATCGACGCTATGGCCAGGGAGATGGCCCCGCGGCTGACCGAAGACACGGTGGGTGTCTGCCTGCTGACCGGCGGCATCTGGTTCGCTGCCGATCTGACGCGTGCGCTGGCCCGTCACGGCCTCGGTATCGGCTTTGATTCGATGTGGCTGTCCTCCTATGGCGATGGCCGTCAGAGCGGTGAGATGATCCTGCGTGCCGACCTGCAACGCCCGGTCAAGGGCAAGCAGGTGTTGATCATGGACGATGTGCTGGATACGGGCGCGTCGCTGAAATTCGCCCGCGACCACCTGCTGCGCGCCGGAGCCACCGAGGTGCTGACCGCCGTCATGGCGTCGAAGCCCGTCACGCGTCAGATTGAAGCCGATTATGTCGGCTGGGAAGCGCCCAAGCGTTATCTGGTCGGCTATGGCCTCGACGACGGCGGACGTCTGCGCGGCCTGCCGTTTATCGGCGCGCTGGACTGAGCGCGCAACGAAACCCATAACAAAAAGGCTACCCGGTTTCCGCTGGGTAGCCTTTTTGTTTTTCATGCACTACTTACGCTTGCTGAGATAGCCGTGCATGGTCATCCAGCGTACAAAGGCGTCGAACCAGCCGGTGCTGGTGGTTTCCTTTGGGTACATGCCAAAGCCGTGGCCGCCCTGTTCATAGTAGTGGAACTCAACCGGGCGCTTAGCCGCCTGCCAGCTCTGCACCAGACCGAAATCGCCGTGCGCGAACAGCGGGTCATCCGCTGCCAAAGCGATAAACAGAGGCGGCGCATCGGCGGGCACGGTGACTGCCGACAGCGGGCCATAGATGTCACCGATAAAGGCCGGCTTGGCGTCCCCCCCGGCCAGAGCGGTGGACAGGGTCAGCATGGCGCCTGCCGAGAAGCCCACCATGCCGATACGGTCAGAATCGATATGCCACTCTTTTGAGCGCGAGCGCACCAGCGCGAAGGCGGCGCGGGCGTCGGCGATCTGAGGGGCGATGCGGGTCATCGGGTCTTCACCCGGTGCCGGACGCGGGCGCGCCGCGCCGGCGAACATCTCCCGCATCGAGGCTTCGAAGCCGGCCATGTCGGCGGGGGTCGGGTTGAGGCGATACTTCAGCACGAAGGCCGCCACGCCGCGATCAGCCAGCGCCTTGGCGACGTCCCAGCCCTCGTTCTGCATGGACAGGGTACGGAACCCGCCACCCGGGGCGACGATCACGGCAGCTCCCGTGGCCTTTTCAGGCGACGGCAGGAAAGGGGTCAGGGTGGCGACGCTCACGTTACGGGCAAAGACGCTGCCGTACTGGCTATGCCAGGACTCAGGGGCCGTAGCCCCCGGCAGCGGGCCGGTATTCAGCACGATGGCATCGGGCTGCGCCGGTGTGGCAATCGGCACCATCTTGTCATTCTGGGCGAAGGCCGGGAGGGCCGTGCTGGCCACGGCTAGAAGCGCCATGGTCAGGGTTACAGACAGGCCGCGTGTCGCCTGCCGGAAAGAACCGGTTAAGGTCATGGTTTGATTTCCTCTCACTGTGCATTTGCGTTTCCCGCTCTGCGGCGGGGTTTCGGTCGGGTACGGCTTTGCCGTTTATGGTTGTGATAACGCTAACATGACGGATAAAACCTCGCCACCGTTTTTTTCATCCCACGCACGAACACCCCTGCCGCGTTACGGAAGGGGCGTCGGACAGAAGACAGAAGAGGCTTAAACCTCTTTGACTTCGTTACGGTATTTGCGGTTAAAAATCTTCTGCACCAGCACGAAGAACAGCGGGATATAGAAGATGGCCAGCAGGGTCGCCGACAGCACCCCGCCGATCAAACCGGTGCCGATGGCGTGCTGCGCCCCCGACCCGGCTCCATTGGCCAGAGCCAGAGGCAGGACGCCGAAGGTGAAGGCGAACGAGGTCATCAGAATGGGCCGCAGACGGATGCGCGACGCTTCCAGCGTGGCGTCGATCAGGCCCATGCCGCGTTCCTGAAGCGTGCGGGCGTATTCGACGATCAGGATAGCATTCTTGCACGACAGGCCGATGGTGGTGAGTAGCCCGACCTGAAAGAAGATGTCGTTGTCGAGCCCGCGTCCCCACGTCGCCACCAGCGCCCCCAGAACCGCCAGAGGCAGGACCAGAATGACCGAAAACGGAATGGTCCAGCTTTCGTAGAGAGCCGCCAGCAACAGGAAGACGACCAGCACCGACAGGGCGTACAGCGCCGGGGCCTGTGCGCCGGACTCACGTTCCTGCAACGACAGGCCGGTCCATTCAATCGCCGTGCCCTGCGGCAGGCCGGTGGCCAGATCTTCGACCGCGGCCATGGCATCGCCCGACGACACGCCGTCGGCCGCTGCGCCCTGCACACCCGTGGAAGGCGACCCATTATAGCGTTCCAGCGTCGGGGCCCCCGCCTGCCAGCGGGTCGAGCCGAAGGCCGGGAACGGCACCATGGCCCCGTCCTTGTTGCGCACATACCAGCGGTTCAGGTCCTCCGGGCGCATGCGATAGGGTGTATCGGCCTGCACATAGACGCGCTTGACGCGACCGCGATCAATAAAGTCATTGACGTAAGACCCACCCCAGGCGGCGGCCAGCATGGCATTGATGTCCGACACGCTGACGCCCATGGCGCCGGCTGCCGTCTTGTTGATGTCGATCTTGAGCTGCGGCGTGTAGTCCTGCCCGCCTGAGCGCACCGAGCCCAGTCGCGGGTCTTTTTCGGCGCGGCGGATGAAGTCGTTGCGCGCCGCCAGCAGCGCCTCAGGCCCGACCCCACCGACATCCTTGATGACAAACGAGAAGCCCGACGCGTCGCCCAGAGAACGCACCACCGGCGGCTGGGTGGGGATGATGCGGGCATTGCGGTATTCGGGCTTGGCAAATTCCTTGCGCGCGCGTTCGATCACCGCCGGCACGCGCAGATCGCTGCCCTTGCGCTCTTCAAACGGCTTCATGCGGATATTGACCTGCCCTTGATTCTGACCGTTAGAGCCGACGCGCGCAAAGACGTAGCGCGCCGTCGGGTCTTTTTGCAGATAGGCTTCGACCCTGGCCACCACCTCATCGGTCGTCTTGCGCGTCGTGCCGACGGGCAACTGAACGATGGTTTGCATGAAGCCCTGATCCTCGTCCGGCAGGAAGGAGGTCGGCAGGACGCGGAACATCATGCCGCAGGCCACCAGCACCACGCCATAGATGACCAGATAGCGCAGCGGCTTGCCAATAATCCCACCGACGGCCCCCATATAGCCGTGGCTGGCGCGGGTGAAGCTTTTGTTGAACCAGCCAAAAAAGCCTTTCTTTTCGGCGTGCTTCTGAGGATCAACCGGCTTGAGGATGGTGGCGCACAGTGGCGGCGTCAGGATCAGGGCCACCAGCACCGACAGGGCCATGGCCGAGACGATGGTGATGGAAAACTGACGATAGATAATGCCCTGCGTTCCACCAAAAAAGGCCATGGGCACAAACATTGCCGACAGGACCAGACCAATGCCGATGAGGGCGCCGGTAATCTCGTCCATGGATTTGCGCGTGGCTTCCTTGGGGTCGAGCCCCTCTTCGTGCATCACGCGCTCGACGTTTTCGACGACGACGATGGCGTCATCGACCAGCAGGCCGATGGCCAGCACCAGACCAAACATGGTCAGCAGGTTGATCGAATAGCCGAAGGCCGCCAGAATCCCCAGCGTCCCCAGAAGCACCACCGGCACGGCGATGGTCGGGATGATGGTGGCGCGCCAGTTTTGCAGGAACAGATACATGACGATGAAGACCAGCACGATGGCCTCGATCAGGGTCTTCACCACCTCTTTGATCGACAGCTTGATGAAGTCGGTCGAGTCATTGGGAATGGCGTAGGTGATGTTCTTGGGGAAACTTTTGGACAGCTTCTCCATCTCGGCCTTGACCAGCTCAGCGGTTTTCAGCGCATTGGCCCCGGTGGCGAGGCTGATGGCGATGCCGGTGGCGGGTTGGCCATTGATACGGCTGATGGAGTCGTAGCTCTGCTGCCCCAACTCGACGCGGGCCACGTCGCGCAGATAGACGGTCGCGCCCGACGTATCGCTCTTGACGATGATATTCTGGAACTCATCCGCCGTGGTCAGCCGCGATTGAGAGGTGATGGTGGCATTAAGGGCGATATCGTCTGTGGTCGGCTGCGCCGCCAGTTGCCCGGCGGAGACCTGAGCGTTCTGGGCGCGAACGGCCGTCACCACATCGGCCGGCGTCAGGTTAAAGGCCACCAGCTTTTCAGGATTGAGCCAGATCCGCATGGCATAGCCGGAGCCGAACACATTGCTTTCACCCACCCCGTCCACGCGGGCCAGCGTGTCCTGCACATTGGATACCAGATAGTCACCAAGGTCGGCATTGGTCAGCGATCCGTCCGTTGAATACAATGAAATGACCATCAGCATGTTGTTGGAGGCCTTATTGACCCGCACACCCTGCGCCTGCACGTCCTGCGGCAGACGGTTGATAACGGCCTGCACCTGATTTTGTACCTGCACCTGAGCCGTGTCGATATTGGTGCCGGCCTCAAACACAAGCGTGACATTGGCCGAGCCGCTGTCCGAGGACGAGGCCGTGATGTATTTCAGGCGATCGAGCCCGGTCATCCCCTGTTCGATGATCTGCGTCACCGAATCCTCGACCGTTTTAGCCGACGCTCCCGGGTAGGAGGCGTTGATGCGCACCTGCGGCAAGGCGATGTCCGGATACTGTTCAACCGGCAGGGTACGGATCGAAAGCAGACCGGCCAGCATGATGACAATGGCCACCACCCAGGCAAAGATGGGACGGTCGATAAAGAAACGGGACAGCATGAAAACCCTTGGTCAGGCGACGTCAGCGGTGAGGTGTCTTGGCCCACATTCGTCCCTGTGACAAGCCTTCATCGGCTCGTAAAAAAGAAGCCGCAAGCGTCTAGGTTAAGGCGCGCTTGCGGCCAGAACAGGATGTGCACCACGATCTGTTACGGTAGGCGCTTACAAATCCGTCGCCCGTCTCAACATTCGGTATCAGAATTTTATAGATCACGCCGTCAGGCGCGCCGGAGCGGTTTCATCGAGTACCTGCGCCGCCGGGCGGCCGAAATAATAGCCCTGCGCCTCATCACAGCCTTCGCTACGCAGCAGTTCAAGCTGCGCCACCGTTTCCACCCCTTCGGCCAGCACCGGCACCTCAAGGCTGCGCCCCAGCGCCAGAATGGCGCGGATGATGGCGCGGGCCTGCGGGCTCTGTTCCGCCTCCATCAGGAAGGAGCGGTCAATCTTGATCTTGTCGAAGGGGAAGGCGTTGAGCGTATCGAGCGACGAATAGCCCGTACCAAAGTCGTCAATGGCGATGGTCACGCCGAAGCCCTTGATCTGACGCAGGATATGCAGGGCACGCGCCTTATCGCCGATAATGGTCGATTCGGTGATTTCCAGCTCCAGACGGCGCGGCGACAGGCCGGTTTCAATCAGGATGGACTGCACCATACCGACCAGATCGGGGTGCGTCAGTTGCACGGGCGACAGGTTGACGGCCACCTTGGCCCCATTGGTCCAGGTGGCGGCCTCAGCGCAGGCCGTGCGTAACACCCACTCGCCGATGTCGAGGATAGCCCCGCATTCTTCGGCGACGGGGATAAAGTCGGCCGGACTAACAAAACCGCGCTGCGGATGCTGCCAGCGCAGCAGGGCCTCATAGCCGGTAATGGCCTGCGACGTAACAGACCGCTGCACCTGATAATGGACGCGCAGTTCGTCACGAGCGATGGCCTGCCACAGGTCCTTGGCGAGCGCGCGACGGTCGCGGGCGGCCTCATCCATGCGCGCTTCGTAGTAACAGACCGCCTCATGGCCATTGAGGCGCGGCTGCGCCTTGGCGCGATACAGCGCCAGATCGGCATTGTTCATCAAAGGCTCACGCCCGTCGGCATCATCGGGATAGACGGCCACGCCCATCGAACCGCCGGGGCTGACTTCAAATCCGTCGAGGTCGATAGGGTCGTGCAGGGCCGCGTCCAGACGGCTGACAAAGTCGCTGAGTTCGCGCGCTTCCGCAAATGTCTTGACGCAGGCAAACTCGTCGCCGCCGATACGTGCCACAAACTCGGTGTCACCACACAGACGTTGCAGACGCTCCGCGATGATTTTCAGCACCTGATCCCCCGCCGCATGGCCACGCACATCATTGATTTCCTTGAAGCGGTCAAGGTCGATGGCCACCGCCGCCACCTTGTGACCAGTGCGTGCGGCGCGTTCCAGTTCGCGGTCGGTGTGCTGATTGAAATGCTCACGGTTGGGCAGGCCCGTCAGGCCGTCGTGGCGCGCCATGTGCGCAATACGGTCCTCGTCGCGGCGGCGTGCCGTTATGTCATCGATCGTTGTCACCCAGCCGCCTTCAGGCAAGGGCCGGTACGTCACCGACAGCACGGTGCCATTGGCCGATTCTGAAATCAGCGTCCCGCCTTCCGGCTGGGCAATCAGGTCCATGTGCAGGCGATAGCGCGCCTCGATCTGCGCTTCCGTCGCCCCGGCGCGGCGCAGAATATTGCCCAGCACCTCGCGGAAAGGCGTGCCCGGACGCGCCATGTCGGGATCATTGCCAAACATGCTCAGCACACGCGGATTGGCAAAAACGAGCCGATGATCGGCGTCGTAGAGGCTGAGCCCCTGTGACATGTGGCGCAAAGCGGTGTCGAAATTGTGCGTGGTCCGCTTCAGTATTTCGCGATCCGCCCGGCGCTGCGTAATATCGCGCGTCACCTTGGCAAAGCCGATCAGCGTACCGTCGCTCTCATACATGGGGGTCAGGATGACGTGCGCCAGGAAGGTCGTGCCATCTTTGCGGACCCGTTCGCCCTCCTCTTCATAACGCCCCTGTGCCAGCGCGGCCTGCAATATGGCCTGCGGTCGGCCGGCCTCGCGGTCGGCTTCGGGGAAGAAGGTGGCAAAGGATTGGCCTACAATCTCGGACGCGTCATAGCCCTTGAAACGCTGCGCCCCGGCATTCCAGTTGCTGACCCGCCCCTGCGGATCGAGCATGTAGATGGCATAGTCGCGCACCGAGTCGATCAGGATGCGCATATGGCGCTCATTGGCGGCGACGGCGGCTTCGAACTTCTGGCGCTGCCTAAGGCTCATGATGCACAGGCCCATCACGGCGATGGCTACCACGGCCACCGTGATCGACATGCTGCCCGGATTGAGCATCAGGCCGCCCGTCGCAATACGAGGATCGGGCGTGACATCCACCGCCCCCATGCCGATGAAGTGGTGCGCCACAATCCCCAGCACCATCAGCGCCGTCGCGCCGCCGAGGGCATAACGATAGCGACTGGTCGCCAGCCACAGGGCAGCGGCTTCGAAAACCATGCCCAGCAGAACCGAGGCCGCGACCAGTTCTGTATGCCACCCAATGTGCGCAGGGGCCATGACGGCCGACATGCCCGTATAGTGCATCCCTGCCACACCCACACCCAGCAAGGCCCCACCAACGCCGCGCCAAAACGCTTTGGTTTCCGTGATAGCCAGCGCGATGCCGGAGCCGGTTAGCGTCACGGCGATCAGCAAGGACAGGAAAGTCTTGAACAGGTCATAGCCGGTGGCCACGCCGGCGCTATAGGCCAGCATGGCGATGAAGTGCGTCGCCCAGATACCGAAGCCGGCGGCCAGCCCTGCCATAGCGACCCAGCGCCAGCGTTCAGCCCCCTCGGTCTCGCGGGCGCGACGGGCCAGTCTGAGTGCTGTAAAAGAGGCCGAAACGCAGACCAGCGCCGCCAGCACGACCAGCGCCCAGTCGTGCTGATCCCGTAAGCACGCGATAACTCTCAGCATGTTCAAGCGTCCCACTCAGTGCTTTTTGCGCACCTTCTAAAAAGCCTTGCCATGGAAGGCTTTTCGATTGTGTTAACACCGGTACGTCTGACGAGCCCGACGGGTTCAGGTGCCCGGTAAGGTCTTGCTGAGGAGACGCTTGAGCTGAATCTGCTGAAGGCTGCGTTCGGCATTGGCGCGGGCGCAGCGCGCCGCCTGTTGCGGCGTTTCGCGCAGGGCCCCGATCATGGCCCCTTCATAGAGCAGCAGCCATTCATGCGACAGGCTATCGGCCATATCGGCATAACCCGCCTCCCCCAGCAGGGTTTCGAACCACTCGCGCAACTGATGCCGGGCGGCAGCCACCACATCGGCAATCGCCGGTTTGGCCGAGCCGAATTCCACCGTCGCCGTGATCAGCAGGTCCCCCCGCAGCGTCGTGTCCGACACCTGCGGCAAGGCCTCAAACAGGGACAGGGGCCGCGATTTGACCTCCCCCGCTTCGACAGCGATCTTGAGCGCGGCAAAATGCGAAATATGCCAGCGTTCAAGGCAGGCGAGGATCAGATCGTCCTTGGACGGGAAATGACGATAAAAACTGGCCTTGGCGACCGCGGAGTCCGCAATGATGCGGTCAATACCCGTGGCGCGAAACCCTTGCGTGGCAAATAACGGCAAGGCCGTCTGCACAATGCGATCCCTGACGCCCGTTTTCGTTCCAGCCATCTCCGTCCCTCCCTGTGAGTAGGGCCGATATTGACAGACAAGTCTGTCCTGTCAACGTTTACACATCGCTGCGCAGAGGCTTTATTAAGCATTTTCTGTTTAGGTGGCGGAGATATCATGGTGGGTATGCGCCCGCACAAGGACTTTTGGCTGCATGCCCGAACGCGACGACTACAAAAACCAGCGCGACCGCTACATTGCCTTTTCTCTCGCGGCGGCCGATCTGCTGGTTGAAGTCGATGAAGGCGGAAAGATCGCCCGCACCATCGGGGCCACCAACGCCCTTCTGGCCGAGGACGCGCAAAGCGTCAAAGGGCAGGCCATCGAAGCGCTGTTTCCATCCGCAGACCGCTATCTGGTCGCCCGCCTGCTGGCGCGGGCCCGCGACATCGGGCGTATCGACCCGGCCACTGTCCGCCTCAAACCCGATGGCCGCAAGCCGATCCATGTCAATCTGGGGGCCTGTTATCTGCCCGATCGGCAGCGGACCTTCGTGACCGTCACCGTGCTGTCGGAGCCGCTGGTCAAGGCCTTGCCTGAACGCGATGATATTTCGGGCCTGCTCGATCTGTGCGAATTCCAGCATATGGCCTCGCGGGCCATTAAACCGGGGGATGCCGGTTCGGGCGCCGCCATGTTGCAGGAAATGCAACTGATCCGCCTGAATGGCCTGAGCGACGCCATGGACAAGATGCCGCAGTCGCGCTCCGAACAGTTGATGGGTGAAATCGGCGCCCTGTTGCGCGCCTCCTCCGGCCCCACGGGCGCGGCCGCCCGTCTGGGCGACGATGAGTTCGGCCTGATGGCCGATCAGGGCGCCAATGCCATCAGCGAAGCGCAACTGATGGGGGACATTCAGCAGGTGCTAAGCAATGCCGGGGTCAAGGAAGACCGCGTGTCTTCCAGCATCGTTACCCTGTCGATGGACACCACGAACCTCAGCGAAGACAGCGTCGCCAAGGCCCTGTCCTACGTCGTGGACAAGTTTACCAAGACCGCCACGCTTGAAGCGCGTGATCTGCAAAACAGCCTGAACGCCGCCATCAACGCCGCCGTCGATCAGTATGCCCGCGTCAAGGCCGTCCTTGCTGCCGGTCAGTTCACCCTGCATTATCAGCCGGTTGTGGACATAGCATCGCGCGAGGTTCATCACTACGAAGCGCTATTGCGTTTCAACGGCGGGCTGGATTCCTACGACACGGTGCGCTTTTCCGAGCAGGTGGGGCTGGCGGTTGAGTTCGATCTGGCCGTCTGCGACAAGGCCATCAGCGCGCTGCATCAGTATCCCGGCGAATCCATCGCCATGAACCTTTCGGGCCTTTCGGTGCAGAACGCGCAGTTCCGCGACCGCCTCAGTGCCCGGCTCAAGGCGGAGCCTGCGCTTAAAAACCGGTTGATGTTCGAACTGACCGAGTCGCACATGATCGAGGATGTGGAGGAGGCCGCGCGCTTCCTCGCCGATCTGCGCCGCCGCGGTTACAAAATCTGTCTGGATGATTTTGGCTCAGGTGCCGCCGCCTATAATTATCTGCGCCGCTTCGATGTGGACTATATCAAGATCGACGGCCCGTTTTTAAAAACCGCCCTCACTCAGCCGCGTCAGCGCGCCCTCATCCACTCCCTCAGCATCCTGTGTGAGGAGTTGAAGTGCAAGTGCATCGGCGAAATGATCGAGTCAGAGGACATGGTGCGGCTGGCCAAAGATCTCGGCATCACCCACGGACAGGGCTGGCTGTTTGGTAAGCCCGCCGCCCAGATCCCGCCGCGCAGCAATGCGGTATCCCATGCCGTGGCGCGCCGCAAAGGAGCCAGGGAAACCTGGGGCTGACCCCTCCTCTTGTCAGGGTCATTTTGACGGTCTAATCTTCCCTTCAGGGGGAGAAAACAGCATGTTCTCAGCTATTTTCAATCGCGGCTTCGATCTGTTGGGCCGGCATTTTGTGCTGATTTTCGGCACGGCCTTTTTTATCATGGGCCTGCCGTCGGTGCTGGGGGCCGTCTTCCTCTACGACCTGACAGGAAACACAGACGACAAGCTGTTTGAGTCGCTGTTTACCCATGGCTGGCCTACCGTCGCCTATGCCGTACTATGCGTCGCGCTTTATCTGATCAACTACTCGGTCATTACCGAAATCGCCGTGACGGGACTGGCGCGTAGTGAGTTCCGATTAAGCGACGCTCTGGGACGCAGCTTGGCGAACATTATTCCTCTGCTGATTCTCTTTGTCCTTTGCGGGCTGTTGGTCGGGTTGGGCTTCCTTCTGCTGATTATTCCCGGCATTATTCTGATGCTGGCCTTATCCGTCGCCTGCACGGCCTATATTGCCGAGGGTAAGACCGGAATCACAGACGCCATGTCGCGTAGTTTTGAGCTGACGCGTGGCCATCGCTGGTCGTTGCTGGGCGTGTTTATCTGTGTGGGCTTGCTGGAAATGGTTATCGGGGCCATTGCCGAAGCCCCGATGCTGTTGGTCGGTCAGGACCTGCCGCAGCCCCTGATTATCGGCGCGTCCACTCTGATCAACACCCTGAGCGATGCCTTTTCTTTGGTGTTCAGCGTCGCGGCCTATGTGTGCCTGCGTCAGGCCAAAGAGGGCCAACCGACCGACAGCGCGGCGGATGTCTTTGGCTGACGGGTTTTATTCGTCGAACTTGTCCTTTCGGCGACGGCCCAGAAGCATCCGACCCTCAAGCTGCGCCCGCAGGGCGGCGTAATAGGCCCGCAGGAACGCCTCGTCAGAAGGGATATCACTGGCGATTTTAGGTTCGACCCAGCCGATGCGCGTCTTGATGCGGTCGGCGACGGCGCGCAGGGTCGGCGGACGCTTTTCGCGCAGGACCTCTTCCAGCACGCCCAGTTCCTTTTCGCCATACACGCTGATCTGCTCCGGCGTAAAGGTGAGGCCGGGCGACGTGACAGGGGCCTGTTCAGCCAGATCGAAGCTCAGGCGCTCACGCGGTACATGCACGACGCGCGTGCCGCCCAGAAAATCGCCCAGACGTGCCCGCGACGTATTGAACAGCGGCAACAGGGCGAGAGTCAGGGTCCAGATCAGAGCCACCAGAGACACCCAGCCGCCATTGACGCTGGCCTGAAGCGCCAATGTCAGCGGCAGGTACAGCTCCACCTCACGCAGGGCGTTGCGCGTAATCACCGCTGAGGGCGTCAGATGTCCGCCATCATGCGAAATGACGCGAATCTTCATCACCTGCTTGCCCGGCGTGGCGGCGCGCGGTCCCAGCTCAAACAGCATGAAATAGCCGGAACGCAGGAAAAAACCGACAAGCACAAACAGAATGATCAGCGCCTGAATGAACGGATGATCCATCTTCACATTATCGAGCTTCAGATGCTCGAACGGCAGGAGGATATACAGGATCACCAGCACGACGGGTGCCAGAATGATGATCAGAAAATCGATCACCAGCGCCGCCAGACGCGAGGCAAAGGAAGCCGTACGAAACGACAGCACCACGCCTTCGGGCGTCGTTACGGGCGTGACGGGTCCCTCTGTGGACGGCAGGGCGACAGCCCCGCCCTTCATCAGGTCAGGTCTGGCCATGACTAACCTCATGACGGACCTCATGACGGACCTCTGGCGGGCGCGGTTTGCGCGGGCGACCCACCGCGATGAAATAGGCCAGCCAAAAGACCAGCATCATACCGCCAAACGTAAAGCGTGCCCACATCTCGGTCACCGTCTGACGCGCCACGCCTTCGATAAAGCCGGCAATGATCAGCATTAACATGGCCCCCAGCATGGCCGTCCCGGCCAGTCGCCCGGCTTCGGCCAGCGCCGCCTTGCGCGTCAGGTGACCGGGGAACATGATGCGCCGCGCCAGATGAAAGCCCGCCGCCGCGCCGATGACGGCCGCCGTCAGCTCGGTCGTGCCGTGGATCGATAGCCAGGCTATGAAATCCGGTCCCAGACCGCGTGAGGCAAACAGCCACACCATAGCTCCGACCGACATGCCAAAGACAATCATCAGAAAGGCCGTCGGCAGGCCACCGATCACCCCCAAGGCAAAGGCCGACAGTGTGACCTGTGTGTTATGGCTCATCAGGAAGACGGAAAAGGCCGCGAGCGGTTCCCCGCTTTCGGTGCCGCCAATGGTCTTGCGCAGGTCGTCAACGCTGGCGTTCAGATCGCGGCCTTGCGACATGCCCCCGACCAGCGGATCGTACCAGCTGGGGTCAGCCATGCACATCAATATGCCCCCCACAATCCCCAGCACCAGACAGAGGGTGGACAGGGACAGCTCCCCCCACAGGGCGCGCACTGACCGTGGCAGGTCGCGCATGAAAAAGTCGCGGACGATCACACCGGGCCGGGCGTGCGGACCGTACATATAGACATAGGCGCGCGCGCACAGAGCCTGCAAGAAGGTGATCAGATTGCGATCCAGCGAGATCGACTGCGCCATCGACAGAGACGATACCGTCGAACAGTAAAGTACCGGCAGGTCCAGCAGTTCCTCGGTGGTGAATTTGCGCAGACCGCCGTTTTCGGCACGATCGATCTGTTTGGCCAGCGCCTTCCAGTCCTTTTCGCGCGCTTCGCGGAACTTCTGGCTCTTGAGTTGCAGAGGGGGCTTTTCGCTGGCGGCTTCGCTCACAACCGGTCCTCCCGTTTCATTTCCAGATATTTGAGCACCAGTTGCACCGCCATGGCCTCGGTCGTCGGTTCCAACACTTCGATACCATAGCGGCGCAGCGTCGCGTGGACGGTTTCGCGCTGCTGCAACAGGCGACGGGCGAAGATGGCGCGCGTCACGTCATCCGCCGCCTGCGGCTCGGACGCGGCCAGCCCCTCCAGCACTTCGTCGCGGAAGGCGACAAAGACGATCAGGTGCTTTTTCGACAGGCGCTGCAAGGCTTCAAGCATCAGGTCGGCGCTGATTTCGTCGATAAAGTCGGTGAACAGCACGATCAGCGAACGGCGCGCGATCTTCGACCCCAGATCGGCCAGGGCCAGCGTATGATTGGTTTCTTCGGGGCGGTCGTCGAGGCCCGACAATTGCGCCTTCAGCGTCTCATAGGCCTGCGTCCCGGCCAGCAGCGGCGCATTGTGATACGGCCGCGCCGCAAAGGCGAAGGAGCGCACATTGTCGCCAATCTTCAGCGCACAATAGCCCAGCAGCAGGCCGGCATAGAGGGCGCGGTCGAGCTTTTTGACCCGCAGCAACGGCTCACCCATCAGGCGGCCGGTGTCGAAGGCCAGCACGATATGGTGGTTGCGCTCGGTCTGAAACTCCCGCGACAGCAGTTTGAGGTGGCGCGCCGAGGAGCGCCAGTCGATGCGGCGATGGTCCTGCGACGAGTCGTATTCGCGCAGCGCGTGGTATTCGGAACCGTTGTGCAACTGGTTCTGCACGCGCACTCCATAGACGGAGTCGCGCGAAAACAGAGCGGCGGCGTCCTGCTGCACACCCTCAATGTCCGGCGTGACCACCATTTCGGCTTTGAGCGGCACGACCTTCTGCACATAGCCGAGCCCCAGAGCGCCGCTCCAGCGCAGATGCGCGGTTTCCACCGCCGCCTTGCCGCGCGCGGAGGCGCGCAGGTCCAGTTGGCCTTTGAACACGCCGTCTTCCGGGTTCAGGGTCAGACCGGCCTGCGGCGTTTGCAGGCGTGACGAGACGCCCCAGCGGATTTCGATCTTTTTGGGCGCGCGGGCTTTGAAGCGCACAGCGTAGTCAAAGCCATAATCGCGTCCGACACCGATGCGGCGCGGCAGAGGGATATCCAGCGTCAGATGCGACGGCAGCGGCGCAAAAACCCCTTCAAACACCGCCAGCGCCATCAACCCCAGCATGATCAGCGGCATCACCCACCAAAGGGCAGGCGCAATAAAGACCACCCCCGCCCCCAGAAGGACGCAGGCGATCAGAATGCGGATCAGGCGCGGGGTGGGATGGATCATCTGGGGATCTCGATACGCTCCAAAAGCCCTTGCAGGACGCCGTCCACCGACTGCCCCTCGATTTCGGCCGAGGGCGACAGCAGCACGCGGTGGCGCATGGACGGCAGATAGAGCGCCTTGATGTCGTCCGGCAGCACGTAGTCGCGTCCGTCCAGCGTGGCGCGCGCCCGTGCCGCCCGCGCCAGCAGCGCGCCAGAGCGCGGCGAAGCCCCGACCGCCAGTGACGGGCTTTCGCGCGTGGCGCGGATCAGGCTGACGATATAGTCCAGATTGGCGTCGTTGAGGCGCACCGTGGTCACCACGCGGATCGCTTCGGCCAAAGTCGCGGCATCCAGCACCGCCTCGATACCCGCCTGTTCCGGATCAAGCGTCACCGCCGAATTGCCCGCTTCGTCGATGATGCGGCGTTCTTCGCTGGCCGACGGATAGCCCAGCACGTGCTTGAACAGGAAGCGGTCCAGTTGCGCCTCCGGCAGCGGATAGGTGCCCTGCTGCTCGATCGGGTTCTGGGTGGCGATGACCATGAAGCGGTCGCCCAGATCATAGCGCGTCCCGTCCAGCGTCACCTTGCGCTCCTGCATGGCCTCCAGCAGGGCGGCCTGCGTCTTGGGCGGCGTGCGGTTGATTTCGTCGGCCAGCAACAGATCGCAGAAGATCGGCCCCTTGGTCAGGGAGAAGGTCGAGGTCTGAAAATTGAACAGGTTGGAGCCCAGAATATCGGCCGGCAGCATGTCCGGTGTGAACTGGATACGTCCGAAACGCAGGGACAGCGAACGGCAGAAGGCCCGCGCCAGCAGGGTCTTGGCCGTACCCGGAGGCCCTTCGAGCAGCACATGGCCGCCGGAAAACAGGGCGGTCAGCATCAGCTCGACCGTATCGGCCTGACCGATAATGACCTTGCCGATTTCGCCCTTAAGGCGCGCCGCTAGGCTGTGAACGTCGGAAATCTGCATCTAGCGCTCCGTTATCTGGTGCTTCCAGGCGTGCAGACGGCGCGCCCAGCTCAGCAGTTGCATGGGGTTGGAAAGGCGGTCCGCCTCGGCCCTGAGGGCACTGTAGCGTTCCGGGGTATTATGTTTTTCGCTCAGGCGCTCGGCCAGCTCGTCCGGCCCGGCACTATGGCGGCCGAGGCCCAGCGCTTTCAGCGCCTGATCGCGCACGAGCTGCGCATAGGCCGGGGCCAGTTTCGGCTCACGCCCAGCCTTGGCGATCAGGCGCGCCGCATTGTCAGCCAGCACGGTGACGCCGCGCCCATGCGGCGTGTCGGTAGACGGATCATGCGCGGGACCAAAGCGCGAATAGGCCGACCACAGCATGGCCAGAGCCAGCACCAGCAGGCACAGCGGCACGCCAATAAAGGGCGCGCGCGCCACATGGTGCATCAGGTTCTGTTCATAGGCCAGATTGTTGAAGGTTACATCGAACGCCACGGTCCGGGCGCCCGGCGCGATGGCCTCAATGATGGACAGAGCCCCGGCCACCCGCTCCGGGTCCGCCAGCATCTGATTGTCCATCAGGTCCGGTTCGCTGAGCAGATAGACCGGGCTTTTGAACGGCTTTTCGCCCGGCATGGGGTTGACGCGCGACAGCAAGACCTCACCGTCCGGCCCCAGCAACAGCGGCGTCAGGTTGGGTCCGTTAAGCGATTGCAGGCCGCGGATGCGCCCGCTGGTATAGGCTTTGGTCAGGGTGGTCTGACCGGCGGCGGGCGTCAGGGCGTAGGACTTATAGCGGCCCAGCGGCGCACGCCCAAGGGCATAGTTCAACCGTTGATAGGTGATCTTATAACGGGTTTCGCCGTCTTCCTGCACGGTCTTCTTGTGCACGGGCGACAGCAGGGTCAGTTGCGAAAAGACGCGATTGGGGGCCTGAAAATGCGGGTTGATGTCCCAGCGCGGATGCGACGGCATGGGACTGGCGGACCATTTAGGGGCCACGACCAGCACCACCTTGCCAATCGGCTTATACACCAGCCGCTCGGCCTTTTCGGCGCTGGGCGTCGGCCAGTAATCATCGGCCTTTTTCGCCTCCGCCTTCGCCTCATACGAGGTCGAAGAGGCTTCCTGCGCGGCCTGCGACGCCGAGGCTTCGGCCTGCGCCTGCTTCAGCTTTTCCTGCATTTGCGCGCTGGTCTGGGATGAGGCGGAGGCGCTGGAGGTCGAAGACGCACTGCGTTCCTCCGGCACCGGCTGGGGCTCGTAATATTCCGGGTCGTCGTTGAACAGGGCGCTGTCGCCGTCCAACGTCACGATAACCAGATCGCTGACCTTTTGCGGTCCTGTCTCCTGCCGTGACAGGGTCGTCTTGTAATTCGATGCCTCAAGAACGTCGCGCAAGCCCTTGAAACCCTGCGCCGAATAGCCGGTGATATTGGCCGCCTGTCCGCGCCCGGCAGGTTCCAGATGCGGCGTAATCAGCACCAGCCCGACCATCAGGAACAAACCGGCGATCAGTACGCCGACAATGACGGGCAAAAGACGACTGGCCGGTGGCAAGCCTTTTTTGACAAAGGGCAGACGCATCATTTCGCTCCCTTCGGCAGGTGCTCAGAGGCAACGAAATCGACATAGGCCTTGCGGCAGGCTTCAAAGCCTTCACGCCCGACGGGGATGCCAGCAAAGAAGCTCTTTTCGGCCCAGCGGGTGATTTCGGCATAGGCCGGGCGCGCGTCTTCCGGCAGCAGCGGATGTTTGCCGATATCGCGCGCCGAATAGTGTTTGCGCACCAGATCGGGACGATAAGCGTTGAGATCGGCCACCGAGCGCTTGAGCAAAAGATGCACAGCCTCATCATACTGGCCCTTTTCGGCCAGGGCGTCGATTTCCTCGATCAGGGCGGCGGCGGCTTCGGCGGTCGGCCGCCACGGGGCGTCGGCCTTCAGGCCGTCACGCTGAAACAGACGCTCGACCTTGCCCGCAATGAAGGCGCGCACCAGCGGCGACAGCAGCAGAATAACCAGTGCAAACAGCAGGAGATACAAAAGCCAAGGCAGGATAGGCGCGATGGGCTCCAGCAGGTCGCCAAAAAACTTGCTGACCTTGCCCAGCCATTCCAGAAAAGCCTTCAGCCAGCCAATATCGGCTTCCTTGGGCGGCGGGGTGTTGGTGAAGCGCGTTTGCAGCAGGCCGTTTTCGTTGACCTTGCGGATCAGGGCTTCGGCGGATGAGACATCTGCCGCCGTCACGCTGTCTGGCGCGGCCTGCGCCATGGGGGATGGCGCGCTGGCCGCTGCCGACGCAGAGGCTTCGGTCGTGATGGCCGTCGCACGCATAAGACCCCGTCTTCCCCCATACTTTACCCCGACCATAAGGGGTAAAACCGCACGGGGTCAACCCGCTTCACCTCCCGCATTCCGGGGAGCCGAGCAGAGAAAAGGCGATGGCCCGCGCCACCGCCTGAAAAGAATCAGAAACCGCCACCGAGATTGACATTGCCACCCCCACCGCCGCCCCAGTTGCCGCCGCCCTGACCCCCACCTTGACCGCCACCGGGCCCGCGGCCGCCCATACCGCGGCCTGTAATGCCAAAGGGGTTAAAGCGCAGGCCCACCATGAAGGTGGTCCCGCCATTATCGCGTTCCGTAAAGCTGCGGACCGTTTCATTGCTGGTAAAGGTGCGGGCCTTGCCCTGCCCCTGCGCCGTAAAGGTCAGGGTGAGTTTGGCATTCAACGGACGGCTGTAGGAGCCCTGCCACGTCATCGGGCGTTCGGTGTAGCCTTGCCCATTCAGGGTTCTGACGGGTGCGTTCAGCGTCAGTTGCAACGTATCGCGCGGAGTCACGCTGTAACGCGCCCGAATGCGACCGGTCACAGAGTCCTGCTCGGTGACGGTGGCCACCGTGCTGGAGCGCGGCGGCTGCGTCTCGTGCTTAGCGGTCGATTGGATATTAATGCTGAACTTGCTGCCCCAACGCTTGTCGATCTGGAAGTCCATGCCGGTTTCGACACCTTCACCGCCGTTTTCAACGCTGGTCAGCAAAACATCGTCGCTGGTGTCCGTCGGCGTATTGTTCGGATCGATATAGACCGTGCGATTGACGATAATGCCTTCGGTCACCCGATGGAAATAGACGGCACTGAAAAGGAAGTTTTTGGCCCGATCATTATATTCGTAGCGCAGTTCGTTGGAATGGGTTTCAGCTGGCTTGAGGCGCGGATTACCCTGACGCGCGCTGCGCTCGCTGTTGTAGATGATCGCTGGATTGAGGTTGTCGATGTTCGGCCGGCTGACACGGTGGCTGTAGTTATAGCGGATTTTTGACTTGGGGCTCAGCAGGTACTGCGCGGCAAAGCTGGGGTGGTAGTTGATATAGCTGGTCTCGAAAAAGGCCTGATCATTGCCTGACGGATTGGGATTGTACCAAACCTTGCGATTCAGGCTGACATGGGTTTCTTCGACCCGCAGCCCCCCCTGCACGTTCCACTTTTCGCTCAATTCCTTTTGATAATTAACATAGAATTCCCTCTGGTCCTGATCGCGGACGACAGAGTTGGTACGGCGCGCATTCAGCGTGCGGATACCTGTCAAACGATTGGTGTCATACTGACTGGCATCACGTGACCCGCTACGTGAGTTCAGGTCGAAGCCCGTCGAAAAAATGCCGTTCCACAGAGGGCGCGTGTAGTCTGCGCTTAAGGACAGGCTCGAATCCTCACCCAGCTCGACATTTTCCTGTACGACGCTGCGGCTGGTTGTGACCTGATAGGTGAGGTCCGCAAGGTTGTTCTGCGTTGTCTCGCCTTTGGTGACCCGCAAGTCGGCCCGGAAGGTTTCCCCTTCCTGATCGCCCTTGTGGTTGAACCCCAGACGCGCGGAGGCCTGACGGGCTTCGTTGGTATTGTTACGTACACCGTCATACCGCTCGCTCAGCAGGCCCGCCGCATTCAGGTCTTCGGTATAGTCCCTGCTGTTGGTGCGGCCTTCACTCTGGTTGTAAGTGCCTTCGAGCGTGAACGTATCTTTCTGATTGGGGGCGTATTCGACATTGCCCCTCAGCCCGTAATTATCGTTTTCTGACCGCGTGTTGCCACCTGAAGTGGTCGTGGTGTTGCCGCTGCTGCGGATATATTCGCGGGAACTGCTGGTCGAACCCCGGTTGGCCCCATGCTGGATGTTGAGCCCTCCTGAGAAAGACAGAGTCCCCTTCGCCCCCAGATCCTTGCCCGCGCCACCTTGCAGCGCAAGCATGTAGCGTCCGAAACTTCCGGCATTGGCCAGAACAAAGAGGTTTGGCCGCAAACCGCGCCCCGGCCTCAGATTGATGTTGATAATACCGGCCCCGCCTTCAGCCCCATACTGAGCCCCGGGATTGGTCATGACCTCAACTGTATCAATATCCTCGGCGGGCATGGATTGCAGGGTCATGCCACGAAAATTACCTTCGGTGCGCGCTGACGGCTTGCCGTTAATATAGACCTGAACGTTGGAATTGCCGCGCAAGGTCACATTGCCCTCGGCGTCCACCTGTACGCCCGGTGCCTTGTTCAGCGCATCTGCCGCAGACGATACCGGTGTATCCGGATCGGTCTTGGGGTCATACACATCGCGGTCGATCTTGGTGAGCGGGCGAGCGGCCGTGACGGTCACGGTTTCGACCGCCTCACCTGTACCGGTGGCGGGCGCGGCTTCACCCGGTTTGGCGGCGGGTTTGGCCGGCGTTGGCTGCGCCTGAGCGGGAGGCGGGTTTGGCGTCGGCGCGGAAGCCGTCTGGGCAAAGGCCGGCGCGCTCATCATCAGACCGAGGGCGCTCGTGGCCAGCCAATAGCGCGTGTCGTGCGGGGGCATTTTCATTTGTGGAATTTCTTTGTCTTTTATTTACACAAAAAGGAGCAACCCCTGAGGGTTGCGCTGCTGACTGATACGCGCGCCCCTGCCTGAGCCGTCGCCGTTGCGGCTTTTTGTCTGTGAACACAAACCACTGTAGCAAAAATACTACAATTCAGGTTGCGCGCCCTTTATACGATCATACCCGTTTCACAGCCAGCGCAAGCCCTCTCTACAGTCAAAATGAAAAGTATAGATAACGTCTTTATCTCGAGCGAGGGGCTAAAATTATAGTTAATCAAAGGTCAACATATACAGCCGATGTAAATTTTCACGCAGTTTGCAAAATAATAACACATTGACGTCATTGTGGCGGTGCCGAGGTATTGCATCATGACGTCACCCAAGACCCCGACTTCGTTTAAGGATCGCATCCGCAAATCAGTCGCGCTGATCGTGCTGCTGGTCGTGTCGGCTGTGCTGACCCTTATCGAGCTTGGCCATCCGCTGGAGCTGTTCCTACGCGCGGCTCGCAACTCCTTTCAGAAAATGCCGGTCAGCGGTGAAATGGTCGTCGTCGGTGTCGATGACGAAGCCTTGTCTTCGCTGGGCCCCTGGCCGTGGAAGCACGCCCACATGGCCGGCCTGACCGAGCGCCTGTTTGCCGATGGCGCCAATCGCGTCTTCTTTCTTACCCCTCTGACCGATCAGGGCGAAAGCCGCAACCGGCTGCTGGCCGATACCTTCGCGCGCCACCCCGGCCGTGTCTTCGTCAGTGCCAAGGCTGATTACCGTTCAGGGCCGAAGGAGATGACCTACATCCTCCCCCCTGACATCGTGCGCGATGAGGCACAGACCGTATCATTAGCGCGATACGTGGCCTTCTGGGGAGGGCTGTCCAAAGTCCCTTACAAGACCGAGATTAGCGGCCAGGCACTCGACTCGATCGAGTCTGTACTGTCAGGGGTTTACGGCAACACGCAGGAAAGCTTCTCCATAAATTATGCTTTCGACAGCAGCACCGTGCCGTATGCGAGCGCCGCTGACGTTCTGACTGGCAAAACAAAGACCAATGCCTTTCGGGGCAAGGACGTGCTCGTAGGCTTCAATGACCCCAGCCTTGGTGATCAACTGCGCGTTCTGGGTCAGGGCAACAAGTCTTCTACCTCAACCGTCGTCGTACTGGCGGCAGAGACGCTCAAGCGTGGCCGCCCATTGCAAATGGGCTGGTTACCGGGTTGGCTGTTTGCTGCGGGTATCGCCGCCTGCCTGCTCAGCCCGCGCATGAAACGTGGCAAGCGGCTTCTTATGCTGGGAGCCGTCGTTACGCTACTGGTCGTGCCGGGCGTTCTTGAGCGCTTCAATATCTTCATGGATATTATGGGTGGCATGACCCTGCTGTTCCTGACAGGCATCTGTGTCCTGTGGCGGCGCTTTGGCGCGCAGGAGAAGAAGGGAGGCACCATCAATCCCGTATCCGGCCTTTTCACACCCAATGCCATCCGTCACGAAGACCGCCTCGATGGCCGGCAACTGGTTGCCGCCCGTATCCGCCGTTACGCCGAAATGGTCAGCGCCCTGCCGCCGGAGGCTGAGCGCCTGCTGGTGAAGGAGATCGTGGCGCGCCTCGAACTGGGGGCCGGTGGGGCTCAGCTCTATCACGGCGACGACGGCAACTTCTTCTGGCTGTCCAACCTGTATGATCACGACCTGCTGATCGAACAGTTCACCGCCCTGCACGTTATCTTCCGCAGCCCCATTCGCTTTGCGCGCAATTCCTTCGACGTCGATATCTCCTTCGGCGTGGATCGTGAATTCGACCTACCCGTCTCGCACCGTCTGACCAGCGCTCTGGCCGCCGCCCACTCGGCGGAACAGGATGGCACGCGCTGGCGTCTGCATGATCCGTCGCAGATCAGCGAAAAGGAATGGAACCTGTCGCTGCTGGGCGAACTGGACGACGCGCTGGACGCCGGCAAGATCTGGGTGGCCTATCAGCCGAAGATGGACCTTTACAGCAAGGAATTGCTGGGCGCCGAAGCGCTGGTGCGCTGGACGCATGAAACGCGCGGCCCGGTCAGTCCGCTGGAATTTGTCGAAATGGCCGAACGCCACGGCCGTATCGACCGCCTGACAGATTTTGTGCTTAACGACGCGCTGAAAGTCGCCAAGACGGTCCTGCTGACCAAGCCGGAGTTCCGCATCTCGGTCAATATTTCGCCCAGTCTTCTGACGTCGCGCGACATCATGGACATGGTAAAGGCTGCGCTTGACCGGCATCAGGTGCCGCCGTCGTGCCTGATCCTCGAAGTGACCGAGACGCACGCCATTGCGCAGAACGAGACCCCCAGCCTGCTGATGGCCGAATTCCGCGACATGGGGATCGGTCTGTCGATCGACGACTATGGCACGGGCCTGTCTACCCTGGAATATCTGCGCAAGATTCCCGCGACCGAACTGAAGATCGACCGCCGCTTTACGCAGGACATTTGCGAGAATAAAGCCGATCGCGCCGTGATGAAGTCCACTATCCAGCTGGCGCACGCGCTCGGCATGAAGGCCGTCGCCGAAGGCATCGAAACGCTGGAAGTCCTGTCGCTGCTGGCCCGCATGGGCTGTGATACGGGCCAGGGCTACTATATTGCCCGCCCAATGGACGCCAAGGCGTTTCTGGCGCGCATGGCGGCCGAGGCTGAACAACTGCGCCACGGCTAAAACACATCTTCAGCAAAACGTTAAGACCCGCTGTCTTCTGACAGCGGGTCTTTTTTACTTACGCTAAGCCGCTTTGGCATAGCTTTTGCAGTGAAACATCGCCTGTTAACCTTGTTGCGCAGGTATCGCGGCGAAACGTCACGCGTTCGACTCTTCCCTTATCTTGATTTCCTTGCACAATTCGTCCGTTGCGAGAAAAAACGGGTTAATATGGCGTAAAAATTCTTGGTTAATGCTTGTCAAAGCGTTTAGAAAGTGTTAACCATGCACGCACAGCGATAGGGCTGTTTAGCGTGATCAAGTGAGGCATATCATGTGGGATTGGCTGTTCGGATACTGGCTCTAATACCAGTCTAAATACTTTCGGAAGGCCCCCTTTGTGGGGCCTTTCTTGACTCTGTGCGCCGGATCTCACGTTGAATTCCGTATTTACGAGGGCACAGAACCTGTTAAAAACAGACAGACCAACCCCTCAACAGGATTGCCATGACCCGTATTTTGAAGCGCCTGACGCCACTGACTGGCGCTTTGCTGTTGATCGTGTCCATCACCCCGGCGCAGGCGCAGGACGCCGCTGCCGGTAAAAAGGCTTTCGGGGCCTGCATGTCCTGCCATTCGGTGAAGCCGGGGGCGACGGGCATCGGTCCGTCACTGGCCGGTATTGTCGGCAAGAAGGCCGGGACCAACGATCCGAAGTTCAGCTACTCAGCGGCGATGAAGAAAGCGCCGGTGTGGACCGAGGCGCAACTGGACCGCTTTCTGGCTGACCCCAGCGGCACCATCCCCGGCAATACCATGGCCATGGCCCCGACAAAGGACGCCAAAAAACGCGCCGATATTATCGCCTACCTGAAGGCGAACTGAGCCCCAAACCCGGAGCCCTCTGTCTGGGCCAGGATATTCAACTTTTCTCAAACTCGTAATTTCTTTCGTAGCGTCATCCGGCTATAGGGGGCGCGTCATGTTGAAGCTCCCCCCCAAGGACATCCCGCCGTTCCCCGAATTTGTCGCCATTATCGCCGCCTGTATGGCCGCGACGGCGCTGAGCGTGGACACCATGCTGCCCGCCCTGCCGCACATGGCAGCGGATTTTGGCATCGGTAACGCCAACCGCATGCAACTGATCATCTCGGTCTTCTTTATGGGCATGGGCATAGGTCAGTTTCTGTGTGGCACGCTATCAGACTGGCTGGGACGACGCCGCGTGCTGCTGGGCGGGCTGATCGTCTATGTTCTGCTGTCGCTGACCGTGTCGCTGGTCACCGATATTGAGCACATGATCCTGCTGCGCTTTTTTCAGGGCGTAGCGGCGGCTTCGGCCAATGTCATCCCGCGCTCAGCCATCCGCGACCTCTACTCCGGTGCGCGCATGGCAAAAGTGCTTTCGACCTCGCACGTCATCTTCATGGCTGTACCGATCATGGCCCCCAGCCTGGGTCAACTGATCATGCTTGCGTTCCCATGGCGCGGGATATTCCTAGCGCTAACGATCGCCGGATTACTGGTTTTTATCTGGGTGTGGTTGCGTCTGCCGGAAACCCTGCCGGTCGAACAGCGCTTTGCCCCGTCTCCGGGCAAGTTCCTGCGGGTGGCTGGTTATATCGCCTCTGAGCCGACGTCTCTGGGTTATGGGCTGGCGGTGATGGTGATGACAGCCATGATCCTCTGCTATCTGTCGATGATGCCGCAGATTTTCGAGGAGGTGTTTCACCAGCCGGGCTATCTGGGGCTGGTCTTCGCCCTGTGCGCCGGCGCCATGGCGATCGGGGCCTTTACCAATATCCGACTGGTCGAGCGATTGGGAACGCGCGTCATGTCACACCGCTCGCTGACCGCGCTGATTGCCCTGTCCGCTGTCCATATTGTCTGGGCGCTTCTGGGCTATGAAACCTTGATCAGCTTTACCATTTTGCAAGGCCTGACCATGATGTGCATGGCCATGTGTACGTCCAACTTCACAGCCATTGCCATGGAAAAGGTCGGTCACGTCGCTGGCACAGCCGCCTCGCTTCAGGGGATTTTGCAAATGGTCGGCGGCGGCCTGATCGGGGCGTGGATCGGGCAGTTCTGGACCGGCAAGGTATGGTTACTGCCACTGGCGGCCATGGGTCTGGGCCTGACGGCCATCGCTATCATTCTGGTGGTCGAAAAGGGCCGCCTGTACCGCAACCCGGTCTGATTATTCGGCATCCGGCTGCACGTCTGGCCGCGTGGCCTCAAAGGCCGGATGGCTCAGACAGGCAGCTTCGGCATCCTTCAGACGCGGCCAACGCAGTTCGACTCCAAAGCGGCGGGCATTGGCCATCTGCGGCACCAGAAAAATGTCGGCCAGCGTCACCTGCGCGCCGAAACAATAGGGGCCAACCTGCCCTTCCAGCAGGGCCTCACAGGCGTCAAAGCCGGTGGCAATCGTCTCCTGTGCCCACGTCCTGACGCCGGCCTCGTCCTGCCCCAGCGCCTTTATGCGGTTGAGGACGCGCAGGTTCTGCACCGGGTGGATTTCGCAGGCGATGGCGTAGGCAAAGGCCCGAACCCGTGCCCGCTCCAGAGCCGTACCGGGCAGAAGCGGCGCCTGCGGATAGACCTCCTCAAGATATTCGCAGATGGCCAGAGACTGAGTCAGTACCTCCCCCTCTTCGACCTCCAAGGCCGGGACCAGCCCCTGCGGATTGACCTTCAGATAGGCGGGCGCGCGCTGATCGCCGTGGCGCAGGTGCACAAAGACCTGATCATAGTCGAGGCCTTTCAGCGCCAGCGCGATCCGCACGCGCCAAGCGGCCGAGGAGCGGAAATAGCCGTGCAGTTTCATTTCGCCGTCATCTCATCCTCTTCCGGCGCGGGATAGACCCCGGCCAGCACTTCATCAAAATGGGCGCGCACCTGACTGGCACAGCCGCAGGCGCGCTGCCTGAGACCGGCCGGATCGCGGATTTCGACCCGCCCGCGCACGGTGGCCAGCAGGCCGTCCCGCTGCAACACGCCCATGACACGACTGACATAGGCCCGCCCAACGCCCAGCATAGACGACAACTGATCCTGCGTCAGCGGGATTGTCGCCGTCTCCGTGCGATCCAGCGCCAGGGTCAGCCAGCGCGCCGCGCGCTGTTCGATGGTGTGGGTGGCGTTACAGGCCACCGACTGAAACACCTGCGCCAGCAGGCAATCCGAATAACGCGCAAAGAAGTAGCGCAGCGTCAGGGACTCGGCCTTCAACGCCTCCAGCGTCTTCAGATCAATGCGCAACAGCTTGCCCGGAAACTGCACCTCAGCGCAGGAGTAGGCGGGCAGACGGCCCTGACTGACGATACCGCCGACGGCGCCTTCGCGCCCGACCAGCGCGGTTTCGACCCCGCGCCCGTCATCCAGCAGCACACGGAAACCCACCAAGGTGGGTCCCAGCGGGAACCAGGCGTGGCGCACCACGTCCCCGGCATTGAACAGCACCATGCCGCGCGGGGCTTCGATCACCTCCATGCGCGCTTGCAGACGCATGCGGTCGGCGGGGCGCAGGGCCATCAGCAGATTGCTGCGCAACAGTTCGGGGTGGAGTGTGTCCATCGGGGGCCTCATCACGTTTGCCCTCTATGTGTACGAGTGCACATACAATGCCGCCATGTCGGGTTAGGCACGCGGTCGCAAGGTTTCTATAAAGCCCGCTTCCTCGAAAGGTCCGCACATTCATGGCGTCTGACGCCCCCCTTATCCTGCTGGCCGAGCCCCACCCCCTAAGCGCCGATCTTATCGTCACCTTGCTGGAGGATCTGGGGCTGAAGGCCGTGGTTGTTACCCGCGGTGACGCCCTGCTGGAGGCTCTGTTGTCGCGTGAGGGCCACGTCGTTCTGCTCAGCAGCGACCTGCCGGACATGGACGGGTTTCGCGCGACACGCCAAATCCGCGATCTGGAACGCCGCCGGCTGATCCCGCCGGTCGTTGTCATCGGCCTAACGCCACAGGGCCTGCTCGATGAGCGCCAGCTGTGCCTCGATGCCGGCATGGACGGCCAGGTGTCGAAACCCGTGACGCTGGGTCGCCTCAGCGCCGCCCTGTCGCCCTACCCGTTGCCGAATTAATCCCGTCGCGTCTGCGCCTGAAAACCTGTCCCGAAAAATTTGTAGCGATACGCTGGAAACCGGTGTCATTACCGTATAAGGTAGCGTCAACCATAAGAACAAACGCTCAGTTTCGGGAAAGACGCCTTATCCATGCGCCCCTTTGTAAAATCGATTGCAGGCCTGACGGCGGGCCTGTGTCTGGCTCTGTGCAGCCCGCTCGCCGTCGCCGCCCCTCAGCCGTCGGACAGCGCGGTCAAAAAAACCATGCGCAAGGCCACGGAATTCATGGTCGAGACGGTTTCGACCAATGGCGGCTATGTGTGGTCCTATCTGCCGGACATGTCGCGCCGCTGGGGTGAGCTGGAAGCCAAACCCAGCATGATCTGGGTGCAGCCGCCGGGCACGGCGACCATGGGGCACCTGTTCCTCGACGCCTACCACGCCACGGGTGATGAGTATTACTACACCGCCGCCGAAAAAGCCGCCGCTGCCCTGATCTTCGGTCAGCAGGACAATGGCGGCTGGCACTATTTCATCGACTTCGGGGGCGAGGCCTCAACGAAGCAGTGGTACGACACCATCGGCAAGAACGCCTGGCGCATGGAAGAGTTCCAGCACTACTGGGGCAATGCCACCTATGACGATGACGGCACGGTGGAGGCGATGACCTTCATCCTGCGTCTCTATCTCGAAAAGCACGATCCGAAGTACAAACCCTCGCTCGACAAGGCGATCGACTTCGTTCTCAAGAGCCAGTACCCGAATGGCGGCTGGCCGCAGCGGTATCCGCTGAAGTACGAGTTTTCGCACCACGGTCAGCCGGACTACACCTCCTACATCACCTTCAATGACGATGTGGCCGCCGGCAATGTCCACTTCCTGATCCTCTGCTATCAGGCGCTGGGCGAAACGCGCGTTCTCGATGCCATAAACCGCGGCATGAACATCTATATTCTGGCGCAAAACGGCGCGCCGCAGGCCGGATGGGCCCTGCAATATACGCCCGATCTCAAGCCCGCCGGGGCCCGCACCTATGAGCCGAAATCCCTGTCGGCGCACACCACCGCCAGTGCCATCCGACAACTGATGGACTTCTATAAGCTCACCGGCGACAGCAAATATCTGGCGCCCATTCCGGCGGCGCTCGACTGGCTCGACTCGGTACGGTTGCCCGGCGAAAAGCCCCTCTATCCGTCGTTTGTCGAACTGGGCACCAACAAGGCGCTCTATACGCACCGCGAAGGCTCGAACGTCGTCAATGGCCACTACTATGCCGACTATAATCCGGAGCATACGCTGCGCCACTACAGCTCGACGCGGTCGATCAATGTCGCCAAGCTGCGTCAGGACTATGAAAAGCTGAAAGCCACCCCGCCGGAAGAGGCCTCTAAGGACTCACCGCTGAAATACGGCGTGGCCAAGCCGCTGCCGCGTTATTTCCTGATCGAGGAACATAGCGATTCCGACCTCAACCACAGCCGTGTCGCCGAAACCGCCGATCAACTGGTCAAGTCGCTGAACAAGGACGGCTGGTGGCCGACCGAGCTGAAATCGACCTCCAACCCCTACATCGGCGACGGTTCGCCGACGCCGGCCGAAGGAGATTACCGCTCAACCCACGTCGGCGACAAGACCGACACCTCGCCCTACCTCGCCGATAAACCCGTCATCGGCATTTCGACCAGCGCCTATATCGACAATATGAAGGCGCTGATCGGGGCACTGAACGCCAAAGACACTAACGAAAACAAAAAGAAATAAAGGAAACCGCCATGCAGGCACCTTCGGGCTCCAACGCCCCCGCTGGCGCGACGCGCTACCGCTGGCTGGTCGTGACATTGCTGTTCACGGCCATGGTCATCAACTATGTGGACCGTCAGACGGTCAGTCTGCTCAAGCCGACCCTGCAAGCGGAGTTTGGCTGGAGCGAGTTGGATTACGCCGATCTGGTCTTCTGGTTCCAGTTCGCCTACGCCCTCTCCTACCTCGCCTTTGGCAAGATCGTGGACCGCTTCGGGGCCCGCATCGGCTTTTCTCTGGCCTTTGTCATCTGGCAGGCGGCGCATATCGGCCACGCGGCCATGTCATCGCTGAAAGACGCCATCATCGCCCGCGTCTTTCTCGGCATCGGCGAAGGCGGGGCCTTTCCCGGCGGCGTCAAGGCGGTGTCGGAATGGTTCCCCAAGTCCGAACGCGCCTTTGCGGTCGGCCTGTTCAATGCCGGGACCAATATCGGTGCCATTGTCACGCCGCTGGTCATCCCGGCCATTACCCTGACCTTTGGCTGGCAGGCGGCCTTTATCTTTACGGGAGCTGTTGGTCTTCTGTGGCTGCCCGTCTGGTGGCTGGTCTATCGCCGCCCGCGCGAACATAAAAAGGTCAATGCGCTGGAGCTGAGCCATATCGAACAGGACCCGGTGGTCGTGGTCGAAAAGGTGTCTTGGCTCAAGGTCATCCGCGCCAGGGAAACCTGGGGCTATGCGCTGGGCAAGTTCCTGATCGACCC
>NZ_JAIXSV010000164.1 GCF_027484505.1 Asticcacaulis sp.
ATTTCGGGAAGCTGATGCTGTGGGTGCGTCGCGCTTCGATCGCCGCCGTGATGGGCGCTGCCCTGACCTATGCCCTGTGGGTGCCGCCGGGGCAGCAACTGGCGGTCATCGGGCAGATCGCCTTCGCCGCCATCGCGCAGTTTACGCCGGCCCTGCTTCTGGCCGTCAACGGCAAGGCGCGCGATGCCGCGGCCATTCAGGCCGGGCTTTTGGCCGGGCTGATCGTGTGGACCTATACCCTGTTCTGGCCGACCATCGCTTCGCCGCAGTGGCTTGAAGGCGCGGCCCTGACCCTGTTCAATCCGCAGGGCCTGTTCGGCATAAAGGCTCTGTGGCCCGACCTCAATCCGCTGGTACACGGGGTGGTGGCCTCGCTGGGCGCCAATGCCGCCGCCTGGGGGCTGGCCTCGGCCTTCGGGCGCACGCGTCCGGGGTTTGGCCTGCGCCTGACGCCCGCCGTTAAGCAGGGAGCGGTGCACAGTCTGGGGCAACTGACCACGCTCACCGCGCGCTTTGCCGGGCCTGAAGCGGTTGCCGAAGCCTTTGGCCGCATACAGGACCACGCCCCCATCGACCGCGCTGCCGTGCGCCGGGCCGAACGACTGATTGCCGGAGTGGTCGGCGCGCCTTCGGCCCACGCCATCGTCTCGTCCGCCCTGTCCGGCACGGCGATCAGTGTCGATGAGGTGGCGCGCCTGCTCGACCGGTCGGGCCAGAGCCTGCAATTTTCGCGCGGCCTTCTGGCGGCGACGCTGGAAAACATCGATCCCGGCGTCAGCGTGGTCGATCAGAACCTGCGGCTGGTGGCGTGGAACACGCGCTATCTGGAGCTGTTTCAGTATCCGCCGGAGCTGGTGCGGGTCGGCACGCCGGTGGCCGAGCTGATCCGCTTCAATGCCGAACGCGGCGAATGCGGGCCGGGCGAGGTCGAAAGCCATGTCGCCCGCCGGCTCGATCACATGCGACGCGGTACGCACCATGCTTTTCAGCGGCGGCGCAATGACGGGCGGGTGATCCGCACGGTCGGTGGCCCCATGCCCGGCGGCGGCTATGTCATGTGCTTTACCGATGTGACGGGCGAGGCCGACGCCTTGTCAGCGCTGGAAACGGCGCGCGCCGAGCTGGAAAGCCGCGTGGAGCGCCGGACCGCCGAGTTGCGTCTGGTCAATTCGGCTCTGGCGCGGGCGACCGAAGAAAAGACACGCTTTCTGGCGGCGGCCAGCCATGACCTGCTGCAACCGCTGCACGCTGCGCGCCTGTTTACCGCGGCTCTGGCTGAGGAGACGCACGGCGAGGCGCGGGCGCTGGTCGATAATGTCGAACGCTCGATCGAAGCGGCGGATGCCCTGCTGAAATCCCTGCTCGATATCTCCAAGCTCGATGCCGGGGGCGTGACGCCGCGCCCGGTGCGCTTCGACCTGTCGGTTCTGGCGCGCGATCTGAGCCTGATCTTCACGCCGCTGGCCGCTGAAAAGGGGCTGAGCCTGCGCCTGATCGCGCCGTCGGTCTGGGTGGAGACCGACCGCAACCTGCTGCGCTCGATCCTGCAAAACTTCCTGTCCAATGCCGTGCGCTACACAAAAACCGGCGGCGTGCTGCTGGTGCTGCGACCCCGCGCAGACCGCGTGCGGATCGAGGTCTATGATACCGGCGTCGGCATTGCCGAGGCCGATCAGGACCGTATTTTCCGTGAATTTGAGCGGTTGGGCGTATCGGGTGAGGCCGGAGTCGGTCTGGGTCTGGCCATTGTCGAGCGCACGGCGCGGCTTCTGGGGCTGCGCGTCGAGCTAAGGTCGCGGCTGGGGCGCGGCAGCCGTTTTGCCGTGACCCTGCCGTGTGTTGAGGCGGTGGAGGCCGTGACGGCGGGACCGGTGGCCATTAACGCCCCGGCACGGCTCGTGCTGATCGTTGATGATGAGCCGGCGGTGCGCGAAGCCATGTCGGCGCTTCTGACACAGTGGGGGTGTGAGGTGCAGGCGGTGGATGACACGCAGGCGGCCCTCAGTCAGGCCGAAACCGCCGACTGCGCCCTGATCGACTATAACCTGAGCGAGGGTCAGGACGGTCTGTCGCTGATCCGGCGCTTGCGGACGCGTAAGCCTGACCTGCGCGTCGCCCTGATTACCGCTGACCGCGACCCGGCGACCGAGGCGGCGGCGGAAGCTGCCGGAGTGCCGCTGTTCGCCAAGCCGGCGGAGCCCAAAACCCTGCGGCAGTGGTTGGGGGTTTAACCTTCGATGCCGATGCCCAGAGCGCGGGCGGCCAGCACCGCCTGAGTACGGTTTTGCACATCCAGCTTACGCATGATGGCGGTCATATGGGCCTTGACCGTAGCTTCTGAAATGCTGAGATCATAGGCGATCTGCTTGTTGAGGCGTCCGGCCAGCACGCCCAGCAGGACGCGCAACTGCGTCGGGGTCAGGTCGGCGACCTTGGCGGCCACCGTATCGACCTCCGGATCGGCGGGCGGCGTGTCGCTGATGCGGCCTTCCAGAGCGTCGCTGATGGCTTCTTGCATGCGCGGCAGGGGCTGATCCTTGCCGATAAACCCCACGGCCCCGAAGCGCCGGGCCTCGCGCGCTGCCTTTTCGGCTTCGGCGGCGGAAACTACCAGCACGGGCACGTGCGGCACCTCGGCGTGCAGCAGGGCGACGCCGGAAAAGCCCTCGGCACCGGGCATGCGCAGATCGAGCAGGACCAGTTTGAGGTTGGCGGCCTGACGCACGGCCTCCAGCGCCGCATCCAGCGTACCGGCTTCGATGATATGGGCGTCCGGGCGGACCTTGCGGGCCGCCAGTATCAGGGCCTGACGAAAGAGCGGGTGATCATCGGCGACCAGAATGGAGGGTGCCGAAACGGGAAGGGGCATACTCAAGACGAAACCTCCGGCCGCATTCTTTTTATTATTGAAAATGCTGGCGTGCCCAATTTGTACCCTTGGCGCTGTCATGTCCAGACCCAAGTGCGGCCATGGGTCGCATTAAGTACCTTCATTCGACCAAGGTCTGAACGACCAAGGTCGGGGGCCGTCTCGACCAAGGTCGCCCTTCAATTTCGGCCTCCCCGGCCTGATCCTCTGTCTCACCGCTGCCCACCCGGACTACCAAAAAGGGCAAACCAAAAAGCGGGGAGGTTCACATGCGATATACCCTGATCGGCCTGACCTCTGCGGTCGGGCTGGCGCTGGCGGCTGGCCCTGTCAGCGCGCAACAGACCGCGTCTTCTGAGACGGCGGCGCTCGAACAGAGGCTGGCGGCGATGGAGGGCGAGATGAGCCGTCTGCGCGCCGAACTGGCCGGGCTGAAGGCCGAAAAGGCCACGCCGTCCGTCCCGGCCCAATCCGCCCAGACCACACCCGTCCAGACCACCGGGCCTGCGTTACGCTATGGCGGTTTTCTCAAGACCAATGCCCTGTTCAGCCGCTACGATTCCGGCGATCTGGCCTCCGGATCCCTGGGGCGCGACTTCTACCTGCCGGCGTACATCCCCGTGGGGGGGACGCGCGAACACAGCGACGCCGATTTTATCGCCAAACAGACGCGCCTGACCGTGTCGATGGACAGCGGATCGGGCCTGGGCGGCTATGTCGAGGCCGATTTTCAGACGACGCCCGGCGGCGGCAGCGAACGCACCACCAATGGTTACAATCTGGCGCTGCGCCGCGCCTATATCACCTACGGACGCTGGCTGTTCGGGCAGGACTGGACGACGTTTCAGAACGTCGCCGCCCTGCCGGAAAGCACGGACTTTGTCGGCCCCACCGAAGGCACGGTCTTCGTGCGTCAGCCGCAGGTGCGCTACACGCTGCCGCTGAGCGGCGGCTACAGTCTGGCCGTGGCGCTGGAAAATCCCGAAACGGCGTCGATCACACCCGCGGTGGCGACCCTGATCGAAAACGACGATGACCGCCTGCCCGACGTGACAGCGCGCCTCAGCCTCAAAAAGCCTTATGGCGATTTCGCTGTGGCTTTGGTGGCGCGGCAACTGGCCGTTGACAATGGCGCGGTCGGTGCCACCGCGTCGGGTTACGGGCTCAGCCTGTCGGGCCGGGTGCCGTTCGGTACAAGGGCGCGCCATGATCTGCGCTTTATGCTGACTGGCGGGGAGGGGATCGGGCGCTATGTCGGGCTCAACTTCGCCCCCGATGTCGTCTATGCCGGGACGCCGGGCGCGAAGATGGAGACGGTTGGCGTCACCTCCGGCTTTGCGGCGGTCAAGCTGGGCTGGACGCCGCGCCTGCGTTCGATCTTTGCGGCTTCCTTCCTGAGCGCCGACTATCCCGTCGGCAGCCCCGCTTTGGCGTCGAAATCGGCGCAAAGTCTGGCCGCCAACCTGTTTTTCACGCCGGTCAGGGGGCTCGATCTCGGCATCGAGCTGCGCACCGGCAAGCGTGAATTGGTGAATGGCCAGAGCGGACGGCTCGACCGCCTCGAACTGGCGGCGAAATACGCCTATTGAGTTCGGGCGCATTGACCCCGGCCCGCTGCGGTGCTTAGGCTCACCCCTTCGTTTTTGCCTGAGTACCCGCATGGCCGCTTCTGCCTCCGCCTCCGTTCCGTCTGTCACCGGTTTGTCTTCTGGCCTGTCTTCCGGTTTGACCAGTAACCACTGGCTGATCGGCATCGGCGGCATTCTCACCCTGCTGCTGATTGCCGTTCTGGTCTCGGCCGATCGCAAGGCCATCCGGCTGCGCATGGTGGCCTGTGCCTTTGCGCTTCAGGTGCTGATCGGCGTGCTGGTCCTGCACACCAGTTGGGGCAAGGCGGGGGTTCAGGCCATTGCGCACGGCGTCGAAGCCCTGATGGGCTATTCCAAAGGCGCCATTGACATGCTGTTCGGCGGGCTGGTCAATGTGCCGGGCGGGGCGGGCTTCGCCATCAATGTCCTGCCGGTGATCGTCTTCTTCGCGGCGCTGGCTTCGGTGCTTTATTACCTGAAAATCATGCAGTTGATCATCAAGGTGATCGGCGGCGGCTTAGGCTTTATCATCGGCATCAGCCGCGTCGAAGCGCTGGCGGCCGCGGCCAATGTGTTGGTCGGGCAAAGCGAATCGCCGCTGGTCGTGAGGCCCTATCTGGCAGGCCTGACTAAGGCGCAACTGTTTGCCATCATGGCCTCCGGCATGGCCGGTGTGGCGGGCACCATTCTGGCCGCTTACGCGCAGATCGGCATCAAGATTGACTACCTGCTGGCCGCCAGCTTCATGTCGGCCCCCGGTGGGCTGTTGATGGCCAAGATCATCATTCCGGACCCCAAAGGGGCGGTGATCCATTCACCGGAACCGATCATGGAAGACGCCGACCACCACCCCAAAAGCCTGCTGGCGGCCATTTCCGACGGCGTGCAGGACGGTCTGAAAATCGCCATTTCGGTGGGCGGCATGGTGCTGGCCTTTGTGGCCCTGATCGCGCTGGTCAACGGTATTCTGGGCGGCATAGGTGGCCTGTTTGGTTATCCGGACGTGACGCTTCAGGGGATGCTGGGCTTTGTCTTTGCGCCGATCATGTTCCTGATTAATATCCCGTGGAACGAGGCGGTAACGGCGGGCGGTCTGTTCGGCGAAAAGCTGATCATGAACGAATTTGTCGCCTATCTGCACCTGATGGGCGAAGGCGGGCAGCTCTCGCCACGCTCCACCGCCATTATGAGCTTCGCCCTGTGTGGCTTCGCCAATCTGTCTTCGATCGCGATCCAACTGGCGGTGATCGGCGGTCTGGCCCCTAATCAACGTGATATGATTGTCAAGCTGGGGCCAAGGGCGCTTCTGGCCGCTACCTTAGCCAATCTGATGAACGCGGCGATTGCGGGGCTTTTGCTGTTCCATTAGTCCGCCTCTGCGGCAAAGACATTATGCGGAATTTATAAATGGCCGATAAGGCTGTTATCTCACTCGGTTTTTATTCGCGCTAATCTGCGGTTCAGACACCTTGATACCGTCGGATTGTTGCTATGCGTTTTGCCCTCTGTCTCCTGTCGCTTGTGCTTGTAGCCTGTTCGCCCAAGCCCGACACCTCGACCCCCACCGAAGTGGAAGCATCCGCTTCCAGCGCCGCCTCAACCAGCGCCTCAAAAGCCGCCGATGTCGCTGCCGGCTATGTCGGGCGCTGGACGGGTCCGGAGGCCACGTCGCTTGAGGTCGTGGCGCGTCAGCACGATTACGAGGTGACGCTGAGCGGTACGACCACACCGGGCGTTTTCACGGGTACGGTCAATGGCAATGCCATGCAGATCGAGCGCAACGGGGAAACCCAGCTCATCCGCCATACGACGGGGGCCAAAACCGGCGTCAAATATCTGGCGGACAAGCTGGATTGCGTCTCTGTCTCGAACGGTGAAGGCTATTGCCGGGATTAATTTCCTCACATCTGTTGTGGAAATGCGGCCGATCGGTTAGGCAGGGCGCGACTTAAGCTAAAAAAGGAGCCCCGCCATGTCCGATGAAGAACTGATCGTAAAGGACGCCAACGGCGCGCGTCTGGCGGATGGCGACAACGTCACCCTGATCAAGGACCTTAAGGTCAAGGGATCGGGCGGTGTGACGCTGAAGCGCGGGACGCTGATCAAGAATATCCGCCTGACCTATGACGAAGACGAAATCGAGTGCAACCACGAGAAGGTGCGCGGCCTCGTCCTGCGCACCGAGTTCGTCAAAAAGGCCTAATACCCAGAGTCATTGAAAATGACTCTGGGTATGCCTTTCGATAATGTCTCATGTCGCTGACGCAGGTGAGACATTATCGAGTTTTCAACGGCCGGATGCGGTCAGCATCTTCGGCCGTTGGTATGAGTCCCCCTTTTGTGAGGCGGCGGGCGTGAACATTATCCTTCTGGCGAGCGTATAAATAGCGTTTCAACGAAGGGAGAGTCACATGGCCCGCACCATCACCCCTACGGATTCCGTCAGCACCGGTCGTGTCCCCGCCGCCGGGTGGCTCCTGTTGCTGCTTGGTCTGGCGCAGATTTTCAGCGGTCAGGTGCCCGAATGGCTGGGCATCGGCCGCAGCGTCGCCGAACAGTCGGCGCTGACCTCACACCCGTTGGTGCCACTGGGGCCAGCCTTTGCCATCTGGGGCGTTATCTATCTGTGGGCTCTGGTCGGTGCCGTGTGGGCCATTCGTCACGCAGACAATGCGGCGCTGAAAGTCGCCTGGCCGCATACGGCGGTGATCTGGACCCTCAATACCGTGTGGTCGATCTGGGTGCCCATCCACGGCATTGACTGGGTGAGCTTTGGTATCATCAGCGTCTCACTGACGTCGGGTCTGATCGGGCTGATGCGCTTGAAGCAACTGAGCCTAAGCAAAAGTGAAACGGGCTTTGTCGTCGCGCCTCTGGCTCTGGTGACCGGCTGGATTTCAGCCGCGACGGTGGTCAACTTCACCTCGGCATTGGTGGCCGCCGGTCTTCAGCCCGACCCGCGTCAGGTCATGGTGTCACTGGGCTTCCTGCTGGGCCTGATCGCCTTTGCGGGCCTTATGCTGCGCCTGACGCGCTCGCGTATCTACGCCGTGCCACTGGTCTGGGCGCTGGGCTGGATTGCCGCCGCCAATGTGCAGCGTCAGGACGAGCCGCTGATGGCCTTTACGGCGGTCATCGGCATCGGCCTGATACTGGCACTGACCCTGACCGTCAGGCGCCGGAGCGCCTGAGGCCGAACAGGGGCCGCAACAGGGGCACGGCGCGAACGATCAGATAGGTCAGGACGCAACCGCCGACGGTTATCGCCACCAGAAGGGAGAATTCCAATCCGATGGGCAGGTCAACCTTGGCCAGATGATAGGCCGCCACGACGATCAGGGTCTGATGCACAATATAGAAGGGAAAGACGGCTTCGGTCAGGGAGCGCCGCAGAGGACCGTCGGCGGTGGACAGGTGCTGACGGGCGAAACCGAGCAGAGCCAGAACGGCAAACCACGCCTGTGCCTCACGCGCCCCGCGCAGCACGAACAGGACCCACGGGGGCAGTTCGCCGCTGGACCACAGGCTCATCGGCATGAAGACAGCATAGGCGACAGCGGCTATGCACAGCCACAGCCAGCGCCAGCGACGGGTCGTTTCAAACACCGCGTCTGAGCGCCCCACCATCGCCCCCAACAGGAACAGGAAGCCGTAAAGGGCATGGAGATAAAAATCGTCCGTCAGGGCATGGGTGTCGCCAAACACCGGGAAAAGAGTGGCGCGCAGCCCCCAAAGGACCAGCCAAGGTCCCAGGACGAAGGTCCATACGGGCCAGTCCCCTTTGACCCGCTTCAGCAGCGGCCAGATCAGAGCCAGAACCGTTGAATAGACCAGCAGATAGGCGACGAACCACATATGGTTCCAGGTCGGCACGCGCAGGCAGTCTTCGCCATCGCACCAGCCGCTGTAGCCGCTGATATATTTGAGATAAAATTCGCTGTAACTATCGGTGTAGGCCAGAATTTGCCCCAGACGCACGGCATCCAGCAGCTCATAATAGGCTTGTGGCGGAACGATCACAAAGATGGCGAAGACCAACGGCCAGAACAGGCGATGAAAACGTGACAGGGCAAAGCGCCGGGCGGACAACTTGTCGAGCATAAAGCGCGCCCCCACCCCCGAAATAAAGAACAGAAGGTCCAGTCGCCACGGATTGGTCAGCAGCATCAGCGGTTCCGCCCACTCCGAGGTGCGCGGGCTTTTGACGTGCCAGTCCCAGGTCACGTAGAACATGCCGATATGATAAAGGATCAGCAGACCGAAGGCGATAATACGCAGCCAGTCGAGATCGTAACGGCGGGTAAGAGGTGCGGATGTCATGTGGTGTTTCCCCGAAAACTGTGCCACGCTTAAGCCGGAGACCTGGGGCCGGGCCATGCCTAAGCCTTGAGCGGACAAACGACTGGGACGAACGGGGAGCGGCCTGTGACAAGCGGGGAAGCGGTAGGGACGAGCGGTGAGGGTGGCGCGTACCTCGATCGATTGGGCCGAATCTATATCGCGGTTGCCCTTCTGGTAGGGCTGAGTTGCGCCGTCAATATCGGTTCGGTGCTGATCGAAAATCCGCCGGACGAGCGGCATTTCAAACTTTGGGAACCCTTCGTGTGGGAAACGAGCAGCGCGGGGATGACCCTGGCCGGGCTGTGGGCGTGGGTGCTGATCTATTATCGCTTCCCACTGGCCCGCGTCGGGCGATGGCGCTTTGTCGCCATGCAACTGGGTGGTTTTCTCGGCTATACGCTGTCGCACGTCGGCGGCATGGTAGCCTTGCGTGAACTGGCCTACGCGCTGGATGGCCGCGACTACGATTTCAGTCAGGGGGACCTGTGGCTGCGCGTCATCTATGAGGCGCGTAAAGACGCGCTCGGCTACCTGTTGATGCTGGCCATTATCTGGGTGGATGACCGTTTCAGCCGACAGGCCCAAGTCGCCCCGTCCGCCCGGCGCAAGCTGGAAATCCGCGATGGAGGCCGCACGGTTTTTGTCGATCCGGCGGAGGTCCTGTGGATCGAAGCCGCCGGCAACTATGTTGAGGTGCATACGGCGGACAAGGTGTGGCTGACGCGCGGCGTCTTGACGGCTTGGGAAGCGCAACTGGCTGAGGCCGGGTTTTTACGGGTCCACCGCTCGCGGCTGGTCAACCGCCAGCATATACAGGCTATCGAACCGGTGCCGTCCGGAGACGTCCGTATTCGCCTGACTGACGACCGCCAGATCGTCGGCAGTCGGCGCTATAAGGCGGCATTGTAAATAAATCAGCCCCGTCAGGTGAACTGACGGGGCTGTCGGCGCTGGTTATCTGTTGCTTTTCAGCGCCGCCCGGACACCCTCGGCATAGTCCGGGTGGATGCGTTCGAAGTGGCTCAACGCCCGTTCGATGATGACGTCGGGCACCCCGGCCATGGAGGCGGCGATGTTGGCAAACAGCCGCGATTTCTGCCCGTCGTCGAACAG
>NZ_JAIXSV010000141.1 GCF_027484505.1 Asticcacaulis sp.
ATCTGGTGGAGCGTTTCTTCAATAAGCTCAAGCAGTTCAGGGGAATTGCCACACGATACGACAAAAATCCCCTTAACTTCCTTGCCGCTGTCAAGATTGTAGCCTCTCGCATCTGGATTAAAGCGTTATGAGTCTACGGCCTAGACGGTCAGACGGCCAATCCGGCCTTATGGCAATCGTGGCGCACATATATCGGCGTCGTACGCCAAGACGATCAATTGCTGTCTGGCAGCCTCGCAGACAATATTTCATTTTTCGACCCGGACATAAACATGGAAAGGGTTTGGCGGGCGGCCATCCATGCTGAGGTCCACAACGACATCCAGAAGATGCCCATGGGTTACCTGACCTTAGTCGGAGACATGGGGTCTAGTCTTTCGGGAGGTCAGAAGCAGCGCGTTCTGCTTGCCCGCGCCTTATATCGCTCCCCGCAGATCCTTGTTCTGGATGAAGGAACCGCTAACCTCGATCCAGTCACCGAGGAAACCGTTTCAAACATGGTCGCCAGCCTATCGATAACCCGTATCGTCGTTGCGCACCGTCCGGCATTGGTCGAGCGCGCAAGCCGCGTAATTCGCGTCCATAGTGGCGAAGTCGAAATCATCAGATAACCCTGCCGTTGTGAATTAGATGTCAAAAACGTTCCCGTTCACTCCACAGGCCACACGGTACGGCGCATCGCTCGGACATCTGGGTGATGAGATATTGGTCAGGTTTCCGACACGTCGTATAAGCGAGGCCCGCGTCATATGGATCAACCCCCGTTGGGTTGTTGAAGACGAACCGCGTACCGCTCAGCAACGTGAAGAATGGTTGCTTGAATCCTTTGGTGTTTTTGCGGAATCCCTACCTATCGAAGGCTCAGTGCGTTTTGGGGCTAACGGCTTCCTCGACGCCGACCGGTACGGCGGAACAGGCGGGGCCGTCAACGGTGGCAGTGGAAGGTGCGCATCGCTGAATGGCTACAACGCAAAAGGCATAGGCCCAACCCCGTTGGTATCGAGGTTTAGTGATGCGCAGCATCGCAACGGCCTCATGTCTCTGTCCGAAGCTATCCGGGAAGTTATATCTTCGGAAGTTGCGAATGAAGAGTTGCCCTGTGGCGCGGTTCCTACTCTCGCCATTATAGATACCGGCGTAAATTTCAGGGCGCCCCAAGACGGAAAAGAACACAGGGCAGCGATCGTCGTTCGGCCGGATTTCATTCGCCCAGCTCATTTTGAACGCAGCATCTTTTTCGGCGACAGCGGGCATGCCGAGAGCCATCAGTACAAGGATGCGACGCGGGTAAAACAAGCCATCAGGCACACGGCTAGTCGACCCGACACGTTTCCGACCTTGAAAAAGATGTTCGTATCCATTGCGCGTCAACTTGGCGCGATGAGGGCAAAACGGTTGTGGCAAGGACAGTTCCTTACGTCGAATATTACAATTGACGGTGCGTTGGTTGATTTTGGAGCCTTCCGCTCTCTGCGCAACTGGCGCAGATTTTCAGGCCTTGCTGGAGAACAATTTGGAACAGAGATACGTCAACTAAAGAGAGCATTCCTATCACTGAGCTTTTATTTTTCGAAGTACGCCAGTGACCTCATTGGATTACTGGATTTAAATCGCATATGGAGAGATATAGAAATTGCAGAACGTGAATCTTTTAATGAAACAATTGCTTCTGGACTGGGACTGAACAAACATCCTGATACTGCATTGGTTTTCGAAATACAGGAACAAATTCAGTATTATTATATGCTACAGCAGGCCGCGACACTGGGAGACGATGTGCAACATTCAACCTCATGGTTGAGCCGTCTTCTGACCAATTTTGACGAGCAAGAATTTATTGCCCCGGGACAAGAAACAGCGACTGCCAATGACATTGCGCGCTTGCTCAAGCATGCCATTTGTCAAAAAGAGAACGAAACAATGAGCATTACCAAGTCTCTTCATTTTTTTAAGCCTAGGCATCATTTAAACCTTATGAGGTTAAATTTATCTTCTGATTACATAGAAAAAAATTTATACACGATGTAAACTTTACAAAAACAGATATAGAATTGTTCATAAATAAAAAAATTATACAATCCGTTCGAAACTGGAAGGGTCTGCCAGATACGATTGAAATTTTATCGACACGATCAACATTTTCGAGTCTGTACATTTTTTCGCGCGATATTCGAACGAAACGCAAACTATTTCTATCCAGACAATTCAATGATGGTCAAGCCGTCTGGTCAATCTGTTCTTAATCAATAAGCACACATTGACAGGAGGCAAACCCAAATGAATCATGGAAGCAGTATAGTATTCAATTACGAAAATAGCGATAAAGAACAGATTTTTTCTGCAAATTTAGGCAGGGCGATTCGAATTTTATCAAGTTGTCAATGCCGACAATCAAGCCTTTCGGAACTAGCGCCGTATCTTTGGCCAGCAATTTTATTAGATCAGATTAGATTTTTATATAATTCAAAAGGTATTCCCGTTGCATTTATTACATGGGCATACCTGACTAACGATGTAATAGATACAATTACATCTAATCCATCATACGTACCAGATGTAAGCGAATGGAACGAAGGTGATCAGTTCTTTATAATTAATATCACCGCTCCATTTCGTAACGTTAGGTCAATGGCACGAAAAATGAGATCTTTATACTTCCCAAATTTACGGCGAATATGTCGAAATCGTCGCGGATCAACAAAATATATTAACATAAGAGCTTAATTTTTCCAATAACGCTCATTTATTAATTTTTACCGCGAACTTAACCTCGATCCTTGCCAGGAACTAACCCGCCTAAAGGGTATAATGGTGCGGACTGGTAGTGCGCCAAGAGATAGCTTTATCCCTGTGATTGTGCAGCCGCCTTTCATCATCTGCAGAGCGGTGAGCTTTGGGTGTTGTCGAGTTGATCATCCTTTCAGCGCGCACCTGAATAAAGCCGGGGTAGAACCGGTTCGATAACTGACCATTACGCAGCACTCAGCCAAAACTTACCAACCATTATTCATCCGCCTGCGAAAAAGCCGCAAGAATAAATATTCGGCTTTTAAACCAATATTTTTGGTTGAGTTTGCGGTCTAATCCTCGCGTGAAATCAGATCATGATACTTGATCAACTCCGGTACAGTACGCACCCCCATCTTGCGCATAAGGCTGGCGCGGTGGAGCTTGACTGTGATCTCGGCAATCGCCAACGCACCCGCTATCTGCTTGTTCAGCAGGCCGGTCACAACGCCGTCCATCACTTCACGTTCACGCGGCGTCAGCGTGTCATACAGTCGCTGAGCGGCACTGCGCTCATCCGAACTGAATCTCCGTTCACGCGCCAGTTCCAAAGCTGAATTGACCGCATCCAGGAGGTCCTGATCCCGGAAAGGCTTGGCAAGGAAATCAACCGCGCCGGCCTTCATGGCGTGGACCGTCATCGGGATATCGCCGTAGCCCGTGATAAAGATGACAGGCGTAAAATCCCTGCGCTCGGCCAGAAGCTTCTGAAACTCAAGGCCGCCCATTCTCGGCATGCGGACATCCGTGATAATGCAGGCCAGTTCATCGGCCAGATCCAGTTCAAGCACGTCCTGCGCGCTTTCGAAGCCGCGCGTCGCATAGCCCATCGAACGAAACAGATCGTCTATGGCATTGCGGACCATAGGATCGTCATCAACGATGATGATGACCGGTGCACCTGAACCCTGCATGTCAGGCTTCCTTCTCACGGCTCTGGATGTTGCCAACATATTGATACCCCGATTGCCCCTGATAATCTCCGCGCGTCAATGGCCGTCAGGCCGTTTTGACGCCACTGGAATGGAAAAGCTGAAAGCCGCCCCCGTCTCGCGGCTTTCCACCGAAAGGACGCCCTGATGGGCTTCGATGATGGATTTGCAGATCGCCAACCCCATTCCCATGCCTGATGCTTTGGTCGTCACCAACGGATCGAACAGGGCGTCGCGCACCGCCGCAGGAATACCCGGTCCGTTGTCGCGCACGGCAACCGTCACCTGAGACTCTTCAACAAAGGACTCGATCTCAAGCTTGCGGCGATGTGCCGGCAATTTGACCATGGCATCCACCGCGTTTGTGATCAGGTTCAGCATCACCTGCTCCAGTTGCGTCCGGTCGCCCATCACCCGGTACTCTTCGCAACTCAGCCGCGTTGTAACGCTGATTTCGGACATGACTGCCTCCGCCTCGGTCAGATGCAGAACGTGCCGGATCATCGGGTCCACGGCCATTTCTTCAAACGTCTGCGGCACCTGCCGCGCAATGGATCGCAGCGCCTGAATGATCTTGGTGACCCGATCTACACCGGCCCGGATACTTTCAACGCCTTTCAGGGCATTGGGCAGGTCAGGCCGGGGCCGTTCCAGCCAGCGACGGCTGGCATCGGCGTGACTGGCTATCGCCGACAAAGGCTGGTTGATTTCGTGTGCAATCGAGGCCGCCAGCCCACCCAGAGTTGTCAGTTGAGAGGTCCGCGCCAGCTCGGCACGCGCCGTCAACAGAGCGGCCTCACTCCTCGCCCGTCGCTCGTTCTCCTGAACAAGCTCGGCGTAAAGCGTTGCGTTTTCAAGTGAAATGGCTGCCTGAGACGCCAGCAGCTCGATCATGGCAATCCGGGCCGGGGCAAAGACACCGCCCGCCAGATTGTTCTCGAGATAGACGACGCCAGTCAGATCCCCGCGTCGGACAATGGGCACGCAGAGAATGGAGCGCGCGCCCGTCACGGAGCCGTGCAGGCCCTGAAAATCTGTGCGCGCATCCGCCAGCAGAAACGCCTTGCGGGTCGCCTTGACCGTATTAAGGATGGTGGCGGGCACCACATGAGCACTATCCTGCCCCATTTCACGCTTCACGCTGAGCTTGCCATCCGTGATCGTCCCACTGGCCTCTACAACGGGCGTTCCGCCGCGCATCGTCATCAATGAGCCAAAATCGGCCCCGGCATGGACGATCATATCGCGCATCAAGGAGCGGACGAGATTATCAAGAAGTATCTCTTCGGAAAGTGCCTGCGACGTGCGCAAGGCCAGCGACATATCGAGGCCATCATCCGTCGCCAGCGGACGGTCTTGCCGGGGCACGGCGGCCCCGAACTCCTGCGCCAGCTGTGAGGTCTTGGCGGCCGCCCCCCACTGGCCATAAAGATCAGCAGCGATATCCGTGTGATGCGCTGCCGTAGAACGAATGCCCGCCGCAAACAGGTGCCGCCCTGCCCGCTCATGCGCCAGAGCCTGCTCGTGAATAAAACCGGCCTTTTCAGCCGCAGAAGCGGCACGCTCATAAAGAGACAGGGCCCGCAGGTCCTGCCCTGAAAGGCGGGCGATTTCCGCGTCGATCAGGAACAGTTTGTTCTCAAAGGTGAGCGGGTTAAGGTTAACCCACTGCGCAAATTTGACGCGCAGGGGTGCCATCTTTTGCAGCGCCTGCGGGCGGCTGATCTCGTCTTCGGCCTGTGCGGCAAGCGCCAGGGCCAGAAAGAAATCGCACCACGCCGTATCGATATGCGCCAGCAAATAGGAGGTCAGACCCGAAGCTTCCGCCAGTCTGGATACAGAGGAGTCAAACCTGCCCAGCCAATAGTCGGCAATGCCTAAGTACAGATTGACCCAGAACCGGGTGGTCACGGCGACATTGCCATGACTGGCGAGATCCGGTGCCATATCATGCCCTGCGTTCATAAGGCTGTGAACCAGATGCTGCTGACCTCTGAGCAGCAATTCAATGTCGCGATAGCCAAACTTCTGGGTCAGGGCCAGTGACGGCGTCAGGTCTTCGGCCACGCGCCACAGGGGGACGCCCATCACCAGCAGGTCCGAAATCAGATGGTTGCGGGCGTAGCAGATCATGCCCGCATCACCAGCCTTGTCCGCCGCACTGATCGACTCATACACTTGGGTAAGGGCGTAGGACATGGGCTGTTTCCACACGCAGATCTGATCCACGGCGGTCAGAGCGGAGGTGCGCTGCGCATCGTAGCCGTGCTTTTCGACCAGTTCGAGCGCGACCTGACTATAGGCGTATCCATCCTCATAAGCGTCGTACATGGCCGCAATCATGGGGCCGTACCAGCCCAGACCATAGGCCGATTCCGGTGCTACCCCGTGGCGGATCGACAATTCGACAATGGTGGCCAGATGCACAAAGCGCAGGCCATCCGTCGTAAAAATAGAGGAAATCAGAGTGGACAGCAGCGCCATGGCGCTTTGCATCTGCGGGTCTGACATCGGGGTCAGTTCACTCAAGGCGGCCACCGGACGCCCGGCAAGCGCCTGTTGAACGCGGGCATAGGCGCGATCAATCGTCTCAGCCGACGGATAGCGTTCCAGCGAGATGCCCAGCGACGTCAATCCAATGAGTGCCACGTCGATCGCCGCATCATAATCGGACTGAAGCGTCAGATAGTGGGCCTGAAAGCGCCGTGCGGCGGCTTCCTCGATGCCGGATTGCGCATGTTGAAGCAGCCGCGTGATCACTTCAGCTGCCGCCTGCGTCTGGGCATCAGCCAGCAATATTTCGGCATAAGCCACATGGATATTGAAGGTCAGCGCGTGAGACGCCTGCCACCACGTTTCGGACATCAGGCGCAGAGCAGCGCCCAGATAGCGTTTTGCCTGCACGATGCCGCCGGACTGTCGGACCGCGGTGGCGGCATCGTACAAGACCTTTGCAAAGATCAATTTCTGATCCGGTGAAAGCGCTTCCGGATTGGCGCGCTCGATATGGTTGGCGATGTCAAAAAGCCCATCGTCGGTGGGCCTGGTCGGCTGAGCGAGCAAAAGGTCCGCAATACGCGCGTGAACCTCAGATCGCTGAAGGTCGGTGGACAGGCCATAGGCTGCCTCGAACACGCGGTCGTGGACGAAGGCATAATCTGCCGTCTCTTCCACAAGCAGTCCGCTGTCGATCAGTGGCCTGATCTGACGCCGCAAGGTCGCGGGCTCTATCGCCATCAGGGCACACAACAGGTCCGTGTTCACCGTGCGCCCGACACCGGCCATATGGCGCAGCAGATGTTGGGTCTCCGGCGGCAGACTGGCCAGCTTCTCCGCCATGAATGACGCAATATCTCTGGGGGCAGCAGCCCCCTGAGACCCGTCGGGCTGCCACGACCAGCTTTCCGACAAGGGATCGAAGCGAATAGCACCGGTCTCCAGAAGAGTGCGCAAAAACTGGTTGATAAAAAACGGATTTCCGGAGGTGCGCCGGTGGATCATTTCACCGATATCGCCCATCTGCGGCACGTTACCGGGCAGTGAGGCACGGATAGCCCGGCGGGTGTCTTCAAGCGAAAGCGGACTGACGACCAG
>NZ_JAIXSV010000353.1 GCF_027484505.1 Asticcacaulis sp.
CCCGTCACGGCATAGGTATAGCTGAAGAAATAGCTGTGTTTCGTCGTCTGAAGACGCAGGAACATGGCATAGAGGAAGACCATGATGCCGATGGAAAACACCGAATAGGCCTTCCAGTGTGCCACGGGGATAAATTCGGGCACCAACATGGAGACGCCCATACCGGTCATGATCATGACGATATAGGTCTTGCCCGACGCATCATTATAGGGCTGCTCACCGTGTTTGAGGCCACCTAGGATCGCGGCGACGCCAATAATGCCGTTGATGTCGAGCATCACCGCCGAATAGATGGTGTCGCGTGCCAAAGTCGGGTTGTGCGAATGGCCCAGCATGATAGCGAGGATGACCACCTCAACCAGCACGGCCGACAGGGTGAGGATCATGGTGCCATAGGGTTCACCGACCTTTTCGGCCAGCACCTCGGCATGGTGCGCCACGCGCAGCGACACCAGAATGATCACCCCGATCAGGGCGATAGACGCGATCAGGGCGACGCTCTGACCCGAGCCAACAAGGCTGTGTTCCAGCGGGATGGCAATCGCCGCCACGATCAGCGCGATCAGCAGATTACCTTCTGACTTCAACAGACCTGTCACGACGAATCCCCTGGTGTCGAGCGCAAAACAATCGATTGTTGACCTGCGGCATCGGTGCAAAATAAGCAATGATTTTTGCAATCGCAGGGTTAGAATGCGACATGGAATCCGCTCCTGAAACCTGTCGCATTGATGTCTGGCTGTGGCGCGCCCGCTTTTTTAAGACGCGCGCCCTGTCGGCGAAGTTCGCCGAAAGCGGCCTTTTGCGGCTGGAACGCTTCGGCCAGACGGCGCGCATCCAGAAGGCCGGCCACACAGTCCGCATCGGCGACCGTCTAACTTTTGCCGTCGGGGCAAGGCTGATCGACGTGCGCGTCCTCGACATGGGCGAACGCCGCGGCCCGGCCAGCGAGGCGCAGGGCCTGTACGAGTCCTGCGAATAGGTTTCACTCTCAGGCCGGGCGCTCAGGCTTAAGCCAAAGCCCTTGGGCGGTTTAGTAAAAATCGCGGTCAGGGTGTGGCTAAAGCCTTGACAGTGCGCGCCGCAAAAGTCATGACCCCAAACACTTTACAGACCCTGTTTTCTGGCACCTGTCCCCACTAAAGGCACCTGAGTTCCATGACCTATATCGTCACCGATCCCTGCGTTAAGTGCAAGTTTATGGACTGCGTCGAAGTCTGTCCGGTGGACTGCTTCTATGAGGGTGAAAACTTCCTGGTTATCAATCCGGATGAGTGCATCGACTGCGGCGTCTGTGAACCGGAATGCCCCGTGGACGCCATCAAGCCGGATACCGAGGACGAGCCAGACGGCAAGTGGCTGGAGGTCAACTCCAAATACGCCCGCGTCTGGCCGAACATCTCGGTCAAGGGCACCCCGCCCGCCGATCGTGAGGATTTTGAACGCGAAACCGGCAAGTTCGAGAAATACTTCTCCGAAAAGCCCGGCGACGGTAAATAAAGACAAAGAGCGCCGCATCGGGCGCTCTTTTTGTATCTGAGGCAGCCATGACCGTCTCTCTTGACTCGGTCAAATATATCAAATAATCATGATATATGGATAAAAAACAAACCCTCGTTGCCCTTGCTGCGCTCAGTCAGGAAACACGCCTCGATGTCTTCCGTCTGCTGGTGCAGGTGGGGCATCATGGCCTGCCCGCTGGTGAAATCGGCGAGCGTCTGGGGGTACGTCAGAACACCATGTCCGCCAATCTGGCCATATTGACTCAGGCGGGCCTGATCCACAGCGTGCGCGAGGGGCGCAGTATTCGTTATTTCGCCAACATGGATGGCGTCAGCGGGCTTCTGGGGTTTCTGATGGAAAACTGCTGCGGCGGCGCGCCCGAACTGTGTCAGCCCGTGATCGCCAAACTAACCTGTGCGTGCTGAAAGTGCGACGCATGGAGATGGCTTTACGCAAATTAGCGGCTGAGGCACTGGGCACCGCCTGGCTACTGGCGATTGTTGTCGGATCGGGCATCATGGGGCAGGCCCTGTCAGGCGGTAACACCGCTCTGGCGCTTATGGCGAATGCGGTGGCGACGGGGGCCGGCCTGATCGTACTGATCACCCTGTTGGGGCCGCTGTCTGGCGCCCACTTCAACCCGCTGGTGACGCTGACCTTTATGATACGCCGCGACATCCGTCCGGCTCTGGCGGCGGCCTATATGGTCGCGCAATTCGCCGGGGCGGTCATCGGCGTCGGGATCGCCCACGGCATGTTCGGAGAGGCCCTGATCCAGTCGGCCACCCGACTGCGCGACGGTTCCGGCGTTATGCTGTCGGAAGGGGTGGCGACTTTCGGCCTGCTCGGTACAATTTTCGGCTGCCTGCGCTTCAAGCCCGATTTTACACCCACCGCCGTAGGGCTTTACATCACCTCAGCCTACTGGTTCACAAGCTCGACCGCCTTTGCCAACCCCGCTGTGACTGTGGCGCGCTGCCTGACCGACAGCTTCGCAGGCATTACTCTTGCCTCCGTGCCCGGTTTTATCGCCGCTCAAAGCGCTGGTGCCGCCATGGCTTTCCTCGTTTTTGGCTGGTTGCTAAAGTCGCCCCCAGCCCAGATCTCCCCAGAAAACAAAACCACCCCGCAGAGGATGGCTTCATGACCGTTACCATTTATCACAATCCCGACTGCGGCACGTCGCGCAACGTCCTCGCCGTCATCGAAGCGGCGGGCTACACGCCACAGATCGTCCACTATCTGAGCGTCGGCTGGCAGCGGGATCAGTTGCTGACCCTGTTTGCGGAGGCCGGTCTGACGCCGCGTCAGGCCCTGCGTGAACACAAGTCGCCGGCGGCCGAACTGGGCCTGCTGGCCTCCGGTGTCAGCGATGAAGACCTGATCGAGGCCATGCTCAACCACCCCATACTGGTCAACCGGCCCTTTGTCGTTACGCCGAAGGGCACGCGGCTGTGCCGACCGTCAGACATCGTGCTCGATCTGCTGGAACGCTGGCCAGCCGGTCCTTTCTGCAAAGAAGACGGCGAATTGATGATTGACGCGAGTGGGAATCGCGTGGGCCGCTAAAATACAGTAAGCAAGGCGAATGACCGTCCCCGATCCCGCCGTCAGTGCCCTGAATGCCGCCCTCTTCTGGCTGGACTACGCCGCCGTGGCCCTGTTTGGGGCCTCTGGCGCCATAGCCGCGGCGCGCGGGCGGCAGGACATCATCACCTTCACCTTTTTCGCCGCCATTACCGGCGTTGGCGGTGGGACGCTGCGTGACCTTTTGATCGGAGCGCCGGTGTTTTGGGTGCAGAGGCCCGACTATATCCTGATCTGCGCGCTGGCCGGGCTGGCCGTGTGGGTACTGGCTCCGCGCAATGCCTCGCCGCGCCCGGATGGCAAGCCCGGAAAGCGGATGCTGGCCATGCTGTGGCTGGATGCCATGGGTCTGGCGGCCTATGCGGTTGTAGGGGCGGCCAAGGCGCTGAACCTCGGCGTCGCGCCTGTGTCCGCTGTGGTCATGGGCGTGCTGACGGCAACCTTTGGCGGGATTATCCGCGACGTGCTGGCCGGGGAACCCAACCTGTTGCTGCGCCGGGAAATCTATATCACCGCCGCGCTTTTGGGGGCGTCGGTCTTTGTCACCCTGACCCTGTTTGGCCTGTCCTTCTGGCCGGCAGGCCTCTGCGGATTTGGCGCTGCCCTGGCGCTGCGCGGAGCGGCGATTCACTGGTCGCTGAGTCTGCCCGCCTTCGGACCGCGCGATCACGGCGGCCGTAACAAATCTTCATAATTGTTGCCGCCCGCGACGCGACGCCTCGGCTCCACCGCCCCCGCTCCTATACTTTCATCCACAAGCTTTTTGAACGCGGCCCCTCCCCGCACGAAAATTTGGCACGTCCAAAATTCTGACGAAACAGGAAATATCTCTCTCTAGAATTAAACACAGGCGCATTTTGATTGAAAACGATGCGCAAATTCGCCGTTTCAGGAAGTGTATGCGCGGGTGACATCCACCTTTACTTCGCCATTCTGTTCATAAGACGCAGATACACTTGGCCCCTGACCTCAACCCTGCGCCGCGCATCACGGCGACGCTTTCCTGACAGCCGGACTTTATTTTTGTGTAATTTTATGATAGACATGGTTTCACTGATGCAAAGGCGCGCGTCGCGTTCCACCGGCATCTCCCTATATTCACCTAAAATGCCGCCTGCGCTCTCCCGCACATCCGGCATCTTCGACAAAGGTCGGATGACAGGCTTGTCTTAGTCCATTCATACATAGCAGCGATGCCCCTCAGCCAATACAGGGACGTCGTTGTTTTTTTGCGTCTGCGTCTTCCGGCCTCCTCCCTGATCGCCGGTTAGCCGTATGCGTTGTGTGAACGGATTACCTCAGCGCCTGACCTTCGGCCTCATTCAAACAGAAAGAGGACCGCAATGACGACTGTTGCAGCAGAACTCGAATTTAAGACGGGCGACAAGGTTGTGTATCCGGCGCATGGCGTCGGCACCGTGGCCGCTGTCGAGAGCCAGGAAGTGGCTGGCTATCAGCTCGAAGTCTATGTCGTCACCTTCGACCATGAGAAGATGACCCTGCGCGTCCCGACCAAGAAGGCCAAGACGGCCGGTCTGCGCCACCTCGCCCCCGCCGCCGTCATGTCGCAGGCTCTGGTGACGCTGAAGGGCCGTGCCCGCGTGAAGCGCACCATGTGGTCGCGCCGCGCTCAGGAATACGAAGCCAAGATCAATTCCGGCGACCTCGTTTCCATCGCCGAAGTGGTGCGTGACCTGCACCGCGCCGAGAATCAGCCAGAGCAGTCCTATTCCGAGCGTCAGCTTTACGAATCGGCTCTCGACCGCATGGCCCGCGAAGTCGCCGCGATCGAAAAGATCGACCGCGACGCCGCCGTGGCCCTGCTCAACAAGTCGCTGATCAAGGCGGCCTGATTTTTAGGTAATAGACCTAGAGAAAACCCCGGAGAGCGATCTCCGGGGTTTTTTGCATTTAGGCCAGAGTCCGCAGGCTCGGTTCGCGGTCGAAATAGCGCTGGGACGCCGCGGCGATAAAACCGTCGGCACCCACCACGCCCGCATCTGGCACCACGCCCGCCTTGTCCAGCAGGGGCTGAGCCTCAGGCGTATGGCCGATGGCCTTCAGGTGACCAAAGGCGTTCATCACCCATTCGACCGAGGCCGCTTCTTTGAGGTGACGCTTTGTCCCCGCCTCCGACAGCAAGACAAACACCGCATCGAAGAGTTGTGACGGCGCGCCCAGCAATTGCCCGTCGGCATCGGCCAGACTGCCATCCGATAGCGGTATGCCGTGGATCTGCACCCCGACCACGAAGGGCGTAGCGCCCGCCGCCGTGATATCGGCTTTGAGCTGGCTTAAGATCGCCGCATCGCTATCCTTGCAGATCAGGATACCCACCTTGCGGCCTTGCAGGGTTGGCTTCAGGTTTTTCTGGATCGACAGGGCGTCGGAGGGTGCCATGTCGATGGGTTCGCGCGCCGCCTGCGCCGCATCGGGCAGGTCGATCCCCAGCCCCGCCGCCACGCGCGCCGCCAGCTCCTCATCGACCTGGCGCAGATTGGCCACCATGCGCGGCGCGACTCCCCGCAGCGTGACCTTCGACAGTTCAAACACGAAGGCCGAGGCGATATGGGCGCGCTCGGACTCCGTTTGCGATTTCCAGAACAGACGCGCCTGAGAATAATGATCAGCAAACAGCTCCGGCCGCACGCGCAGCTTGTCGCCCTGCTCGTCAGCGCCGTCCTGAGCCGCAAGGGTCGTGAACCCGGTCACCGGACATTCGCGCGGCCCGCCCTCTTCGCCGTTCGCCCCCAGACTGTTCGGCTCATAGTTGGCGCGCCCCTTGGGCACCTGCATCTGCATGTGACCATCGCGCTGGAAGTTCTGGAAGGGGCACTTAGGCGCATTGATCGGCAACTGATGGAAGTTGGGGCTGCCCAGCCGCTTGAGCTGCGTATCGAGATAGGAGAACAGCCGACCCTGCAACAGCGGGTCGTTGCTGAAGTCAATGCCGGGGACGATATTGGCCGGGCAATAGGCCACCTGCTCCACCTCGGCAAAGAAGTTGTCCGGGTTGCGATCGAGCACCATGCGCACGACTATGGTCACCGGCACCACCTCTTCGGGGATGATCTTGGTGGCGTCCAGCACATCATAGGGCAGGCTGTCGGCCTGCGCCTGATCGAACAACTGCACCCCCAGTTCCCATTCGGGGAAGGCCCCGCTGTCGATGGCCTCGAACAGGTCGCGGCGGTGGAAGTCGTTATCGGCGGCCTGAATCTTCAGCGATTCGTCCCACACCAGCGATTGCAGCCCCAGCTTCGGCTTCCAGTGAAACTTGACGAAGGTAGACTTCCCCCCGGCATTGACGAAGCGGAAGGTGTGGATGCCGAACCCTTCCATGGTGCGAAAGGCGCGCGGCAGGGTGCGGTCGGACATGGCCCACATCAGCATGTGCGTCGATTCCGGCATCAGGGACACAAAGTCCCAGAAGGTGTCGTGCGCCGAGGCGGCCTGCGGATAGCCCCGGTCGGCCTCCATCTTCACTGCGTGCACAAGGTCAGGAAACTTGAGAGCGTCCTGAATGAAGAAGACCGGGATATTGTTCCCCACAAGGTCCCAGTTGCCTTCCTGCGTATAGAACTTCACCGCGAAGCCGCGCACGTCGCGCGGCGTATCGACGCTGCCCGCCCCGCCGGCGACGGTCGAAAAGCGCACAAAGACCGGCACACGCCCGCCCACCCGCTGGAACAGATCGGCCGTGGTGATGTCGGACAGGGACTGCGTCAGTTCGAAATAGCCGTGCGCCGCCGACCCGCGGGCATGGACGATGCGTTCAGGGATGCGCTCGTGGTCGAAGTGAAAGATTTTTTCGCGTAAAACAAAGTCTTCGAGCAGGGTCGGGCCACGCTCCCCGGACTTCAGGCTGTTCTGGTTGTCGGAGACGCGAATCCCCTGATTGGTGGTCAGATGCCCTTCCGGCGTATGCGGACCGGAATGATGGACCTGCTGATGGGTCTCTCCGCCCTGACCGCCGACGGTATCGAACTTCGCGGTGTCGTCCATTTTATCCTCTTGATTAGGTATGACCCACCGCCGCGAGGACATTTCGGCCTGATGCTATAAAGAGTCACTGCGGATTCACCTGTGGCCGGTTTTCCACAGTATATGATTTCATTTTTAACCATCTTGCCTGACCACCGCGAGACGGATATCAGGACCGCCTCTTTGACCTCACACCGGAGATTTCCGCATGCGCCAGATAAACCGGCCATCCGAACGCAATCTCCCTTCGGGCCTGAAATAGGCCCGAAGGGCCGTTTCCCTTTCCCGTTCCCAACCTACAGAAGGACCCCGCGCCTGAATCCGCGCGGGCGTGTGAGGTCATGTCCTCGTCTCAATATGTGCGCTTTGTGACGCCGCTGATCCATCCGTGGAGCGGCGTCGAAAGCGGTTTCTTTCAGGCGTCGTGGTATCTGTACCGCAACGGCGCACCGCGCTGGATTACCGACGAACTGTCTGAGCAGTTCGACTGGTACAACCGCTATCTGGCAGTGCCCGACCGAATCGGCCGTCACTTCAAGCGGCGGCGGTCGATCTGGGGGATCTGCTGGTTTGATCCGAAGGCGCTTGAAGCCATTGAGCGGGCGCGCTATTGCGCCTGGCTTATTGGCGAAGGTGGCCTGCCGGTGCGTGACATCAAGGCGCGCATCGCCAAGGAAATCATCTGGCGCGATTCCCAGCAGATCGTCGTCAAGCCGATGTCAGACCTGCCGAAGGCTTTCACCTGAAAGTGGGGTTTTTCCGCTTGACGCTGTGGCTGGCTTTGCCTATAGAACGCGCCTCTTGCGCTGCCGTTGAAAGGCCGCGCCCTGTCTATTGTTTCTAACGAAGGTGGATATCATGTCGCGTCGTTGCGAACTCACCGGTGTCGGCCCGATGGTCGGCCACTCCGTGAGCCACTCAAACATCAAGACGAAGCGTCGCTTCCTGCCCTCGCTTCGTGAAACCGCGCTTCAATCCGAAGCTCTGGGTCAATCCTTCCGTCTGAAGATCTCCAACGCCGCCCTGCGCACGCTGGATTTCAAGGGCGGTCTGGACGCCTTCCTCGTCAAGGCTGACGATACCGAACTGTCTCTGCGCGCTCGTCGCCTGAAGAAGCAGATCAAGGCGAAACTGGCTGAGAAGGCCGCGGCCTAATCTTCGGTGAAACCGAACACACGAAAAACCCCGAAGCTCCGGCATCGGGGTTTTTTGTTGCCTGAACCCGCGCCGGCACAGGGATACCAACGGCCGATTCAATGACCCTTGGTATGACTGATTTCTGAAATCGCGCAGTCGGAGCGACATACGCCCGGCACAAAGGCCCTCACACAAGGAGCCCTTTATGCCTGATCTGCACAGTCTCAACATCTTTACCCACGTCCTGAGCGCCAGCGCCGCCCTGCTGACCGGTCTATTCATTCTGGGCCACCGCAAGGGTGATCGCCTGCATCGACTCAGCGGCCGCCTGATGCTGGGGCTGACGGGCCTGTCGGTTGCCGCCGCCCTGATCGGGGCGTTCCTGTTTCGCGGCAAGCTGGACCTGATGGGCGTGAGTGTGCTGGTCGCCTATCAGCTATGGAGCGGGCCACGCGCCCTGCGCTTGCGGGACCGGGGCCGCGCATGGCCGGACATGATTCCCGCACTCGCCCTGCTGGGGGGTGGTATCGGCCTGTTATGGTTCATTCGTCACGGTGGGGCTGTGCAATGGTCCCCCGCCCTCGTCAACGGGGCGATGGGAGGCATGATCTTTTATGGCGGTTGGGATGTCGGACGCACCCTCCTGCCCCAGAACTGGCGTCGCTGGCTGAACCCCGCAGAGCACGCTTTCAAAATGACGGGACTGACGGGTGCGCTGCTGTCGGTTGCAGCGGGGACGCTGCTGGGCAATGCCTACTGGCCGCTCATCGTGTCGGGCGTCTTCGGGCTGGCGTCGCTGGTCTTCGCTTTCAGAGCCGCACGAAAGGCACTGGGTGTTATCCCTTCCGAGGCCTTGAACGCGCGGTTGAAGGCCGACAAAGAATTGTAGCCCACGCTCAGCGCCAGTTCGAGAATCGTACCCTCCTCCTTCGCCCGCGCCTTGAACGATTCGATGCGCCAGCGGTTGAGGTATCGGCTAAAATGCTCCTCCCCTTCGCCGGCGTGAATAACCCGGCGAAGACGGTGTTCGGCTATGCCGAGCCGCTGCGCCAGCCGCGACAGGCTGAGCCTTGGGTCGGCATAGGTGTTGGCCATTTCAGCGCGCACCCGTTGCAGCAGGCGCGTTTCGGCGGCATCCAGCCCTTTGGGCTCCGGCGACAAGGTTCGCTTAAGCTCTCCGCCAAAAGCGACCGTGGCCAGACACAGCAGGAACGTCAGGAGGGCCCCGACGGTGGCCGCCGGAGTAGACCCGCCCAGAACCGAGGCTATGGCAAGGCCAGCCCCCAGCAAAGCCCCGGCGGCCAGCAAGGCATAGCTGACGCGGCGGCGCGCGTTAAGCAGGTCACCGGGCAAGCGCCGCCACAGGCGCACAGGCAGTTCAAAAAAGAGATAGAGACTGAGCGCGTCCCAGACGAGTTGCGCCGGTGAGAAAACAAATCCGAGGCCCGCTAATCCCACCAGCAACACCAGAAGCGCCGCATCGACCTGAAGTGGGCGCGGCGTCAGCCCCAGACCCAGACCCAGAGCACGGTTGAACACCAGCGGTCCGGCTACGATGATCGGCACCAGAGGCCTCAGCACTTCCGGAAAAGCGGCGTGCAGGAAATAGAGCGCCCCCAGACACAGGGCGGCGGCCATCTCACGGCGTCCCGGCAAGGCGGATTGCCGCCAGACCAGAACAGCCAGCATAATCTGGGCCGAAGCGGTTGCCGGGGCGATCAGCGTAAGCATCAGGGTCGATAATCGAACATCAGCAGGTGAGTCGGGTCATTATCCCCGATCGGATCGCTGATCAGATAGAGCCGGTAACCGTCGCGCGTTTTGACCGCCGACACGCCCTCATAATTGTCGATAGGCAGGGGCGGTTCGATTCGCAGGATGGTATCGACCAGCGTGAGGCGATTACCTTCCAACCGCAGAACGCGCAGGACGTTTCTCGCCCCCACCACGGGCAGATAGAAGCGATAGAGGGCCAGCATCTCATCGGGTTTGGCTGGGTCGAGCGGGGCCAGAGACACCAGCTTGTACGTGAAACCCGGTGTGGTCGGCCCTATGAGCGCCTCGCATCTGTACGTATCGAGTGGGCATCTCCAGAAGCCGCCGACCTCGGCCCCCAGAATCAAAGATGCCATCAGCGACGCTTCGCCCTTAGAGGACAGGTGCAGCGTGACGGCCTCAAGCCCTTCATTGGACGGCAGGGCAGGCAGGCCCGTCAGCGGCAGACGCTCCCCCGGCCCGCCCAGATCGGGGCCGTAGCGCATTACCCGCGCATCGCCTTCAAACGAGACATAGACCGTGCCATCGCGCGGATTGACGGCCATGTCTTCGGCATCGGACAGCGACTTGTTGCCAAAGGGCTTGCCGTCGGCCCCGCGCAACATCTCCACGCTCAGCGGGCCTTCTGTGCCGCGCACCGGCAGGGTAAAGCGCGCGCGGCTGCCGTAATCGCCGATAGCGTCGATCATCACCCCATCCTTACCCGGTTTGACGACCAGATCGGACAGGCCGGACAGCCAGGACGCGCCCTCCCCCTTCACCACATACCCGCCGATATAGCGGGCCTTTTGTGTTGGTGCACCGCTGACCGCGGGTAAGGGGATGAAAGTCACCCGCGTACCGCCCTGATAGGGGACGGGACCGGCCACAGCCGTAGTCGCCAGCAGGGCAGAGAGCCACAAAGCCAATCGCATGAGACCTCCGTTTGACCACCCTCTACCTCAAGGCAAAGGCGGACATATCACCGCCGTGCGGCGGTTTTTTCATCAAACAGCTCGGCCAGCTTTTCTATCAGCGCCCCCCCCAGTTGCTCGACATCAATCAGCGTCATGGCCCGGCGGTAATAGCGCGTCACGTCATGTCCAATGCCGATGGCCGCCAGCTCAACGCGCCCGGCCCCTTCGATGTCGGCAATGACCTTGCGCAGATGGTTTTCGAGATAGTGGCCCGAATTGACGCTGAGGGTCGAATCATCGACCGGGGCACCGTCGGATATAACCATCAGGATACGGCGCGACTCCGGCCGGCCCAGCAGGCGCGTATAGGCCCATTGCAGGGCCTCCCCGTCGATATTCTCTTTCAACAGGCCCTCGCGCATCATCAGGCCAAGATTCTTGTTGGCCCGCCGCCAGGGATTATCGGCAGCCTTATAGATGATGTGCCGGAGATCATTAAGGCGTCCCGGCGCCGCCGGTTTGCCTTCGCGCACACACTGTTCGCGTGATTAACAGACCTTCCACGCCTTGGTGGTGAAGCCCAGAATCTCGACCTTGACACCACAGCGTTCCAGAGTCCGCGCCAGCACGTCGGCGCAGATGGCTGCGACCATGATCGGCCGCCCGCGCATCGAGCCGGAATTATCGAGCAGCAGCGTCACCACCGTGTCGCGAAACTCGGTGTCCTTTTCCTGCTTGAACGATAAGGGTGCGCTGGGGTCGATAATCACCCGCGTCAGGCGCGACGCATCGAGCACGCCCTCTTCGAGGTCGAAATTCCACGACCGGCTTTGTTGCGCCATCAGGCGGCGTTGCAGACGGTTGGCCAGCCGGGCCACGACGTTCGACAGATTGGCCAGTTGCTGATTGAGGAAGCCGCGCAGCCGCTCCAGTTCTTCGGGGTCGCACAGGTCTTCGGCGTTGATGACCTCATCATAGGCCTTGGTGAACACGTCGTAGTCCTTGCGCTCACCGCCCGCATTGGGGGTCTGCATCTGGCTGGCCTCGGCGGCCTCGCCATCGACCACCTCATCGGCGGAGCCTTCGGCCAGAGACTGCGGATCGCCCGACATCTGGGTGAAGTCCTCGTCGCCGGTCTGGGACTGATCATCACCGCCAGTGGGTTCTTCTTCCTGTTGCGGCTGCGAATCGTCCTGATCCTCCGCATCCTCTTCGGCCTCAGCCGAGGGGTCATTGCCTTCGGACTGTTCGTCCTCTCCCTCGTCGTTCTTTTGCTCTTCGTCTTCCGCGTCCTGAGAGTCGTCTTCCATATCCAGATCGCGGATAATGCGGCGCGCCCGTTTGGCGAACTCCGCCTGATCATGGATATAGGGCAGTAATTGCTGAAGACGCTCGCCGGTCTTGCTCTCGATGTCGCCCCGGAAGAAGTTGATGATGCGCTGGATAATGCCGGGGGCCTTGTCCCCTGTCAGATATTCCCGCGCGATCTGCCCCAGCATGGAGGCCATTCCGACCTCGTCCTTGGTCTCCTTGGAAACCAAGCCGCTCTTTTCCAGAGCGCCAACATTGGCCGCATTGAGGTTCAGACGCACGCCTCCCATGGCGTTCGCTCCGATGGCCTCCAGACGCGCCTCCTCCAGCGCATCGAAAGCCTCACCACTTTTCTGATCGCGCGGGCGCGCGCGGGCGTGCACCTTATCGTCATGGTGCGCAAAACGCAGAGCCAGACGGTCAGCAATACCGCGAATCTGTTGAGATTGCTTTGGATTCAAATCACGCGGCGGATTGGGCAGGACCAGCTTGCGGCCATCCAGACGCGGCCCATCCGGCCCGAAGACGACTTCGAGGTCGGGATCTTCCGCCAGAGCGCGCGTCGAATGGATCAGCGCCTTGCGAAACGGATCGGACAGAACGGTAACGGGCTTGGCCATTGAACCTTTAGCTTCCTAGCACTACCCCTGATTTCAGGGGGAGGTGGCGAGCTTGTCTCGCCGGAGGGGGCGGTCTTTGTGTGGCTTGCCCCACCCACCACTTCGTGGTCCCCCCTCCCCGCAAACAGGGAGGGATGCACCTAGAGCATTCGTCGGCTAAGTTGAGCCGCCGAATGGCTCTAATTATTTCTAACGCCTCATGTTTTTTCCGAAAAGTGGTATCCACTTTTCGGCATGAGGCTCTAGATCACCTTC
>NZ_JAIXSV010000300.1 GCF_027484505.1 Asticcacaulis sp.
CATCTGGTCGCGCGGCAGGGCGGCCGCTGGCCCGCCCTCAGCACGTGGGGGCTGATCGGCCTGACGGGGAGTATACTGGTGCTGAACGAGATGGAGCAGCGCGCCATCCTGCCCGTGCCTCTGAGCCTGCACCTGATCAGCCTTGTAACCGTCGCTCTGGCCGGCACGCTGGCGTTTCAACAGCGGACGCAGGTGCTGGTTGCCGTGGCGCGTCTCCTGCCACAGCGGAATGAAAAAGCCTCCCGCTCTCAGGAGACTGTCATATCAACCAGGCAATAGAAAGGACACCATAGCGCAGTCACATCAAACACTCACTCTCGACCAATCCTTTGCAGGGCTGGCAGAGCATTCTCCGAATATTCGCTAAAAGAACATCAAACGGAGAGCCCAGCCATTCATGCTCACTATTATTCAGGAGTATTTAAATCGTTTTTTGACACCGGTTTCCTTTTACGTCCTTTTTTAGACATTTGTTTGTGGATATGAGAAATAACAGGAACTGGGTCCATCTTGAGCAAATGGCAATACTCAATGAACTCAAATAAGCTCAGAGTGCGCTGTTGCCTTTCGATTTTGGCTATGACGCTTTGCGGTTTCTCCCACAGGCGCGCGACGTCATATTGACTGTAGCCAAGCTCCTCCCTCCGCTCGACTAACGACCGAATGGCCTTCGTGTAGTGAGGGTTTTTGGGCGACGCACGTTCTGACACTACTGATCGAACCTCATGAAATGTTAACCTGCTACCTCAGAAGCAGAGCGTGTTTCCGAGTGATAGCATACAAGGGAATAGCAAGACAATGTTTCGATCCCGTCGGACCACGCCTTGAGTCGCGGTCGCGCACAGGCTATCCCTTACTCTACCTAAAGGAGTCAATAAGAGAAAGCCAGCGGGATCAGATATCGCCGTGCCTCTTCGTCTGATGTCGCAGATCGCGACCCGGCACCACGGTGAACGCTCCCCGCCAGTCACATTCCTGCACGCATACAATCGCCCTCCGACAGGACCAAGCTCTTTCCGCAACTTGATCGACGTAGCTCCAAACCCCCGACGACGACAGTCGTTGATGCGATTTTAGAATTGCCGTGTTCTTTTGTGGGCGTTAGCATACGAGTTGATTTTGAAATCGCCTCCCATCGCGCGCAGACCTAGAAGGCTACAGTCGTTATGAATTTTGGTATGTACGGCGATGTTCGCAGCCTCAGTGATCTAAGTGATACGGCGTCAACCTCGCGCATGCTCAATCTGGGTCACGTCTATCGCTAGCACGGCGAGACGCCCGACTATTCGCAAAAGCCGTTTTTCAGCAACCGGCAGATGAACCTCGCCCCGATCCTCAAACACACCCTGCGCGCCAATGAGCAGGACCTGTTCACCAAGCCGCGTCGCACCACGACCAAGATCATCCTGCCTTTCGATCCGGATGATCTGAAACTGGGCGGGCAGTCGGTGCTGATCGGACAGATCGGCTACGAGGCCTTTCTCCGCAATATTTATAACACTAGAGCGTTATGATTTCAGGTTGAAGCATATCCTGGCATAGACCGCCGCCTTGTTGTGAAAAGCGATCTCAGCTAACGGCGCCGGCATGGTAAAAACTACGTGGAAATAAGGCACAGGAAGCAGTTCTGCCTGACGATCGGCCAGCCAGTCGGCGCGCGCCAAGCCCTGACACTTCGGGCAGTGGCGGTTGCGGCAACTGTTAAAGGCGTAACGCACCACGCCGCAGTCAGTGCAGGCTTCTGCATGGCCGCCGAGTGCGGACGTCCGACAGGTCTCAATGGCAGACATGATACGGCGCTCGACACGGCCAATATGACCGTGGCGCCGTCGCCGATAGCCTTCGCCATGGCGGCGAAAAATATCGGCAACTTCCAAGGTAGGACGCATGGCGTCCTACTCAGTCGGGCGGAATAATCTGTGTCGTTAAGCTGTCAAATGGACTGCTGGTCCCGGCGATGACCGCCTTGGAGACCTGCGCGTAAAGCGCTGTTGTGACGGGACTGCTATGGCCGAGCAGAACCTGGATAATGCGCAGGTCCGTGCCGGCTTCGAGGAGGTGGGTAGGCACGAACGTCTTCAATACCAAGCTTATCGGGTGAGCGCCCGAAGTAGCGGCTGAACCTAGAAACATGGTGGATATAAGACCGCTGAGTCTCCGCAGAGAGGTTGCGTATCTTCAAATCATCCATCATGCGTTGGCGTAGAGGGCTGATCTCGGCCATCTGGGGTTCTCCTGTCTGAAAGGTTGGCTCGACACCAAATCCTCTCAGCCAGGGGCACCTCACGCTAGCCCAACGCCTCAATACCGCGACAGCGGTTTAGTTCAATCAGATCCTCTCTGATTTGGGAATCCCGATTCAGCTAAATTTCATACCGATCTAAGGCCGTCGCGGCCCTGCCTGATGTTGAGGTGCTGCGGGCGCTTGACGAACTGCCGTCGCTTGATCCGTTTCTGGTTCGTGAGCATCTGGGGCGGCAGGGCTATCGTCCGGCCCCCTGCTATCTCTATATAACCCAGGCCGACATTACCCGCATGATCGGCTTCACCAATAGCGAAATCGAAAGTCTGGTGCGCGAGGCCTTCGGCACCACCATGCAACAGGCGACGCTGAAACTGGCCGGGAAGATTCTGGCGAACGAGCTCGATAGTGAACTCGATCCGCTGCGCATGACTCTGCGCCTTTCGACAGCTGAATTTTCCGACGGCATCTTCTCGTGGCGCGGCTTCCTCTATTTCAAATGGCGCTATACCGAGCTTCAGGGGGAACTGAACAAGGTGCTGAACGGGCTGGCCACCTATCAGCCCATGCTTACAGAAGGGCGCGAGGGAGCCACACAGGAGACCGCTCCCCCGCGCTTGCCCTCGAAACAGCGACCTGTTCCTGGGGGTAATTCCAATATGGACTTATTTTATAAAAATTTGATTTATATAAATGAGCCCTTGGGGTTCTCGGATATGCACTAATTGAGTGCTGTCGGCACCTCTTGGAATGGGTCTGCACGACGTCTCCACCATGGTAAGGCAGGCTGCACCACTCCCGGGCACGCGGACGACCCCCGGTGGCCGTCTTAAAATCCCGCACTTGTGGCCGGGTCAAGATCCCGCACCCAAGTTGGCAGTCGATTGATAGCTAAACTGAGTTTGTGTTTATTTCCAAGCGCGAAGTTGAGGGTGGGTAAGGGCGAGCTGAGCGCGCTATTCAAAGGCGCTGTTCCTCGTCACTGATTTTCGCTTTGGAAGCCATGGAGTCATCCGCTAAGTGTTGCCGATGACAACCAGCGCGCTCTTGCCATCTTTGACAGCCGCAACAGACAATCGCCTATCAAAAGTCACCAGTTTTCCACCGCGCACACGCGCCAATGCCAACAGGTAGGTGTCTGTCACCTGAGCCGATGTGGTGATTTTGCTTGTGTCGACGTAAGTCGAGTCTACCAGACTGATATCATCGGTCCAAAACACATGGCTTGGCATTTGCCTCAATGACCGCACGATACCTGCAACGGCCGCTGGCGATCCCGGTGAGTTCGGATATTTCGGGTTTCCGACGATCCTTATGACGCCATTTTCGGTCAAAGGACAGGTGGCCCAAGTCGCCTGTCCGATTGTACCAAACCAGGCGTGGGCGGCATGGTGTGCGACGTGCGCCGGATCGATCAAAGCGATCAAGACATTTACGTCCAACAGGTAGGTCACGGCTGTTCGTCTCGAAGCTGGTTCACCAGATCCATCGTGACGACGGCGCCCGGCTTTTGCACCGTCAAAAGCGGAAAACCATTCCGCTCCGCGTTTTCCGGTGCCTTATAAAGCGCATTTCGGGCCCATTCCGAGATAACCTCGCCGATCGTGCGTTTTTGCAGATCGGCCGCCGCTTTCGCAGCCTGGAGGACGTCATCATCTATCGTTAAGGTCGTTCTCATGTCATCACCAGTCATCAAACATCACGCATCATATCGTCAATTAGGAAAAATTCAAGGTAGCGTTCTCAAAAGACAATCTAAAAGGAGCCGCGCCGCTTTTACCGGCGCTCTCCGATCCGCAGGACACGAATACCCTTGCCGCGTGCCTTGTCTGCGAGGTTTTCCTGAATATACGATCGTGAAGGACTATGTCCGCGACCATGAACGGCGCCACCGGGAGATGTTCGCACCTCTGGCGCATCCGCCGGGGCATGCGCAGGCGGATTTTGGTGAAGCTGTGGTGATCATCGGCGGCGTTGAACAGAAGGCTTGTTTCTTTGCCTATGATCTGCAGCACAGTGACGCCTGTTATGTGCGGGCCTATCCGGCGGCCACAGCCGAGGCGTGGGTCGACGGCCACGTCCAACCACGTGTGCAGTTACCCTGCCTGAGGTGTTTGCTACCCTGCGCCGCCTGATGGAGGCGCGCATGCGCATCCATTGCCATCCAGAACGTGCAACATCGCGTCGTGCATCCCCTTAAGCAATACGGGCGCTTTTCTTCCATCATGCATGAGGGTTGGGCGAGTAGCTGCGTGAATCTATACAGAAGCGTTTTAAAGGACCCAATTTGTCCGCAATTCAGTCAATCGGTTCTGTGTATTGAACCTAGGAATCCGTATTCGGTGTGGAGGCTCAAAATGAAAAATGAAAAGCGTGGAGATCACGCATCTGAAGTTTCAGATAAGATACAGGATAAGTTTTCTGCGTTTAGTCGGGTTGCTATTTTATACAGAACCAACGAAGAAGAAAATGGCTGTAAACGTTTAAATACGTTTTTAGAAAAAGAACTTGGTGACAATAACTGGTGCGTAATTGGAAAATCTACAGAATCTAGACGCGGCGCGTTAGAACATGTAACCTACGATTTTTTATGCCTTTCTGCATTAGTATTGACCTTAAAGTGGGCGGACATACGAGACGGATGTCTGCGTGTTGTAGATCATCGGATCATTCATGAAGGTGAAATGGTCTGCATGCCTGAAGATATACAGAGATGGATTTCTTTAAAATCGGATCAATCATCTTCATATGTTTGCGGGCATGTTTAAATAAGTAAAAAATTTGATCAAGATTGCATAAACATCGTACTTTTCATTTAATTTGGATAAATACATATTTATAAATATATAGAGTAAATTTATAAATATTTATATTATTTATGATGGTGTGAAGGCATCAAATTTGATGTCATGTCAATATATTAGTGCGTAATCACTCATCTTCGGGATCCGGAAATGTTAGACTGGTTGATGTTAGATCTGTATGGTTAAGAAAAAACTATCTTTTTTTTACGCTTTTCGAGATTGCACTTATAGGCACTTTATTATTTTCATCTCACGGAAATGAACTTCCTCAGCGCCGCAAGACGTATAAAGTGGAATTTGGTACCGTTAAGTCCTGCATTCTAACAGACGGCTCTGTTGAACCGTTAACGCATCTTAAGGCCGGGACTCAGGTATCGGGGCGTTTGAAGAAGATTGCCGTACGCGTTGGTCAAACGGTAAAGAAAGGTGATTTAATCGCTGAAATCGACCCCCGGCCTCTCAATAAAAACATGGTGGTCAACACAAATTTATATCTCGAAAGACTTGAATCAGAAAGAATGCAGCTACTAACGAACCTAGCAAGCAAAAAAGGAACGTGGATTAGGCAATCCTATTTGAATAGCGTACCCGATCGGCTATTTCCACATTGATATTGCTGAGGTCCAGACTGCTGAAGGCAAGCTCTATCTCTTTGTGGCCATCGACCGAACCTCAAAGTTCGCCTACGTCGAGTTGCATCAAAAGGCGGGCAAGATGGCGGCGGCACAGTTCCTGCGCAACCTGATCGCAAGCCTCCCCTATGCCATCCATACCGTACTGACCGATAACGGCATCCAGTTCACCAATCATGAGCGCCATGTCTATGCCGCAGACCACATCTTCGACCGTGTCTGCTGTGAGAATAGCATCGAGCACCGCCTGACCAAGATTAAACACCCGTGGACGAATGGCCAGGTCGAACGCATGAACCGCACCATCAAGGAGGCCACCGTCAAACGCTATCATTATGACAGCCACGATCAGTTCAAGACCCACCTGACTGACTTCATCAACGCCTATAATTTCGGCAAGCGCCTCAAGACACTCAAAGGCCTCACACCTTATGAATACATCTGCAAAAGATGGACAATC
>NZ_JAIXSV010000239.1 GCF_027484505.1 Asticcacaulis sp.
CACCGCCCATCCTCCCGCCGATGTCCGGTTTCCGAATGGAACAATAGCTAACGGGATGGACCGCAAATATCAATGAGAATCGCGAGGCCAGTCCAGCATGGAACGACGAAATCGGGTCCGGCGACAGCTGTGGAAGTCCGATCAGAACACATGGAGCACGCGCTCTCGTTCAATCGTGCTTGCGCGTCGGACGATGTCTCAAACAGTCCACGCCTGTTTGCCCGCAGTTGTGCCTGTCCGCGGTCTTTATTCGACGAAAGACTAAGTGAATTTTGATAATTGTCAGTTAGTTGGATAACCAGAAGTTAGAGAATGCCGTGTTTATTTGCTGCGATATAGTTCAGGCTGTTTAAGGGACACGTCGTGCCGAAACTCACCATTGCCCGCCTCCTCCTTACCTTCGCCGCCATATTCGTCATTGGACTGGCACCTCAATCGGCTTGCAGCATTTTGCGCTCTCACAATTGAAGGTCAACGGACCAGTGTATGACGACATTGTCGAGAGCAAGGACTTGGTGGCGGATATCTTGCCTCCACCACTATATTTGGTCGAAGCTTACATGCTTGCCACCGAGGCGGTGCTGGATCCTCGGAAAGCGGAACTGGCCACCTCAAAAATCACCTTGCTTAAGGCTGATTATCAGGCGCGACGCGAGCATTGGCGAGCCTCGCAGCTCCCGCTTCCTTTGAAGCTAAAGCTCGCGGATGATGTATTGGCCAAGGGTGATGAATTCTGGAGAGTTTACGACCAACACTTCAATCGAGTTACGGCCTTCCGCGATGCGGCTGGACCTATGATACAGGAACTGGGCAACAAGTTCTGGGCACATGATGCAGCCGTACGCGAGCTCGTTCAAATGTCGAACGCTCACCTCGCAGCTGAGGAAAACGGAGCTGAGGCAACTTCTGCGTCGCTTGAGCTAATGGCAGCCGTTGGCAGCGGACTCTCCGTCTTGTTGTTCGTTGCAGGCATCTGGTATTTCCGGAGACGAGCGATCGCACCCTTGTCAACCATTTCCGGCTACATGACTCATCTCGCTGGTGGCGATCTGACGAAACAGGTGCCGTTCGGTAGCCGAACCGACGAGATCGGAGCAATGGCGCAGTCCGTCGAAGTTTTCCGTCAGGCTGCTCTCGAGCGCCAGCGCATGCGTGACGAGGCGGAAAAGGCGCGCGCGCTTGCGGCAGACGAGCAGCAGCGCCGCTCGGCAGCTGTAGCAGAGCAGGCAGAGGCTCTATCACATGTGGTTGAAACCCTTGGTGCCGGACTAGCCCGCTTGGCTGAGTGTAACATCCGTCACACAATTGATCATGCGTTTATGCCTGATTTTGAGCCGCTGCGGCACGATTTTAACAATGCACTCGCGGCATTTCAGACCACCCTTGTGCAAGTTCTGGACACGACCCTGGCAATTCATGAAAACGGCCTCGAAATGCGCTCAGCGTCCGATAACTTGGCCAAGCGCACAGAACAGCAGGCTGCTGCACTGGAAGAAACCTCAGCCGCTCTGGAAGAGGTTGCCGTCACCGTGGCCCAGGCCTCGGACCGCAGCGCTGAGACGCGCAAGCTCGTTGCCGAGGCAAAAGACTGCACGGAAGATTCCGGTCGTGTAGTCCAAAACGCCATCCAGGCTATGAAGACTATCGAACGCTCCGCGACAGAGATTGGTCAGATCATCGGTGTGATCGACGAGATTGCCTTTCAGACAAACCTACTGGCGCTCAACGCTGGCGTTGAAGCTGCAAGGGCAGGGGAGGCCGGTAAGGGTTTCGCCGTGGTGGCACAGGAAGTTCGCGAACTGGCGCAACGATCTGCCGTGGCTGCCAAGGAAATCAAGGCGCTCGTCTCCAACTCGAGCCAACAAGTGACCGTTGGCGTGAAGCTAGTCGATGATACTGGCCACGCACTCGCGCGGATCGACAGTTACGTCACATCTATCGACCAGAACATTGATGCTATTTCCACCGCCGCAATCGAGCAATCCGCCGGCCTGAAACAGATCAGCATAGCCGTCAACGAACTTGACCAGATGACACAGCAAAATGCTGCCATGGTCGAAGAAACAACTGCGCTAAGCCACACACTCTCGTCAGCCTCTACGCATCTGTCGGCACTTGTAAACAGCTTTGTTCTTAATCGCCGAGCGAAGGTGCGGGACGGCCTTGAGCGTTCGAGTGATGGAGCTCATTACAGAACCAGTTCGGCCGGCCATGCGCGATCAGCGGCTTGAATTGGTACACTCGAAATCTAGCCCTGCTTGTATTGCTCGCTCAGATGGCGTGATTAGCCCCACTCTCGCTGGCCCAGCTTATCCTGGTTTGTAGGGAAGCCTCCTTCGTTCGCCATCGAACCGCGTTCGGCGAACCAGGCCATAGGCACGACGATCGACGTGGTCGAAGAATTACCTCTGAAACCATTTTCGCGTTCAATGTGGGTGGTGATGCAGCGACCGGTAAGGCAGGCAAAGGCTTAGCTCACGTCGTAGCACCTGAAATGCTCAGCGGGCGGTCTCTGCGCCTAAGGAAGTCACGGTGCTGGTACCAGGCTGATCGTACAAGGTTGCGACCGGCGTCGCGTTTCTCGGGCAGGCGGTGCGCAGTCATGGCGCTGCAAGCGTGAGTCGTTAACCTTGACCTCAATCTCGGTGCGATTGCTGAGGGCGCGCGTGACAAGTCGACGGGTCCCTACGCAGTTAACGAAACCAAACCGGGCCATTCAGGTGATGGCTACGGACGTAGCCACGTAACCGGGCCCGCCCAATAGGCACTACGGCTG
>NZ_JAIXSV010000252.1 GCF_027484505.1 Asticcacaulis sp.
CGCACCTATGCCAGCACCCGCTTGCTTCTGGCTCTGACGGGTTTCCTGCCCAGCATGGGCGTCAAACAGGGCGTTACGGCTTTTATTAACTGGTTCCGGGGGTATGACAGAAGGACCTGACAACTGTTTAGTTCCGGCCAATCCTGAGTCGTCAGGAGTATGATGTCATATGGCAAGCGGTCTTTATGGCAGCGCCCGTACCATTTTCTGGTAAAGCCCGTTATGCGCGCCGTCTTCCACAAAGCCCAGACGCCGGTAAAGGCTTTTCGCGCGGTTATGGATGTCAACATGCAGGCTGAGCGTGCACCCGGCGGCGGCGGCATCGGCAGCCGTGGCGGCGATCAGGCCTGATCCCATGCCCATTCCCCGCCATTCCGGCAAAAAGGCAATGTCGATGATGCGCCAGTCTTTGACACCGCAGTAAAGGGAAAAACGACCGACCGGTCGTCTGGACGCACCTGTGTCACGGATAATGATCCACTGCCGTGCACCGGGATAAGAGGTCGTGTAACAGAGATCCTGCGCATCGAATTGCTGTCGCAGGAAGGCGGCCTTGACGGCTTCGGGCCAGGGCACGACGGACATTTCGTCCGCGCGCCCCGTCGCATAAAGTGCTCGCAGGAAGTCCGTGTCCGTGTTCGCGCGAAGTCTCAGCCAGACATGCATCCGGCTGAGACCAGTACTCAAGGGTGCGCTCATCGCCACTGCATCTATTGCGGCATGGGAAAGATGCCGTCGAGGGCAATGCCCCAGTAGAAGACCTGGTAGGGTTGGAGGTTGTTGTGAGCCGCCGGCGTGGAACTGCCAGACATGCCGATGGTGGCCTCAAGAAGAGAGGTATTCGGCGCGCTTGCTGTGGAAAAGATGGCGACATTGCTAGTCGCATTACGCATGCCGCCCAGGTTCGACTTGCTGTCGGGAGCGGCCGTCTTGCCGGCATATTTGAGATTGTTGGTCTGTCTCTGGATGACATGGCGATGGGGAGGCAGGTTGCCGTGGCTGAGCGTCACCGCGGTTGCGCCATAGGCATGGCCCAACTTCTTGTTTAACGCACCGCCCATCGGAGCCTGTCCGGGCGCGGATACGGCCATGCCAAGCAGATTGGGCACCTTGAAATTCACGTTCGGGCTGCCCCCATATATATTGCCGATGACCGCATAAAGGGCCTGATAGGCCCGCACATCGAGGGTGGAGCCGTCGCAAAGATGCCAGCCTTCGGGCACATAGCTTGAGGCGAAGATGCGCACTTCGCCGATAAAGGGATCACTCATGACGTAAATCCTCTGGGTTTATCCGGATATGAAGCCTTGATCCGCCGGGATGGCCTATTGGACAGGCGGATACATACCATTCAGGCAGATGATGTAGTTCAAGACCGTGGTCGGCATGACATTGTCGTGAGGCAGGCCATTGCCGCCACTTTGCGGAATACAGGCGGCATTGACGTTTGTCGTGCCGCTGGGCGGCTTGTTGGTGTCATTATAAAAAGCCATGCCATTGCTGACCGTGCCAAAGGTCACGGTTGGCCCCGGTGACACGCTGGTCGCCGTTTCCGGACTGGCATTCAGCGTGTGGCTGTGCGCCGGAATTTGACCGAGGGTCAGCACGACTTCGTCGCTTCCACCCGAGGCGCCCATGGTGCGCGGAGACAGGCCTATGCCGTTACCGGCGCCCATGGGCAACCGGCCCTGAAGATTGGGCAAGCCGAAATTGACCCTGCCATCACCACCAAATTGGGTGCCGATCAGGGAATAAAGCACTTCATTGCCTGAGATGGGGAGGATTTGTCCCAGGCAAAAGGCCCAGTCTGCAGGTGCGCGCAAGCCGGCGAACGGGCGGATTTCTCCAACATAACAGTCCATGTTCGATCTCCAGAAGAATGAAATAAAAAATCTGGCTCAGTAGGGCCGTGGCGGATAAACGCCCGAGGTGGCGATGTAATAGGCCAGGACCAGATAGGGCTGGAGATTGGAATGGCTGGGCGCACTGCCGCCCGCGGCCTCAACCGAATTGCCGGCAATGGTCACCAGTGGCTTGGTGGGTGCCACATAGAGTGGCGGACGATCGACTCCAAGCGGGGCCACGGCGGCGTAGAGCGTGTTTGCGCTGTCAACCGAGGTCCCGGTCTGGGTGATCGCACCGAAGGGATGGTCATGCAGTGGCATGTTCGCCATGGTGAGAGTGACCGCTTCCTCACCGCCCTTATCGCCCTGCTTTTGGAACGGGGCCTGAGCACCGATGCAAACGGGGACCCGGCCACGCAGGTCGGGCAGTCCGAAAGTGGTACGGCCGTCGCCGCCATAATTGACGCCCAAAAGGGAATAAAGGGCCTGATTGTTGCTTATCGGCAGAACGGAACCGTCGCACAAATGCCATCCCTGCAGCCTCGTGCTGTACGGCAATATTTTAATCTCACCCAGAAAAGGTTCCATAGAGCCCTCCACACAATTTCAGGTCGAACACGTCGTGGATCACATGTATTTTCAGGCGAGTCAATAAAAGATTGTGGTTGAAAATTTCCCTTCATGGTTTAAGGATTTGCCTTCAGGCATGCGGTTAGAAACCTGTCTGCGGAGGATAATTTCAACGAATCCTTCTTCTTAATAATCTGGTTTAAAAAATAAAATAACGGAGGCACCGTATCATGGATACGGGCGGTGGAGCGGTTTCACCCTTTGACCTGTGGCTGAAGGCATTCATGGTGGAGCCTGACTTCACCTATGTTAAGATCAACCATGGATTCTGGGAGCGCATGGTTGATGTGCACAGGCAAATGCCCTGGCCGGTTACCCCCGATGAAAAACAAAGGGCGGACCAACTGGTGGGGCGCACCGGACAGGGATTTTTCGAGGACGGCTTCATCGACGAACTTATGGATCTGATCCGCGATATTCAACCCGGTGACACCCTGTCCTTCGGGGTCTCAACAGAGGCCTGGACCGATTGCGCACGCTTCAGCAGCACCCCCGGATTCCCGGAGGCCTGCCTGAAGGTTATGGACGAGACCATTCCGGCCCATGTGCGCCGTGCCGATGGCCTGCTGTTGAAGCGCGCCGTCGAAAGTGGTGATTTCCTGCGATTCCTGAAAGGCTTGTCCGATCACCATGTGATTGTGCTGGGGCCTGATCCGCTGCGCGACTTTCTGGACTTTGCCCGGCTGAAACACGGATGTTTCCTGGAAATTCACCCCAGTCTGGCGCGGACCCAGCGGAACGAGGTTGAGACGCGCCTGGCCGAGGCTGTCACCGCAGGACTTGCCGGAACGCGGCAGGTCACGGTCTTGCTGCAGGCCGGCTCTCTCGCCCCCTATCTGATCCTGCGCTTGCGCAAGCGCTTCAGCGGGGTACGCTGGGTCGATGCGGGTCTGGCGCTCAGCCTGTGCGCCCTTGAAAGGGATGTCTTGCCCCGGTCCTGGGCCTCGGTTCATTACGAAAGACTTGTGTGCACCTATAATCGCTGGGTCGGGCGCGAAGCCTATCCTCCCAGACGACGTCTGGCCCTGATCGATACGCAGTTCAACCGGCTGTCGGAACAGCTTGAGGACGCCGCCTTCCCCACCGGGGTGAAGCCCTCGCCGAAACCGGCCGCCATCGATTTCGTCGAGAACAAGTCGCCGGACCCGGAACAGATTGCCCGTTTCCTGTCGCTCAGCGTGCGAGCCAATCACTGGTCGAATTTCGGGCCCGTCTCTTCCCTGCTGGCGAGCGCACTCCATGAATATGCAGGGCTTGAGGACTCGCACCTGATCCTGCCCTGTGCCAATGGCACTCTGGCCCTGGAAACCCTGGCGCGGCTTCATGAACACAAGGTCGGGCGGCCGTTGCGCTGGTGCGTGCCTGCCCTGAGCTATTTCAATGTGGTTCGGGGTTATTTCGCCGGTTCGACCGTGGTGGATGTCGATGCTGGTGCGCGCTTGAGTCTCGAGGCCGTGCGGAACCTGCCCCAGGAGAGTTATGACGGCTTGGTCGTCACCAATCCCTTCGGCTATTTCAACGACTTTTCCGCCTATGCGGATTTCGCTGCGGAAACCGGCAAGCTGCTGCTCATCGACAACGCGGCCGGATTCAGCGCACGGCCCGATACCCGCGCGCCCTACCAGGCCTTCAGCGCCCACCAGACCAAGCCCTTTGGCCTGGGTGAGGGCGGCTTCATCCTGGCCCCGGCCGAGGATGAGGAAGCCTTGAGGCAACTCATCTTCCACCGGCACAATGAGTACCGGCCGCTTGACGCCTCTATCAATGCCAAGCTTTCCGATATTGCCGCGGCCTATATACTGGACAGGCTGTATCAGGCCCCAGCCTGGGCCCCCGTCTATGAATTACAGGCCCAACGCATAGCCTCCCTGGCCCTTCAGGCGGGCTTGCAAATGCTTGCCCCCCTGCCCCGCCGGCCCCTGATGGGCCTGCCCGTTCTGGCACCCGCCGATGTGCCGGTTGAGCGGCTTGAAAATCCGCACATGGTCCTGCGCAAGGTCTATGCCCCTCTTTCCGCACAGGCTCCCGGAGCGCACTCCCTGCACCGGCGCCTTGTCAATATTCCCTGTCATCCCGGCATGGCCCGCCTCGAACGCGGTCTGATCATCGAAACCCTGCGCAGCCTGAGCGTCCCGCACACGGAAATGGCTTTATGAACGAGGCCCGCCTGAACGCCCCGATCTTCCTGATGTGTTCGGAACGCTCAGGCAGCAATCTGCTGAGCCGGATGTTCGCGGCCCATCCGCATATCTGCGGGCCTGGGGCGGCGCATCTGTTTCGTGTCTTTTCCGAAGTCGCCGCACACTATGGTGAGGATGAGCTTCCAGCCCTGCGCAGGGACATGCTTGATATGTTCGAGGCCAAGTTCGGCCTGTGGCAGATCGATGCCTGGCCCCGCGCCAGACGCGAAGCCGTGCTGCAAACCCAGAAAAGTGCGGCTGGCATGGTGGCGGCCCTTTATGAGGCCGAACGCAGGTCGGCGGGCCGGGACAGGATCTTCGTCAAGGAATGCTCTATCCATGGCTTCCTGCCGTTTCTGGAAAGCGTTTCGGACGCGCCCGCCTATGTCTTCATGGTGCGCGATCCGCGCGACATGGCCCTGTCCTGGTTACGCGCGGATGCCTTGCGCGGGGGCGTCGTCCGGGCCGCGCGGCAGTGGATGGCCGACCAGACGAGCTTTGTAAACAGTCTGGCCTGGCTGAAGGGCCGCCGGCGGCTGGCCGTCCTGACCTATGAGGCTCTGCTCGCCGATCCCGAACGGGTCCTGGCAGCGACCTGCGCCAGACTCGGTATGGGCTTTGATCCCGCCATGCTGGACTTTAGCGCGAATGCCCGCGCTGAGGCGGCGCGTGCGCATATGCTGCGCAATATCGGACGCCCCCTGATGTGTGATAATCATGGGCAGTACAGGCAGGGGCTGGATGCGGAACAGATCGCCTATGTCGAGGCGGTCTGTGCGCCCCTTATGGCTATGTTCGGCTATGTACCGGACCTGAAGGCCGATGACCTTGCCGGTCATGATGGATTCGCGGCGCTAGAAGCCGCGGTCCTAGCCCGCGACCCGTGGGACAAACCCCAGTATCTGGCGCTGCCGTCGGCGGAACGCCAGCGCTATGAGAACTGGTCTCGGCTGCGCGATGAGTTGCGCCGCCGCCCCATCACCCGTCTTGCAATGGCGTGGGATACATGATGCACAGCCCCGTTCTGGCGATCATGCAGCCCTATTTCTTTCCCTATCTGGGCTATTGGCAGTTGATTGCAGCGAGCGATATTTTCGTCCTCAATGACGACGTGCAATATATCCGGCACGGCTGGATCAACCGCAACCGGATCCTGCGCCCGGACAATGGCTGGACCTATATGGTCGTCCCCCTGCACCGTGCGGCCTGTGACACACGCATCCGCGACATGCGCATAGATGATAGCCAGCCCTGGCGCGAACGCATCCGCGGCCAGCTTGCGGCCGCCTATCGCAGGGCGCCGCACTTCCGTCTGGTCATGGAACTTGTTGATACGGCGCTGGACACACGGACATCCCATATCGCCGACCTCAACGCCGCCATCATCGGGCTTGTGTGCCGTGAACTGGGACTTTCCGCACGGCTGCGCGTGCAATCGTGCGGTGGATTCGACTACACAAACATAAGGGAGGCCGGGGACTGGTCACTTGAGGTCGGACACCAAATCGGGGCCAGGACCTATATCAACCCCATAGCCGGTGCCGCGCTTTACAGAGCCGACTGTTTCCAGGCCCACAACATGGAACTGAACTTTCTTAAGATGGATGAGAGGGTCTACGACCAGCAAAGGGCGGATTTTGAATCCTCCCTGTCCATTATTGATGTGCTGATGTTCACCGGTATCGACGGTGTGAAGGAAAGGCTCAAGGCCTGCCAAATCATACAGGCTCAGAACATGATCTAATAATTAGCTCATACCGCCTTGCGTAAAGTTCGGCTCTTCGCAACCGGGAATCGCGCGACTGAGGGGGCTTTGAACGCATAAATGCGAATACTCAAATGCGTTCTACCTTACGTAATTGAGCGGTTTTCGACCATTATGAATCGGGAGGATTCCCAAGGCCGTAGATTTCTTACTCAAAATTCGTGCTGGTGAAGGAGGGCAGCATAGATGGGGCAGTTTCTATCGACGGATCTGCGTTCACGGCTTATGGCGGCGATTGATGACGGGATAAGTTGCCGGGTGACGGCGGCTAGGTTAGAGCGCAATCCAATAAAGTGGACACCATTTTTTGAAAAAATTGCACGACTAAACAAAAACTTAGGGACATTCAATGGCGCAGCTTAGCCGCTGAATGCTCTACGCGTCGCTCCATCGACAGCAATCGACTTCCAGCGGCAACGCCGCGAGACTGGTAACCTCTGCCCAAGCCTCAGGGTGGGGATATGCGGTCGCGCCGGGTCGAGGGGCGGCAGGTCGACATCGTCGCGATCTGGGAAGCACACAAGGATAACTCACTTGACGAGTTGCGCCTAGCGTTGATTGAGGCTGGCCTGGATGTGTCTGTAGCCGGACTTTATCGCTTCTTCGTGCGTCGGGGCATGACGCGCAGAAAACCTTCAGCCTGTATGCTTACGATCATAGGCGGATTGCAATCGTGGATAAATAATTTACTGTGTTCGCAGTGTATAGCGAGGCCTGGTTGTGGCGACCTCTGGTGATGATGAGCGAGAGCAATGGCAAAAGATACAAGCGACATAAACGGTCGCGGACCCCACACAATTGAGAACATTGCCTATATCCGCCAGATGCTCGCCGAATTGCGGGAGGTTGCGGAGAGAGAGGGGGCCCAAATGCTGTGCTATCTGATCGAGATGGCCTATGCGGAGGCCAACGACCTTCACATGCTTTCGACTCCCTCAATCCATGATGCTCGGCGAAACAAAGCCGCCAGCAAGCCTGTCAAGGGCAGCTAAGACCCAGCCACGGGGCAGCGCAAAATAGGCCAGGTGAGCCGCGCGTATGTGAGCGTCTGGAGGGCATAGCCCGTAAGGAGTTCACATACGCGCGGCATATTCTGGAGGGTAATCAAGGAGTGGGTCTGGCCTTGCGGGCGCGGCTATGGGCCAGACGATAACGTGCGCTGGGGCATGACGCGCAAAAAAAGACTGCCCGTGCCATCGAGCAGGACCGGCCAGATGTCCTGACACAGCGCGATGACCGGTTCGACAACCAGGCGATCTGAACCCTCAGCGTCTCACCTTAATCGACGAAAAGTGGACAGCAACCAACATGGCCCAAAGCCGTGGCCGCTGCCGAAAAAGCGGGCCGCTGCGCATGGATTACGCCCGCCTACGTGTAGATTACTAGGGTCCGGACCCAATAAGCGGGTTTTCATGAGTGTGATGTTGTGATTCACTGCCTCGTCCGGGAGGTTGTGAGATGGCTGATTTTTTAGTTTTCCGATGAGCAATGGGCGCGGATCGAGCCCTTGTTGCAGACTGGTGTACGGGGCAAGCCGCGTGTTGATGACCGCTGGGTTCTGAACGGCATCGTCCATGCACTGCGTTGTGGTGGTCGCTGGGCGGATTGCGGCGATATCTATGGGCCGAAGAAGACGCTCTACAATCGCTTCGTCCGGTGGTCCGAACGTGGCATATGGGAGCGCATTTTCAGCGCGCTTGCGGGTGCCGAGGATGCGCCGGATCGGCTGTTCATCGACAGCAGTTGCATCAATGTCCACCGCTGCGCGGGAGGGGGGAAAGGGGGGCCTAGCTCAGGGTATCGGCCGCACGAAGGGCGGACGCAACACCAAACTCCACGCCCTCTGCGACGCGAAGGGGCGTCCTCACGTCCTGCTCCTGACACCCAGCAACGTCCACGATTGCAAGGTAGCCAGGCTGTGCATCGAGGCCCTGCCGCCCTCCGCCGAACGGGTCGCCGACAAAGGCTATGACAGCCAGGCGCTGCGTGAATGGCTCGACGCGCGCGGTACCGAGGCCATCATCCCGCCGCGCAAAAACCGCAAAATCCAATACGAATACGACAAGGCTATTTACAAACAGCGCAACGTCATTGAGCGCATGTTCTGCCGTCTAAAGGACAGCGCGCCTCGCCACACGCTTTGACCGAAACATCAAAAACTTCATGAGCGCCTGCGCACTCGTCGTCGCGGCTGGAGTGAGTCCGGACCCTACAAAACACCAGTAACATAGGTTGCGGCATCTTGCCCAGATATGCGGTCCGATAGGTCTCATGGAAACAAAACACCTCATCTCGGCTGTATCTGGGCCCACGGCATCGATAAACATGGAGATGTAATCGATCATAAGCTCTTACAGTCGCTGGCTGACAATTGGTTATATGGCGATCGTCGCGCAGCATCTGCGTCTGAAAGACGCGCAGAAGGAGGGGGCAATGTAAATAGTATCTGAGGCTCCGGTTTTTCAAAAAAACGGAAATTCCGGGTCCCTGGAATTTACCATTTTGAGATGGCCAAGAATTGGGAGCGCGTCAAGTCAGGTCATTCCTCACGTGGCCCTCGCCAGCCAGCTAATCGCATTGATCAGGAAGCGTTTTTGAAGCGGGGCCACCATGTCGGGTAATCGGTGTACGATAACCTTCATGCCGTCCTTGCGTACCGTAAAGCTCGCTGCGCCGTTCTGACGGTCGTGGTCGCGGCTGTAGGCGGCGATGACCTCGATGCCGTCGGGACCGATCACCGGCCCGTCTATCAACAGACCATTGGACGGCTGGCCCTCGACCTGATGCCAGACGCTGGTGGCCTGATCGACCGGCAGACCGTCGAAGATCGGATGGGCACGCAGATAGTTCCAGTTACCCATCCACGGCGCGCGCAGATTGCCCACCTGACCGGCATAGGTGAACAGGCCCAGCGCCGACAACTGCTTCGCCACCCCTTCGGCCAGACCGTCTTCCGGCACATAGGCCAGCAGTGGCGTCCCCGCCTTTACCGCCGCCAGCACGTCCGCAGGCAGGTCGCCCAGAATAAGTTTGGGCTTTTCGCCGGCCTTCGGCTGAGCTTCAAGGCCCGTTTGTTCCCCTACCTGACGCTTGGCTATCTCTTCGGCTTTGAGGCCCGAAGCGATGATGGCATCATATTTCCCGCCAGCCTTGAAGTCTTCAACCGTAAGGCCGGAGATGGCCGTCAACTGATCGCGGAAGGATTTGGCCACACCCGATACGGCCAGCTTCACCGGCTTTTTCAGCCCTGAGGCATTGTCCACCACCCACAGGTCGCGCACAAAAGACGGGTAGCCTTTCAGCTCAATCTGAACCTTGTTTATGCCCGGCTTCGTCAGTGCAGGCGTCAGCACCTTCTCCGCCAGCAGGTAACGGAACTGATCCTTCACATGCGTGGGCGCGGCATACCGAGCGATTTCGGTCGTCGTCCCGTCCGGCGCGATCAGGCTCAGGATCATTTCGCTCCTGATCTGCACATCGGTATCATTGAGCAGGTAGATGTCGAGTTCGGCCGCTTCACCCGCCGCATAGACCAGACGACGCTGTTTGGCGATCGGCCGGACCGGCAGCAGGCTGTTGCGCAGAAGATCGGGCGGCGATTTGAAGTAGCGCAGATTATCGACAATACCGGAATGGTTTTCGATAGCCGTCGTCTCCCAGCCGGAAATCGCGGCAATATCGACTTCGTCACCGATGCGGATGTTTTCCAGATAGTTCTGCCAGGCGTCATAAACCTTACGGCCAACCGACAGGAACAGGCTTTCCGTCGTCGGAAACGCTTTGCGAAAGCCCCATTTATCGAGATAGGCCGAGGTGTTCTGCACGATGACCTTATGGTCTTCAAGGTCGTAAGACTTACCGCCATTGGCCAGAATATCAGCCACCATCAGGACATGGTTGTCCGCCGTGGCGCAGCCCTGCATTTCACCAAATTCGACGATATAGGGCTTACCGGTCTGATAATGGATATAGCTGTCCTTCGACTGATAGAACTTGTCGTACCACTGATCGCCGGCTCCCTGATGCTCCACCCACCAGCCGCCGAACGGTTCGACATCTGAACGGAAATAGTGGTCATTATAGGCCAGATACATGGCCTGAGCCGCGCCGCGTTTGACGAAGCCGTCATTGAGGATGACCGTGCGCGAAGGGTCTTCGTCGTGAATAATCTTCAGGACATTCTGGACGTCAGGATTGTTGAGATTGGCCCCGATTTCGTTCTGAAGCGTGTAGTGCGCCAGCGACGGATGCGAACGGAAGGTTCTCGCCATCAGGCGACACTTCTCGATCATGTAGGCGCGGCTGAAGGCATCGGCCGCAGACAGGCTCTCACCGGGTTTCAGGTCCTTACCGATGGCGTGGCGGCCACCGCCGGGCTCCATGACGCGCATCAGCCCCAGTTCGTCCTGACGATCAAAGACATCGTGCTTGCCGACATTGCGGTGCGCATGAAGACAGTTGAGGCCCAAGGCTTTCGCCGCCTCAACCTCGCGCCGCGCCAGAGCCGGCGTCGGCCACATGCCGTTATAACCCCAGTACCCCCACGAGATGGCGGAATAGAGTTTGATACGTTTGCCATTCAGCCGCAAAAGCGCATTGGTGCCGATCCCTTCGACCGCAAACCAGCGAAAGCCAAAGCGAACGGTCTTTGATGACAGGCCGGTCTTACCCTTCCAGTCGAAGCGCATATGGTAGAGGTGGCGATTTTCGAGGTCCCACAGCTTTGCATCAGGTGCATGAAGATCGTAGACCAGCGTGGCCACGCCGTTTTCGATCCTGGCACTTTTTAAAGCGATTTTGACTTTAACAGACTTCCCGTCCGGGCCCTGCAACAGGACAGAGCCGCGTTTGGCGAGGCCTTCCGCGCTGATTTTGTCGGTCAACCGCACCTGCATATGGGCGGTGACTTTACGGGGCTCAGGGGTATTGAGCACCCACGCATCCTCGATATAGCTATCCAGCGGATGTACGCTGAGGCTCATGCCGCGGTCCAGCCCGCCGAACCCGTGCGAGGCAAACAGTTTGAGCTTACCCCACATCATGGTGGTGGAATCGCGCCAGTCGTAGCGCCCACCGGGATTGGTGATGCGGATGGCCAGACGGTTGGTGCCGCCGGGAGC
>NZ_JAIXSV010000285.1 GCF_027484505.1 Asticcacaulis sp.
GATGAGCCGATCAAGGCGACGCGTTGCGCTTTGACCTCCAACAAACTGGGGGCCAATAAACGTCTGTCCAAGGAGAATGCGGCGCGCGAAATCGGCTGTATGCCGGGCGGGCAGCGCTGTCTGACGCACAATCTGTGGGAAGATCTGGGCTTTGCCATCCACGACTATCTTTCGACCGTATCCCTGAATGACGTCGTGCATAAGCGCACGCGTAAGCGGGTGACGATCGAAAACCGTTTCCCGGTCGATGCCCGGAAGGAACTGGCCTGATGGCAGACGCCCCCCTCTATCTGGACCATGCCGCTACCTCGCCGATCCGGCCGCAGGTGCGCGAGGCCATGCTCCGGGCGTGGGAGATCGGGGCCAATGCGTCTTCTGTGCACGCTCTGGGGCGTAAGGCCAAGCTGTTGCTGGAAGAGGCGCGCAACGACGTGCTTGGCTTCGTCAACGGCGTCGGTCCGGCGCGTCTGGTCTTCACGTCCGGGGGTACGGAGGCCAATCAACTGGCGCTTAGCCAGTCACGCGGCTTTGACCGCCTGATCGTCAGTGCCGGGGAGCACGACAGCGTCTATAAGGCCGCCGAAAGCTACGGTTTACCAGTGACTTATGCGCCGTTGTTGAGATCGGGCGTCGTCGATAGAGAGGCGCTGGATCAACGGTTGAACGCCGGCGGAAAGCCCTTCGTGGCCGTCATGTGGGTTAATAACGAAACCGGCGTCATCAACCCTATCCGTGACATTGCCGATCAGGTGCACGCCGCCGGTGGCTGGCTGCACGTCGATGCGGTGCAGGCGGCGGGCAAGATCGAGATCGACTTCGAGGCGCTTAGGCCCGACAGCCTGTCTCTGGCGGCGCACAAGATCGGCGGGCCGCAAGGCGTGGGCGCGCTGATCTACAGCGCTGACCGCGACATTCGCGCTGCCACTCCCGGTGGCGGTCAGGAATTTGGCCACCGCGCCGGTACGGAAAACATCGCCGGGATCGCCGGTTTTGCCGAAGCCACCCGCCACGCGCGGCCGATGATTGACGCCGCTCAGCCCGAGGCCGAGGCGGCTTTGAAGGCGCTCGGTGCGACCATTGTCGGCGAAGCGGCTCCGCGCGCGCCGGGGATTACCTGTTTCACCGTCCCCGACTGGACGGCGCAACTTCAGCTTATCCACATGGATATGGCGGGGGTTTGCGTCTCTTCGGGGTCGGCCTGTTCGTCGGGTAAGGTCAAGTCGAGCCGTGTGCTGGAGGCTATGGGCCTTTCTGATGTGGCGGACAAGGCCTTGCGCGTCTCGTCCGGATGGACGACAAGCGCCGCCGACTGGCAACAATTTATAGACGTCTGGTCAACGGGCTATGCGAAGCATCAGGCCCGAAAAGCCAGCAGAGTAAAGGAAAGCGCCTGATGGCTGCGGTCAAGGAAACCATTGAAACGGTTCAAAAACTCGAGACCTATGCGCACGGTTTCGTCACCGATATCGAGACGGAATACGCGCCCAAGGGGCTCAACGCCGACATCGTGCGCTTCATTTCGGCCAAGAAGAACGAGCCGCAATGGATGCTCGATTACCGTCTGGCGGCCTTTGAGCGCTGGCAGTCGATGGACGAACCCGACTGGGCCAAGGTCCACTATCAGAAGGTCGATTATCAGGACCTCTATTACTACGCCGCGCCCAAACCGAAGCCCAAGTTGAACAGCCTCGATGAGGTCGATCCGGAACTGCTGGCTGTCTATGCCAAGCTGGGCATCCCGCTGAAGGAGCAGGAGGTGCTGGCGGGGGTGGCCAGCGCGCCGAAATACGCCGTCGATGCCGTGTTCGACTCGGTGTCGGTCGTCACCACCTTCAAAGAGGAACTGAAGAAATCGGGCGTCATTTTCTGCTCTATTTCCGAGGCCTTACGCGAACATCCTCAACTGGTGAAAGAATATCTCGGCTCGGTCGTGCCGGTGTCGGATAACTATTTTGCCGCGCTGAACGCCGCCGTGTTTTCCGATGGATCGTTCGTCTATGTGCCGCCGGGCGTGCGCTGCCCGATGGAGCTTTCGACCTATTTCCGCATCAATGCCGAAAATACGGGTCAGTTTGAACGCACCCTGATCATCGCCGACAAGGGGGCTTACGTCTCCTATCTGGAAGGCTGCACGGCCCCCATGCGCGATGAAAACCAGCTTCATGCCGCCGTGGTCGAGCTGGTCGCCATGGAAGACGCCTCGATCAAGTATTCCACCGTGCAAAACTGGTATCCCGGTGATGCCGAGGGCAAGGGCGGTATCTATAATTTCGTGACCAAGCGCGCCGACTGCCGCGGCGCGCGCTCGAAAGTGTCGTGGACGCAGGTGGAAACCGGTTCGGCGGTGACGTGGAAATACCCGTCGTGCATCCTGCGCGGTGACGACAGCGTGGGCGAATTCTACTCCATCGCCGTCACCAACGGCATGCAGCAGGCCGATACCGGCACCAAGATGATCCATCTGGGCAAGAATACCCGCTCGCGCATCATCTCTAAGGGCGTGTCGGCGGGCAAGTCGTCCAACACCTATCGCGGGCTGGTCTCGGCCCACGCCAAGGCCGGCGGGGCGCGTAACTTCACCCAGTGCGACAGCCTGCTGATCGGCAAGACCTGTGCCGCCCACACCGTGCCCTATGTCGAGTCCGATACCGCTTCGGCGCAGTTCGAGCACGAGGCGACGACGACGCGCCTGAGCGAAGACCAGTTGTTCTACGCCATGCAGCGCGGCCTGTCGCAGGAAGAGGCGGTAGCCCTGCTGGTCAACGGCTTCGTGCGCGAAGTCTTGCAGGAACTGCCGATGGAGTTCGCCGTCGAGGCGCAGAAGCTGCTGGCCATCAGCCTTGAGGGGAGCGTGGGATGACCTATCCCAACACTGAAATTGATAAGATCAGTGTCGAGCTTCATCGTCTCGCCCAAGCCTATGCTGAAAAGGCTGAGGGGCTGGCAAGCGACCCATACTTCCGTGATGCGATCATGAAAGTTGGCGTCTCGAACTTTGTCTGGGCTCTGTACCATGCTTTCGATGAGCGTGGTCGTCAGGTCCTTTTGGAAGAACTTACAGAACAAACCGCTGCGATCCGTCGCGCCGTAGAACCGACTGAACTGGCCAACTAATGCTTAATATCCAAAACCTCACCGTCAGCGTTGACGATAAGACCATCCTCAAGGGCCTGAACCTGAATGTTCCGGCGGGGGAAGTGCACGCCATTATGGGCCCCAATGGGGCCGGGAAATCGACGCTGGGCTACACGCTGGCCGGGCGGCCGAATTACGAGGTGACGCAAGGAGTGGTCGATTTTAACGGCGAAGACCTGCTGGACAAAGAGGTGCATGAGCGCGCCGCGGCCGGTCTTTATCTGTCGTTCCAGTATCCGCTGGAAATCCCCGGCGTGCCGGCCATGACCTTCATCCGCACGGCACTCAATGCCCAGCGTAAAGTTCGCGGCGAAGAGGAGATGTCAGCGCCTGAGTTCCTCAAGACCATCCGCGAGGTCGCCAAAACGTTGAAAATCGACATGGACATGCTGAAACGTCCGCTCAATGTCGGTTTCTCCGGTGGCGAAAAGAAGCGCATGGAAGTGCTGCAAATGGCGCTGCTGCAACCGAAGTTCCTGATCCTCGATGAAACGGATTCGGGGCTTGATATCGACGCGCTGAAAGTAGTGTCGGACGGCGTCAATGCCCTGCGTGCCCCCGATCGCGGCATGCTGGTCATCACCCACTATCAGCGCCTGCTCGATCATATCAAACCCGACCGCATCCACATCCTTGTCGATGGCAGGATCGTCCATTCGGGCGGGCCGGAGCTGGCGCTCGAGCTGGAAGCGCACGGCTATGACCGTTATGTCAATGAGGCGGCGTAATGGCGTTTGACCTGACCCCGCTCGACCTGTTCGACCCGTCGTCTTATCCGACGCGGCGTCATGAGGAATGGAAATATTCCGACCTGTCTCGCGCCTTGCGGGACGCGCCAGCGCGCGCTGACCTGACGCATATGCAGGCCGAAGCCGGGGATTTCGGGGGGTTCTACTGGCACTGTGCGGGTGACGGGCAACTCGCTGACCTGCAAGCCGCCGTTTCCAGAGCGGTTCAGAGTTCTGATGGCCGCCTCTACCTCGATATGAGCGATATCGGCGGCGAGGGAACCATCGCCGGTTATCAGGGCGAGGGTCGCATCACATTGGCGGCGGGCGAACACCTTATTCTGCTCGAAGACTATAGTGGGGCGCTGGACTATGCCGCCAGCACGGTCCTGCATTTCGATCTGGCCGAAGGGGCGACGCTGATCCGTGTGGTCATCCTTGATGAGCCGGAAAGCGCCGTATCAGTGCGTCGTTCGACCGTGACCACCGCGCCGGGTAGCGTCTTCAAGCAGTATGTCTTTGCCACAGGGGCGAAGTTCCAGCGCTTTGAAACCCATGTCGAGCACGCCGGTCACGGCGCGCAGGTCGAGATGCACGGGGCCTATCTGCTGAAAGACACGGCGCACTTTGACTATACGACGCGCGTCAACCACGCCGAGGTCGATGGTGCAACGCAACAGTTGATAAAGGGCCTCGTCAAGGACCGCGCCACGGCGGTCTTTCAGGGCCGCATCTATGTCGAAAAGGGTGCCGACGGCACCGATGCGCGGATGCGCCATCAGGCTCTGATGCTCAATGACGGGGCGCATGTGCGCGCCAAGCCGGAGCTGGAAATCTACGCTGACGACGTGCAGTGCGCGCACGGCAACACCATCGGCGCGCTGGACGAGTCGGCGCTGTTTTTCTGCCAGTCGCGCGGTATGCCCGAAGAGGTGGCGCGCGCCCTCTTGATGCAGGCCTTTGTGGTGCCGGTCGCCGAGCAGATCGAGGACGAGGCCCTGCGAGAGATGGTGCTGAACTGGATTGCCGACAAGACGGAGGGATTCTATGCCCTTTGATGTCGAAGCGGTGCGCCGCGACTTCCCCATCCTCAGCCGTCAGATCAACGGTAAGCCGCTGATCTATCTCGATTCCGGGGCCTCGGCGCAGAAGCCGACCGCCGTGATCGACGCCATGAGCCACCATATGGCGCAGTCCTATGCCAATGTGCATCGCGGCCTGCACCGGCTGGCCAATGAGGTCACCGATGCCTTTGAGGCCGGCCGCGAGGCGGTGGCGAAGTTCATCAACGCCGCCCGCCCGGAAGAGGTGATCTTCACCAAGTCGGCGACGGAGTCGATGAACCTCGTCGCCCAGACCTGGGGGCAGGCCAATATCAAAGCGGGCGATGAAATCCTCATCACCGAGCTGGAGCATCACGCCAATATCGTGCCGTGGCACATGCTGGCGCAGCGCACGGGCGCGGCGCTGAAATGGGTGCCGATCCTTGAGGACGGCAGCCTCAATATGGCGGCGTTTGATCAGTTGTTGACCGATCGCGTGAAGCTGGTGGCCGTGGCGCACATGTCGAACGTTCTGGGCACTATCAATCCGGTGGAGGAGATCGTCCAGAAGGCCCACGCGGTCGGTGCCAAGGTGCTGATCGACGGCTGTCAGGGTGTGGTCCATCTGCCCGTCGATGTGCAGGCCTTGGGCTGCGACTTCTATGCGTTTTCGGCGCACAAGCTTTACGGCCCGACGGGTCTGGGGGTGCTGTGGGGCCGGTATGACCTTCTGGAGGCTATGCCGCCTTGGCAGGGCGGCGGCGAAATGATCGCCCGCGTCTCCAAGGAGGCGATTACCTATGCCGAGCCGCCGCACCGTTTTGAGGCCGGGACGCCGGCTATTCTTGAGGTCATCGGGCTGAAAGCCGCCATTGACTGGCTGTCGCAGATCGACCGTGAAGCCGCGGCGGCGCACGAAATGGCCCTCTATGAACGTGCGCATGCGGGGCTGAAAAAGATCAACGCCCTGCACATCTATGGCGAAGCGGCGGAAAAAGGGTCGATTCTGACCTTTTCTTTGGGCTCGGCCCATGCGCACGACGTTGCGCAGATCCTTGACCGCTACAATATAGCGGTGAGGGCGGGGACGCACTGCGCCGAACCGTTGATGACGCGGCTGGGGGTGACCTCGACCGTGCGTGCCTCTATCGC
>NZ_JAIXSV010000226.1 GCF_027484505.1 Asticcacaulis sp.
GAGGAGGACGTGATTCGCAAGGTGCTGGGCGATCTGACCGCTTCCAACATCCCCGTGCGCGAGACAGAGGTGCGAACCAAGGTGGTTGAGTTTCTGGCTCAGGCGCGCGAAGCCCTGAAAAACGAGCAGTGAGATATGAACCCGGCCCGCAAGGCCGGGTTTTTTAATGGTGGGGCGTGGGGATGCTGAAATGGATTGGACGCAGCGTTTTTTATGCGGCTATCCTGATTGGCGCGGGTTTGTCGTTTTATTCGGCTTCCGAAGCGTCAAAGGTCACGGTGCGTAATATATCCTCACCCCGCGCTGAGTATACTATTCCCTACGAAACGCATGGGGGAACCGTGTACATCAGTGTGCAGGAGGACAGGATTGTGAATACGCTGTCCAAGGCTGTATTTGCAGGCATTTTTGCCGTTATAGCTGTGGGGCTTGTGGTCAAAAAGGTGCGAGAGCTTCGTTAACCCTTCGCGTCCGTCGTTACACATTACCTGACAAACCGCCCGGTGACTGCAAACCTTGGTGCGCCGGCGTAGGCGGCGAGAGAGGCCACCGAGCGCGGTTGGTCTCCGGCATAGAGGGCCAGATCGTTGAGACGCGGCATGATACCGCCTTCGATATCGCCTGACGGTGAATGAAACAAAATCTGCCCGCCCCAGTCCGAGCGCCAGTCGTGGGTGAAGTTCCACTCAAAAGTCAGGGCGGCCTGCGCATCCGTATGCATGGTGAAGAAGTCGCCGGGACGATAGCCGGTGGCGATCAGGCTTTGCAGTTTCAACCCCGACAGACCGGTCAGGTTTTCGCAGAAGGCTGCAAATTCCGCCGACCACAAAAGTTTAGCAAGAGCAAACAGCGGATGGTCTTCGCCCAGATTCATCAGTGCCTCTTTTGAGGTCAGGTCGTAGCCAAGGTGCAGGAAGCTTAAGCCCGTCTGGGCGCGTTCGGCGGCGGCGGCGAGGCGATCCTGAATCTCCGACGGATTGAGCGTCTCAAGCTCGGTGCGCGACAGGATGTCCGGCTGGCCTTCGCTATCGACCAGATGCAGTTCCCACAGGGTCTGCTGCTCCAGCGCGTGATGAACGGCGTGGGCGTCCTCGTGCGACAAGGCGCCTTCGAGACGGATGCGGCCCTTGCGCGCAAAGCGGTCGCGGTAGCCGGCAAAGTCGAAGGCATCGGTCATAAGGGAGAGGGACATTGGAAGACCTTTCGGGAGACCTTTGACAAGTAAGAACCCCCACCACCGCATCTCACCTGCGGTTCGTGCGGTCCCCCTCCCCAGCAAGCTGGGGAGGTATGCCTTTCGCGAATATCTCATGCCTTTGATGCAGAAGAGATATTTGTGAGTTCTCAACGGCCGGATGCGGTTAGCATCTTCGGCCGGTGGTATAATATGGCTATTCCCCAAACACGCGGGCGAAAATCGTATCGACGTGCTTGGTGTGGTAGCCGAGGTCGAAGAAGGGCTCAAGCTCGGCGCGCGTGAAGAATTTCGACACGTCCTCGTCGGCGCTGAGGAAGTCGAGGAAGTTGCCTTCGCCGCGCCAGACACGCATGGCATTGCGCTGAACCGCCGAATAGCTGTCTTCGCGCGACATGCCCTTTTGCGTCAGGGCCAGCAGCACGCGCTGTGAGTGGACGAGGCCGCCCAGTCGGTCGAGATTCTTCTGCATGTTTTCCGGATAGACCAGCAGGTTTTCGACGACGCCCGCCAGACGGCGCAGGGCGAAGTCGAGATGCACGCAGGCGTCCGGCGCGATGCCGCGTTCGACCGAGGAATGCGAAATATCGCGTTCGTGCCACAGGGCGACGTTTTCCATGGCCGGAACCACCGCTGAGCGCACCAGACGCGCCAGACCGGTCAGGTTTTCGGTCAGGACGGGGTTGCGCTTGTGCGGCATGGCCGACGAACCCTTTTGCCCCTTGGAGAAAAATTCTTCGGCCTCCAGCACTTCGGTGCGTTGCAGGTGGCGGATTTCCACGGCCAGACGCTCGATGGATGAGGCCACGACGCCCAGCGCCGCGAAGAAGGCGGCGTGACGGTCGCGCGGGATGACCTGAGTGGAGACGGGCTCGACGCTCAGGCCCATCTTTTCGGCCACATAGGCTTCGACGTCGGGCGAGACATTGGCAAAGGTGCCCACGGCGCCGGAAATGGCGCAGGTCGAGATTTCCTCGCGCGCGACTTCAAGGCGCTTTTTGGCGCGCACGAATTCGGCGTAATAACCGGCCAGCTTCAGGCCAAAGGTCACCGGCTCGGCATGGATGCCGTGCGAACGGCCGACAGTCGGGGTGAACTTGTGCTCAAGGGCGCGCTTTTTCAGTGCCGCCAGCACCAGATCAACGCCTTCGATCAGCAGATCGGCCGAACGCTGAAGCTGAACCGCGAAACAGGTATCGAGCACGTCGGAAGAGGTCATGCCCTGATGCAGGAAGCGCGCTTCGGGTCCGACGATTTCCGAGACGTGGGTCAGGAAGGCGATGACGTCGTGTTTCACCGTGCGTTCGATCTCGTCGATGCGGTCCGAATCGAATTGTGCGTCCTTGCCCTTGGCCCACAGGGTTTCGGCAGCCTCCGTCGGGATGACTCCCAGCTCCGCCATCTTGGTGGCGGCGTGGGCCTCGATTTCGAACCAGATCTTATACTTGGTCGAAGGGTCCCAGATGGCGGCGGCGTCCTGACGGGAATAACGGGGGATCATGGCAAGGTCCGGTCTGAGAGAGATAAAAGGGGGATAAAATGGTCGCGGTTCTGTTGGGCGGATGCGTCCTCTGAGTCAAGATTTAAATGTACTTTTCGCGCCGGGCAGGGTTTGGTAGGGCAAGTTACTGACAGCGCTGACATAGGCGCGGATATTGAGGGAGAAACGGGATGAAACAAGCGCTTTTAGCCGGCGTCGTGATGGCATGCCTGGGGGGCGTGGCGATGGCCCAGCCGAACCTGCCGCGGCCCTATCAGCATCACTATATGGAATTCCCGACGCTCAATCAGACTGGCTTTCAGCCGGATTCGCCCAAAATCGCCGTCTACGCCGTGCCCGAAGACGCCCCTGCGCCCGCCGGCAGAACATGGCCCGCCATAGACTGGGTGGTCAAGGACGCGGCCAATACGGTCGTGCTGTCCGGACGCAGCGAACCGTTCGGCCTCAATGCCGGGTCGGGCAAGGTGGTGTACCAGATCGACCTTTCCGCCCTGAAGACGCCCGGTAGCGGCTATGTGGTCGGCGTGAAAAACGGCGACATCTATAAGGTCAGCGCGCCTTTCGACATTCGCGCCGATGTTTATCAATCATTGAAATACGACGCTCTGGCCTTCTTTTATCATCAGCGCGCCAGCGTGCCGATCGAGGCAAAGTATGTCGGCGACCGCTTCGCGCGGCCCGTGGCGCACGAAAAGGAGATCGTCACCTGCTGGGGGCCGAAGGACCATCGCGGCAACACGTGGGGCGGTTGTCCTTACACGCTGGATGTTTCCAAAGGCTGGTACGATGCGGGGGACCACGGCAAGTACGTGGTCAATGGCGGCATCGCCGTGTGGACGCTGATGAACGCCTATGAGGTGGCGCAGGCGCGCGGTGACCGCAGTTTTGACGATGGCCGGGTGAAGATTCCCGAAGCGGGTAATGGGAAGAACGATCTGTTGGATGAAGTGCGCTTTGAGATGGACTTCCTGCTGGCCATGCAGGTGCCGGACGGGCAGACCCTGAACCTGCCCTTAGGAAATCAGCACAAGTCTCTGGACAAGCTCACCTTTACCCGTGTCGATGCGTCGGGCATGGCGCATCACAAGATGCACGACGAACACTGGACCGCCATACCCATGCCGCCTCATCTCGATAAGGAAAAGCGCGGCCTCAGCTATCCTTCGACGGCGGCGACGCTCAATCTCGCGGCGACGGCGGCGCAGTGCGCGCGGGTATTCAAAGGCGTGGATGATGCCTATGCCGACCGCTGTCTAACGGCGGCTAAAAAGGCCTATGCGGCGGCGAAGCGCGTGCCCGATGCCTATGCCATCGACGTGCTGCCGGGCGGCGGCGGGGGCTATGGTGACGGCCACCTGAGTGACGAGTTCTACTGGGCGGCGGCGGAGCTTTATGCCGTCACGGGTGAGGCGGCCTATGCCGAGGATGTGAAAGCCTCGCCGCATTATCTGACGGCCGCGGATTTCAGCTGGGGCAAGACGGATACGCTGGGCACCCTGACGCTGGCGACGGTGGACACGCCTCTGCGCGCCGCTGCACGGCAGGCGGTGGTACAACGCGCGGCGGCCATGCGGGCGGAAACGGCCGGGCAGGGCTATCATATCGCCTTCAACAAGCCCTATGTCTGGGGCTCGACGGCGGATTTCATGAACCGCGCCATGCTGTTCGCCCACGCGGCGGATGTCAGCGGTGAGGCGGCCTATCGCGCCGAAGCCGTCAATCTGATGGATTATGTTTTGGGGCGTAACCCGCTGAATTTCAGCTATGTTTCGGGGTATGGCGAACGCGCCATGCAGCATCCGCATCATCGCTTCTGGGCCAATGACGGCACCTTGCCGCCCCCGCCGCCGGGCGTCATCGCCGGTGGGCCCAATCAGAACCCCTCGGACCCCGATGCCAAGGCCCGTCTGAAAGGCTGCGCACCGCAAATTTGCTATGTGGATCATATCGGCAGCTATTCGACCAACGAAGTGGCCGTGAACTGGAACGCGCCGTTGTTCTGGGTGGCGGCGTGGCTGGATGGCACGCGCAAGTGACAGGCTTTGAACTGGGTTAATTTACCCGAAAGACGCGAGTCGGGTTGGCGGCAGGGTTAATAAGGCGTTAAGATTGCCGCAACTGATTTGTCTGTGAGGGTGCTGAGATGAGGAACTGGACGCTGAACACCGGCGTGTCGCTGATGGCGCTGGCGGTCATGGCGTGTGGTACGGGCGCATGGGCGGCTAAGCCTGCGGTCAAACCGGCTTCCCCGGTCCTGAAGGACACGCCTTCTGCCTATGGCGCATCCGGCGCGCAGGGCGTTTATATGGGTGAAGCGAAAGCCCCCGTAGTCAGTCCGTCGTCGGCGAAGGCGGACTGCCCCGATGGCGCTGTGGGCGGCGACCATCCGGACCTGCCGCCGGCCGTGGTCAAGGAGGCGCGTCCCAACCAATGCTACACGCGTCTGATGAAAGCGCCGGTGCTGGAAACCTATGCAGAAAAGGTGTTGGTGGAGCCTGAGCGCGTCGAAACCCGCACCCTGCCTGAGGAATGGCGCTGGGCGGAGCGTCAGGTCGTCGATCAGCCGCAGCGCGTTGAGCGCAAGGTGATCCCCGCCGTGACGCGCAAGGTGATGGAAGAGCGCGTGGTCCAGCAAGCCACGTGGCGCGAAGAGCCCGTACCGCCCGTGTTCGAAAAGCGCACGGAAAGTGTGATGGTGCGCCCGGCCCGTCAGGAATGGGTGCGATCCGAAGGGATTGCCACCGGTGCCGCGCTGGTTACCCCCGGCGATCATCAGCCTGTGCGTTACCGCGCCGATGGCATGCTCACCTGGCCGGGCAAGGAGCCGGTCGCGATTCAGGGTAGCGCCGAGACGACCGAGTACCTGCAAAAGGGCTCGGCCCAGACGATCTGGTGCCTGAAAGAGGTGCCGGCCGAATATAAGCAAGTCGAGCGCATGGTCGAGGTGCAGCCCGCGACCGTGCGCCGGATCAAGGTGCCTGCCAAGGTCGAAAAGGTTGAGCGGGTCATTGTGGAGCGCGAAGAGCAGGTCATCGAAAAGGTGATCCCGGCCACCTATCGCACGGAAAAATATAAGGAAGTTATCAAACCGGCGCGCACCGAATCCTATACGGTGGCCCCGGTCTATAAGACGGTCGATAAGACCCGCGCCGTGAAGGCTCCTGAGCCGGTGTGGCGTGAAGTCCTGTGTGAACGCAACACCACCCCGGCCAAGATCAAGGCCATTCAGGTGGCTTTGAAACAGCGCGGCTACGATCCGGGTCCGGCCGACGGCACGTTGGGGACGAAGACGGTGGCGGCCATGCAGAAGTTTCAGGCCGATCAGGGCCTGCCGCAGGGCCAGATTTCGGTCGAGGCGGCTGAGGCCTTGGGCGTGAAGATACATTAGAGCGCTTTCCGAAAAGTGTGACGCACTTTTCGGATAAAAAAGCGCGTTAAACCAAAAAGTTAGAGCGCTATTTCGATTCGGAATGAACGAAATACGCTCTAAGATGGGGAGGGCCGGTGCAGGGGGCACCGGCCTTTTTTGCACTTGGCGGTCCCGACGCTCGGCGAGGGGCGAAAACAAAGGCCAGATCAATAACTGAAAAACATATTGATCTGGCGTGTCACCAAATGGCCGGTTTCTGCGTATAGTCTTCTGTAATGCCAACGACCGAAGATGCTGCTCGCATCCGGCCGTTGAAAACTCGCGAATATCTCACCTGTGTCAGCGACATGAGATATTCGCGAAACGCATACCAAGGTCATTTTCAATGACCTTGGTATAACCCACGGAGACTGTCCATGCTGATCCGCCACGCCCCCGACCTGACCGAAAACGATGTCACCCCAAAGGACATCTATGTCCGGCGGCGCGAGATCATGGCGGCGGGGATTGGCTTCGGTCTGGGGCTGGCCGGGACAGCGGCACAAGCGGCGCAGGTGACGGGCAAGCTGAGCGCCAGGCGCACCTTCTGGACCAATGAGACGCCGACCGACCTCGAAGCCGTGACGGGTTACAACAACTTCTATGAGTTTGGCACCGATAAGCTGGAGCCCGTCAAATACGCCTCGGCCCTGACCACGCGGCCGTGGACGGTAAAGCTCGACGGCGATTGCGCCAAACCCCAGACGGTCGATATCGAAACCCTGCTCAAGGGTGCGCTGGAAGAGCGCATCTACCGGCTGCGCTGCGTCGAAGGCTGGTCGATGGTCATTCCGTGGATCGGTATTCCGCTGGCTGAGGTCATCAAGCGCGCCGAACCCTTGTCGAAGGCCAAATATGTGGCCTTTGAAACCGCGCTGCGGCCCAAAGAAATGCGTGGCGTGTCCGACCGCATCCTGCAATGGCCCTATGTTGAGGGCCTGCGCATGGATGAGGCAATGAACCCGCTGGCCCTGCTGGCCGTCGGGCTTTATGGCGACCTGCTGCCCAATCAGAACGGCGCGCCGATCCGGCTGGTCGTGCCGTGGAAGTACGGCTTCAAGTCGATCAAGTCCATCGTGCGCATCTCGTTCACCACGCGCGAGCCGCCGACCTCGTGGAACCGCTATGCACCGCGTGAATACGGCTTCTATTCCAATGTGAACCCGCAGGTCGATCACCCGCGCTGGTCGCAGGCGTCTGAGCGCCGCATCGGCGAATTCAAGCGCCGCCCGACCCTGATGTTCAACGGCTATGCCGACAATGTCGCGCACCTCTATGCCGGTATGGACCTGAAAAAGTACTACTGATGAAGGCGAAGCGCGGGTTTACGCCGGATATCGCCCTGATCTGTGGCCTGTGCCTGTTGCCGGTGCTGTGGTTGGTGTGGCGGTTTTTTCAGAACGATCTGGGGGTTAACCCGATTGAGACGGTGGTGCGTCAACTGGGGGTCTGGGGGTTGCGGCTCTTGGTGCTGGGGCTGGCCCTGACGCCACTGGCGCGTTTGCTGCGGCAGGGGTGGCTGATCCGCTGGCGGCGGCCCATTGGCCTGTTTGCCTTTGGCTATGTGACACTGCACCTGCTGAGCTATGTGGTGATCGACCAGTATTTCGACTGGGCACAGATCTGGTCCGATATCCTCAAACGGCCCTATATCACCTTTGGCATGGCGGCCTTTGTGCTGCTGATCCAGCTGGCTCTGACCTCGTTCAATGCGGCGATCCGGCGGCTGGGTGGGGTGGGGTGGCGCAACCTGCACCGGCTGATCTATGTGATCGTGCCGCTTGGGGCTCTGCACTATTTCCTGCTGGTCAAGGCCGACAAGACGATGCCGATGGTCTATGCGGCGATCATCGCGGTGCTGCTGGGTTGGCGCGTCTGGGAATGGGCGAGGAAGAAGGTTTAGCCACCAAAAACACGAAAAAACACGAACGGCAAAGGCTCAAACTGACCCATCGGTGAAATGTGGCTTTACCTGTTTCAAAGCGTTTTTCAAAGCGCTTCAATCGGGATGTCTGAGAACGCTTTTTCGTGGCCAGACGTTTAAATCGCGCCGACCTGTTTCATGCTCAGCACGCCTTCGCGGCCGACGATCAGGTGGTCGTGGATCGCAATTTTCAGCGGCTTACCGGCGGCGATAATGGCCTTGGTCATGTCGATATCGCCCTGCGACGGCATGGGGTCGCCGGAGGGGTGATTGTGACTCATCCTGATGTGGAAATAAAATGTTGATTTATAATGGAAAAATAAAGTCCCGAAAGGTTTGGGGTTTGTTTATTGGGATGCTTAAACTCTCAGAGCGCAATGATGCTCGTCCCCGAACAGAATAGCTGGCCTAAAATGCGGCTTCGCTCCGCGATGTTTCTTTGTCGAACTCTACGCGGGGCCTCGCATAAAGGGGGACCTGATTCGTTGGTGATTTAACGCTTGGGATCGGCCGGTTTTGGCCCTTAAGAGACATAGGCGATGGAATTTAAAGCGCGGAAAGCGGCCATGCGCAGACGTAAGAAGCGGTGAGAAAGACCACGCCCATCAGGACATCCTGGGGGGCAATTTTTTTGTTTTCGAGCTGACCACAGTGCGATGGAGGATATGAGAAGTCTCCGATTTAGTCATTGTCCTCGACACTATATCCGTAGCGCTTCAGGCGTTTCGCGGCGGTCTTGCGTTGATTCGAGGTGAACTGATTACGCCACCTTGGCTGAAGCGACAGGGCTTCGACTGATATGCGCAGCAGCTTTTCTTCCCAAAGGAGAGTTAAGCCGCTTTGTGCCTCCCTTGCATCAAGTAGCCGTCGTGCCGTTTCCAAACCGCCGAGCGTTTCGAGCATCCGGACGAACCCGGCGAGGGGCGTTCTCGGGGTGCGGGCAACCCGATAGGTCTCGAATAGAGCGGCCTTGAAATCCGGATGATCGGTTAGGACTTCCTCGTCATCTTTTGCCCTGATTGCATCGAGGACCGCCACCAATTCGCCGATCGTTCCTCTTCCCCATTTGCTGCTTTTTGTCGGAAGTGCCCGCGAGATTGCCGAGGCGTGCTTCTCGATGGCGGCCTTATCCTCGTCAGATAGGGTGAGCCGTGGCGTCCCGGGGTGCTTGATCCCAGCAATGGCGCGGACCCACGTCAGTGTATCGGTTTCGATCTTTGGCGAGGTCGACTTGAAGTAGCCGGTGAATTGGCTCTCTATTCTGCTGAGTTTGAATTCGATGATCTGCTCCCCGGCTTCGATCTCTTTCCAGTCCTCATAGCAGTCCCAGCCGTTCAGCATGGGATTGGCCTTTCGTTCGCGTTTGACCTCGTCTTCGCCGGCTGCACTGAGGTCTTCCGACCAGAAGATAAAGGTGACCTTCTCCCAGCCCTGATGTTCAGGATCATTGCGAAACGCGGCGATAAGATCGTACGTCAGACGTTGGCCGGTAGGGGCGGAGCGCGCGCGTTTTGACCATACATCTTCAGCGGCGTCGATATCCCCGTCATCAATGGGATCAGCGTCAAGATATTGGCGATCGAACCAGTCTCCAATCTCGTCGATCATCCCTTGGTCGCGCAGGAGCACGTTGGCTTCCGACCAGGACTTTAGCTCTGCGCCTTCGACGGCCAGCCCATTCGAGGAGGCGTTTGACGAGCCGAGCAGCACGCCTTCAGGTGTCCAATAGACCTTACCATGCAGGCGGGGGAGAGTGCGGAGGGCGCCGTCCGGGCAGAGCGATTTTAATCGGCGGATTTCGGTCGGATTGCACGCGCCGGAATCGAGATTACACACGATGCGCAGATCGATATTGGGTCGGTCAAGCCCAAGTACATCGGCTGCACCCAGTCCCCAGAACGCGACGGCAATCCTGACCGTGCTGCCAGAACCGACAAGTTCCCTGAGGGCCTTACGAGCCCCGACCTCATCCAGAAATTCCATGCCATCCCCTCCGCGGAACACTTTACTTCAAGTCGATCTACCGCGATGTTGCGCTCCTAGTTTCGCAGTGCTGCGGGTTCGCTCAACTCACGCTGCGGGGTCGGGCGAAGGGCCAGGGTGACTCTGGCTCTCAGCATTTTTTCCATGGTTTCCCGAAGCGGTGGAACCTCTTGGAACATCTTATCGCGCAAGGGATACCGGTTCGGTCTGGGGTCCGGCATTTCTTCCTCCATCTTCCATTCGTCGAGGGCATCGTGGATCAGGGCGTCAATCTTGCCGATCGGTTCGAGAATTTCCTCATCCAAGAAGATACTATGATCGAGACGATAATTCCGAAATGCGACCCAGTCAGACCAGGCTGTGTTGAACTTTCGATGTATCCAGAGGTTGGACACGATCTTCTGCCGATCAAAGGGCTTGGTCTCTGCCAAGACCTTGTCGATATCTTCCTGCCCGATTTCAGCCTTTGACAGCATGGCCTGGATTTGGGCATCGGTGAGACCCACGACCCCGGGGGCCTGTTGCAAGCGGTTCAATAGATCCTGCGCGCTGGAAACCGAGCGGATCAGCAGTTTGTGCGATTCCGACAGGGCAGTGAATTCCTGCTCGAAAAACCGTGCGGCCCGTGACACTTCGCCCTGGACGCTGCCCTTCAGGAGCTCAATCTCGAACTGGTGAGCGTATTTCAGCTTCTCCATAGCCCGGTCAAATTTTGAATCCACATACTTTTCGCCCCACCGTTTGACGACGAGGTAAGCGATGCCGCCTGCGGCAGGGAGTGTGACGACGGCGAGGGTAACGCCGATCTTGATGACCAATCCCCAATCGATCATTTTTTGTCATTCCTTCTTCGGCTTACAGCGCTATCTATAGCCTATAGACACCGATTCTGAACCTTGGAGACTGTCTGGCGTCAGCGTGAATGGGCCAGAATTGGGTTGTTGAGTTAAGGAGCGTTTGAACTGCTTCTACGTGTTTTGCACAGTTCACAACAGTGGTCCAATACTCTGCCTCATTGACGGTATTTGAGTATTATCTGTTGAAGCGGGGTCAAGAAAGCTGAGTGCACGTCAACCCTGCATCTCAGTGCGGCAGCAACATAACCATTTATGTCCGGTTTGGGGAAGGTCTTCTCATCAAGAGTGAAACTTCTCCTTTGGGCGCGAATGCGCCGTTGCATCCTTACCCTAACAGATACGTGTTTTGCACGCTGACGCTCTCTATGGTGTGGTCTGGTGCAAGATGCGACTGAGTTGGGGGGATGACGATGTTAATCCGAGTCTTGTTTGCCTGGGGGGCACTACTGGTTGCGATTGCAGTACCTGCCAAGGCAGACCCCATAGAAGTTCGCGCCGGAGCTGCAACCTATATCGTTGACCCCGCTACTCTTCAGATTGATGCCCGAGATGCCCAAAATGAACGCATCCCCCTAATGCGAGGAACCGGCGCATCTGGTAAGGTTGGCGTAAGACAAGACGGCGCGTCTTGGTTCTGGATGACGCAGGAAGGGCAGGCGGTTCAGATAAGGGCCGAGGGCGACAGCTTGCACATTTCTGTTGCGGGTAAGCCGAACACGCAATGGACATGGGCGATGGGGCGGGTAAGTGAAGGCACCTGGATCGTGCCGGATGGTGAAGGCATGGCGTTTGACGTCAATGATCCCTTCTGGCGTAGCACCTATAATCGAAATCGCTGCATGGGCGGGACGACGGCTCTGTCGTTTCCAGCGTGGGCTCATCTAACAAATCTCCGTTCTGTCACCTATGCCCTTGATGACGGGTTTCAATCCAAGCTCTGCGTGCAGGACGCCGACGGACTTCAGGCGAATCTGTGGCATGAGTTCGGTGTAGGCAGCGAAAAGCTCGAACTGCTTATTCGTCTGGGAGAACCCGATCCTTTGGCGCCCGCCCTGTTTTACAGGCAGTATCTGAAAGAAAAGGGGCGCCTTCAGACCTTTGCTGACAAGAATGTTAAAGATATGGGGCGGTTGTTCGGGGCCCCTCATGTTTATGTCTGGGGAGACGGTCGAGGTCTTAACTTTCTCGACGATGTGAAAGCCCTGGGGATAGACAAACTGGTCATAAGCTACGATCAAGACCCCCGTACCAATAGACATATCGTCGGGCCCGATTATCTTAGAAAGGCCCACGCGCTCGGTTATCTCGCAGGCCCTTATGAAGCCTTCGACAATGGCCAGCCCGAAAAAACCGCTGACATGCCGTCGGCTATCTGGGGTGCCGATCTTTACCCTTCCGGGTGCTTGAGGGACGCTAAGGGTGAGATCGTCGTGGGCTATGGCAATCGAGGTTGCTACATGTCGAGCAAGGCCATTGCCGACCACCCGAAGGGCTTCATCCCGGCGAAACGTTATGCCGCTCACCGTGCAGGTGGCGCCAGTCAGGTTTTCGTGGATGTCGATGCGTTTGGTACCTTTTACGACGACTTTAGCTCAGACCACCGGATGAACAAAGCTGAGGATCGGCAAAACCGACTTAAGCGTCTGGAAATGGGGATCAAAACCTTCGACCTTGTTCAGGGATCAGAGAATGTGACCGCCTGGAGCGTTGATGTGGCGCACTACTCCCATGGAACCGGTCAGGCCCATACCATCGCGGTTTGGCCGCTGTTAAGCGATAAGCGTTTCAACGGGTATTGGCCGCCAGACAGGCCACCTGTTTATTTTGGCCGCTTTACGCCGACAGCCGAGGAGGCGAGGGCACTGTTCGGGCCTGCGGATCGGCTTCCGCTTTTCGAAGCGGTGTATCACGACGATCTTGTTTCCATAGATCGTTGGGAGTTTAGCCTAACAAAGGTCGCAGGCCTCGAACGTCTTCGTTATGCCCGAGCCCTTCTTTACGGCAATCCCACGATCTGGAACCTGGATCGCAAGGATCTGGGCATTTATGGCCAGTTGCTGAAGCGTGCCTATGCCGATTTCCAAGCCTTACATGGCGTCAATTCGCCCGTCGCCCTGACACGGTTTGAGTGGCTGTCAAGTGACCGTCTTGTCCAGCGTGTGTACTATGCTGATGGACGGGTATTGACGGCGAACTTTGGTTCGACATCGTGGCAAGGTATCGGTCCTCAGTGCGTAAAGGCCGTCGGCCTTCGCGATGGAGACAGGTTGATATGCCCGCCCAGCCTTCCAGCGCAATAAATCCACTTCTCACGGTGGGCGCGGAAAGCGACCCTACGGATTGAGGCTCTGTATTGTTTACGCGGTTACGCCGAGTGTGGAGTCAAACATAATCTCATTTCCGCTTTTGGGCGGCGGCAAATTTGTATCGGGAATGTCCGCCTAGGGCGCGAGGAGGACCATCCTGACAACGGGGTTAGTCAGCTCAAGAAACGGTGTCCCCATGCTGGCTTCTGATTAACCGGCATCACCGGGAAAAAGGAAACGGACCCCTTGCGTTGCCGCCGGGTGATAGATGGTTGCGTGGCTTTCCTCATTGAGCGGACGATAGGCCCATACGAGGTTATCGGCAGGGTTGTCTTTCAGCGCGGCTACCAGACTATCCACGCCCGCCTGCATTGTGCCCCCTTCACTGCCAATTGAAAGCCAGAGGGTTCGCGGCGTCGTTGCCTTCGTTCTCAACAATGTGTCGGACATTTTGGACAGATTGCCATAGTCCCACCACAGGCTAGGGCTGACGGCGATATACTTCTGAAACTGTCCGCCAAAACGCAGGAAGGTATCGACCACAAACAGGCCCGCCAGCGACTCGCCCATGATCGCATTAACCCCGTCTGTACGATAGGCTGCATCGACCAGAGGCCTTAACTCTTCGACCATAAACCGGCGAAAGAGGGCGGCCTTTCCGCTGGTAGGCAGCTTCTTTATTTCTTCTGGATCGGTCGTGGGCGGGGTGAGTTCGGCCTTGCGGTCCTTGCTTTCGATTCCGACAACGATCACGGGCGCATTGGCGCCCCACGTCCCGCCCTGCTGGACCATGCCTGCGATGTGCGCGAAATCCTGCC
>NZ_JAIXSV010000150.1 GCF_027484505.1 Asticcacaulis sp.
CAGAGAAGGTCACGACGCCATAATCGGGATATGGATCTGATGACCCGCATATTGATCGTGGATGATGATCCGGGCCTGCGCGGCCTGATCTCCACCTTCCTGGACCGGCACGGTTACCGGACCGACACGGCCGGCAATCCGCCTGAAATGCGGGCCAAGCTGGCTGCCGGGACCTACGACCTGATCGTACTCGACGTGATGATGCCGCAGGAGGATGGCCTGACGGCGCTGAAAGGGCTGGTGGCCGGCGGGGGCCCACCTGTCATCATGCTGTCGGCCGTGGGCGGCGATGTGGACCGGATCGTCGGCCTGGAAATGGGGGCGGAGGATTACATGGAAAAACCATGCAATCCGCGCGAGTTGCTGGCCCGCATCCGCACCGTCCTGCGCCGCAGCCGGGGGGCTGCCGCCCCGGTGGAGCCCGTGCCGACCTCCCCTGCCCCGGTGGCGGTGGAAAGCTGGATCGGGTTTGCCGGCTGGCGCATGCAGCCCGACAGCCGCATGATCTCTGCTCCATCAGGCCAGGATGTCACCCTGTCGGATGCGGAGTTCCGCCTGCTGCGCGCGCTTGTCGACCATCCGCGGCGGGTGCTGACCCGTGATCAGCTTCTGGATTTTGCCCATGGCGAAAGTGCTGACCATTTTGACCGCGCCATTGATGTTCAGATCAGCCGCCTGCGCCGCAAACTGGCCGCCGCCGATGACAGTGCCGAACTGATCCGCACCGTTCGCAACGAAGGCTACATGTTTGTCCCGGCCGTCACGCGATAGGGATTGCGGCATTGCCGCCACACCCCGCCGGTACCATGATGCATCCGCTTCGTCATAATTTTTCAGGCGACATAATATAACGATGCCAAACGGGCCGCTGACACACGCCTGACATCCCCGGGCAACATCGCCCCGCCATTCCTTGGGCCGCGAACGGCGGTGCCCCCGTCGGCCACCCCCGAAACGGAGACAAGAGATGAGCGAACATCACATCGAAGATCATGACCGTGGTCTGCTCTTCGACCTGGAAACCCTGAACAGCCGTATCCTGGAACGCCGCCGCGCCCTGTCGCTGCTGGGTGGTGCCGGTCTGGCGGCTTTGCTGAGCGGCTGCGGCGGTGGCGGGTCGGACAGCACCAGCAGCACCGCCACAACCACCACGACCACAACGGGCAGCACCGGCAGCACGGGCACCACCACCGGCGGCGCTTGTGTTGATTACGCCACCGAAACCAACGGCCCCTACCCCGCCGACGGCACCAATACTTCCAGTGGCGCCACGTCCAATGTGCTGACCTCTTCCGGGGTCATCCGGTCCGACATCCGGTCCAGCTTCATCAGTTCGACGACCCAGGCGACGGGTGTGCCGATGACGCTGACCATCACCTTGCAGAATTCCACGGGCTGCACACCGCTCTCGGGCTATGCGATCTATATCTGGCACTGCGATGCGAACGGCAGATATTCGCTGTACGACCTGCCGACCGAAAGCTATCTGCGCGGGGTGCAGATTTCCGACAGCAATGGCCAGGTGACCTTCACCACCATTGTGCCCGGCTGCTACATGGGCCGCTACCCGCATATCCATTTCGAAGTGTTCACCAGCCAGGCCGCCGCAACCAGCGGCACGGGCCGCACCGCCGCCCTGATCTCGCAATTTGCAGTGCCGGGCAGCGTCTGCGCCACTGTCTATGCCGCTGGCGGTTATGGCACCAGCACCGCAGCACTGAACGCCATCACGCTCGCCAGCGACAATGTCTTCGGCGACAATACCGCCGCCCAGATCGCGGCGCAGACCATCGCCATGACCGGCAGTGTCAGTGCCGGTTACGCAGGCACCGTGACGGTCGGCGTTTGACGGCGGGGGCTGGTGGCGTTTCCCTTTCGCAGGGGCGTGCCCTCAGCCTATCCTGTCGCTGATTTCCTGGCAAAGGGTGGCGGCACTGTTCAAGATAACCAATCCCCTGGCCGGGCGGCCCCTGTTCATCCGCATCTTTGTCCTGATGCTGGCGGGTGTGCTGCTGGCCCAGGCGTTGAATTTTCTGCTGCTGCTGGCCGCCCCCATGCCGCCGCCCAGTCAGCATCTTCTGGCGGGCGTGGCGGAGAGCCTGCGTTCTGGACGTCCAGCACCGGGGTTCGACGTCACAGTGTCGCCGCATCCACCCCCCAATGCCGGTCCGCCCACCCGGCTGCGCGCCAACCGGCAATGGCTGGCCGACGCCCTGGGGGAGGATGAAAGCTTCATCCGGCTGGAACTGCGCGGGCCGGGACGCTCGGACCGACGGTGGTCGGAATCCCGGGATATTCCAGGCGGTTTCGATGGCAGCCGTCCCCCGCCCCCCCAGGGTGACCGGCCCCCACCGCCCGACGGACGGTTTGACGGCCCGGCCCCCGGACAGGGGCGGGGATCAAGGCCCGGTGGCCCCATGGACCGTGACGACGCGATCATCGGCGATTTCGCCGCCGCGCTGAAACTGCCCAGCGGGGAGTGGAGGATTGTGCAACCCGCGGGCGGGGGCTTGCGCGGCTGGTATCTGCGCATGCTCTACTGGCTGATCGCCGGCCTGGGTGTGGTGGTGCCGCTGGCCTGGTGGCTGGCGCGATGGCTGGCGGGTCCCATCGCCATGTTCGCACGCGCCGCCGAACAGTTGGGCCGCGACCCCGGCGCGCCGGCGCTCTCAACCAGCAGCGGCCCGCCCGAGGTCCGCGCGGCTGCCACCGCCTTCAACCAGATGCAGGAAAGGCTGCGCCGTTACGTGGAAGACCGCACATTGATGGTGGCCGCCATTGCGCATGACCTGCGCACGCCGTTGGCCCGGCTGGCCTTCCGCC
>NZ_JAIXSV010000314.1 GCF_027484505.1 Asticcacaulis sp.
AGCGCCACCTTCGCTTTAAAATCACCCGAATACTTCGTGCGTTTGCCTGTCATTTGTCTCGTCCTTCTCAGAGAACGACACAAGCTTAGCACCTTGTCCGATTTTCCGGGACCACCTCAGTCATTGGAAATGGCCCTTGGTATAAAACGCATCCGATCTGTACAGCAATGATAGGCCATGGGCGATCTCTGACTTGGCCTCATACTGAGCGCGACGGTGGCATCGATTTCATTGTGGCATTGCGCCGCCAGCTCGACTTTTCGTCTGAATTTTCTTGATATCGATACCTTTTGATGGCAGGGATTCAAAAAAAAATCTACCAAGGTTGCTATTTCACACAGGGGTAAACGAGACGTCGACATAAACCGAACAGGTTTTTATGTCGCGTGCTGCCCGAGAGAGGAAAATCATGCCCGCTAAAAAACGTGTGCCGTACGCCGCTGCAACAGCATTGGCGACAATACTGTTATCCACCGCTGCCGCAGCCCAGCCTATCGTCCCCGCCAATTCGTCGCAAACCTCGCTTGTTAAGGGGGCCACTGAATGGGAACAGCCGGAGGTGGTGGCGGTTAACCGTGAACCGATGAAGGCGACCTTCTTCAACTTCGAAAGCCGTGATCTGGCGCTCAAGGGCGACAAGGCGGCCTCAAAGCGCTACCTGTCGCTGGACGGAACTTGGGATTTCAAATTCTCCAAAGGCGTCGATAATCGCCCCAAGGACTTCTTTAAGACCGGCGCGAACCTGAGCGGCTGGGACAAGATTCAGGTCCCCGGCATGATTCAGGCGCAGGGCGACGGCAAGTTCGGATTGCCGGAATTCTATAATGCCAAGTACCCGTTTCCCATGAACGAACCCTTCATCCCACACGACCTGATCGAAGTGGGCTCCTATAAGCGCACGTTTGACGTCAGCGCCGACTGGACTGGTCAGGACGTGTTTCTGCATATCGGGGCGGCGGGCGCGGCCTATTACATCTGGGTCAATGGTGAGAAGGTCGGCTATTCGGAAGATTCCAAGCTGCCGTCCGAATTCAATGTGACGAAGTTCCTCAAGCCCGGTCAGAACGACATCGCGCTGGAAATCTACCGCTATGCCGATGGTTCCTACCTTGAGGATCAGGACTTCTGGCGGCTGTCTGGCATTGAGCGTTCGGTCTATCTTTATGCGGAACCGAAGACGCGCCTGCGTGATTTCACCGTGCGCGCCACGCTGGACAAGACCTATACGGACGGCGTGTTTGCGCTGGAGGCCGAACTGGCCGGACAGAAAGGTGCGGCCACGGTGACCGCCACCGTCTATGACGGCGAGACGCAGGTGCTGAAAACCACGGGCAAGGCCAGTGTGGGCAAGCCCGCGCAACTGAGCGGCACGCTCAAGGGCGTCAAGGCGTGGACGGCGGAGACGCCCAACCTTTACCGGCTGGTGATCGAGGTCACGGACGCCAAGGGTAATCTGATCTCAGCGTCCTCGAAGAAGATCGGCTTCCGCACGGTGGAAATCCGCAATGGCGAGGTGCAGGTCAATGGCAAGCGCATCATGATCAAAGGCGTCAACCGCCACGAGCATGATCCCAAGACCTACCGTGTCATGACGCCGGAGCTGATGCGTAAGGATGTCGAGCTGATGAAGCAGGCGAACGTCAATGCGCTGCGCACCTCGCACTATCCGAACGACCCGTATCTCTACGATCTCGCCGACGAATATGGCCTCTACATCATGGATGAGGCCAATATCGAGAGCCATGCCTACCTCAGCGCGGGCAATCGGGCGAAACCCGAAGATCGCATAAAGACTTATCTCGGCGGGCGTCCGCATTGGGATGCGGCCCACCTTGACCGTGTGGTCCGCATGGTTGAACGTGACAAGAACCACCCGTCAATTATCTTCTGGTCACTCGGCAACGAAAGCGGCATCGGCCCAGGCTTTGAGAAGGCTGCCCAATGGGTACGTAAGAAAGACTCTACACGTCTGATTTCTTTTCTGGGACACGGGACACTGGCAGATGAGCATCTGCCGAATGACTACGTGGACATCTACGCCCCCATGTATGATGACATTGAGCGCGCGGAAGACTATGCCGAGAACCCGAAATTTACCCAACCCCTCATTCAGTGCGAATATGCCCACGCCATGGGCAACAGTCTTGGCAATCTTGAAGACTACTGGGTCAGCATTCGAGCCCATAAAAAACTTCAGGGCGGCTTCATCTGGGATTGGGTCGACCAGTTTGTTGACGCTTTAGACGAAAAGGGTCGCCATTACTGGGCGTCCGGCTTTGACCTCAATCCGGCACGTGGGGATAACTCTGTTGTTGGCGACGGCGTATTACAAGCGGATCGCACGCCAGACCCGGAATATTGGGAACTGCAGAAAGTCTACTCCCCGGTCGGGTTCGAAGGAGACCCAAGTTCAGGGAAAGTCACGGTCGTCAATCGCTACGATTTTACAGACCTGTCAGGTTTTGATTTTGATTGGGTAGTCACCGATGACGGCCTTGAGGTCGCAACGGGTCGCTTAAGTGGTGTCAACGCTCAAGCTGCTAGTAAAAATGACTTCGGCTTCACTTCCCCCGCCCTACAACAAAAGGCGTCTGGTGAGCGCATCTTAACCTTACGCGCAAAGGCTAGGGCGAACGCTATCAAAGGCGTTCCAGAAGGAACCGTTTTAGGATTTTCGCAGTTTATACTGAGCGAGCGCCCCACTTCCCCTATGTTGGCCAGCAATGAAGTTAAGACTACCAAAACGGTTGATGCAGTCAATTTGACCGCAGACGGTACCGCCCTAACGGTCAGTACCAAAACCGGGCTGATCACTCTGGTCAAAGACGGTCAAACGCTACTGAACGGCGGCTCACCAAATTTCTGGCGCGGTCTGAACGATAATGACATCGGTGCCGGAGTAAATAAAACGCATGCGCTCTGGAAGACCTTCACTGAGAAGCGAGAGGTTCGCTCGATAGAAACGGGACCTGATTCAGTAAAGGTTCATTTCGCAATTGGACAGGGATCGGTCAAGTTTACAAACACCTATCGAATGCGCAATAACGGCTCTGTTGAAGTGACCGCGGAATTCGAGGCCGTGAAAGACGTACTGCCCGACCCTCTGCGCGTCGGCTTGCGGTTTGATACCCCCCCTAGCCTGGCAAACATTCAGTGGTATGGGCGCGGTCCTCATGAGAGTTATTCTGACCGCAAAACGGGCGCCGCAATTGGCGTTTATAGTGGGAGCCTCGTTTCTCAGTATCATGACTACGGTCGTCCCCAGGAGACCGGTAACAAGGTCGATGTCCGCTGGTTCAGGCTCAGTGATGTCAAGGGTATGGGTTTTAAAGTGACCGGGGCGGCCCCCCTATCCGTTAATGCCCTCGCCTTCCCCTATGAAGATCTTTACGAACGCCCAAAAGGTCAATGGAAATCATCTGAGATCCACCCGCGCGAAAATGGAAGCCTGCTGATAGATCTGGCACAGGCAGGCGTAGGCGGAGACACTGGTTGGAACCTTGATGCGAGATCACACGTCAAGTATCTCGTACCATCGGGTAAAGTAAGCTACAGCTTCATCATCGAGTAGTTCGGGGGCATTCTCCAGAGATTATGCCTGAGAAAGTGCGCGGGCAGCGACAAGTGCCGCGGGCGGTCTTGGCCACCCGCGGCACTGGGGTTGTACAGACGTCAGCGAGATCAGGCGCGCGGCGAGATGGGTGCCTTGCGGCTACGGCCCCACAAAACAAAAACAGCTAGCGCGACGTAGATCAAGTTAAAACCCAGAACGCCGACTTCACCACGGATAAGATGGAAGGGAATGGCGAGAACCTGTATGGCCAAAAGTCCCGCAGCGGCCCAAACCGTCAGCTTTGGCATGATACGGGTAGCCGCCGGCAGGATAACCCCTAAGGCGCCCAGAAACTCTACAAGGGCAATGCCCCTTACCAGAGCGACCGGGGCTGTGGAGGTCCAGAGCAAACCCATTGCGGCGAGATCAGAAATGGGCATCAGCCCTTTCATGTAGGCCGCCATCAGATAAAGGGCGGCAAGGGCAATCTGAGCGCCCCAGATCGCTATGTTCCAGCCTTTCCCGGCCGGTGAAGTTTGGCGTGTCATGGTCAAGTCAGCTTCCTGTAAAAAACCTTGATACCGATGTAACCGCTTCTTCACAGTTGATCATTACAGCTTTTGTTGATGCTTGGTTTCTTAAGGTGAAATAATCATGGATACGCTCGTCAGCGTTCAGGTGTTCGCGGCAGTGGCGGAAACCCGGAGTTTTACGGCGGCGGCCAACCGTTTAGGGCTTTCGACAGCGATGACCAGCAAGCATATCAAGCATCTTGAAGTTAAGGTTGGGGCCCGCCTGCTCAACCGGACCAGCCGCAATGTCAGCCTCACAGAAGCGGGCACCATCTATCTTGAAAGCATTCGCATCTTGGTTGAAGGACTTGAAGAGGCTGAAGCCCGGATTTCACAGACTTCGATCAAGCCATCTGGCCGATTAAAACTCAGCGCCCCCGTCTGGATGGCAACGCCGCAGTTCGCTCATATCATCAGATCCTTTCACGACCAGTGTCCAGATGTTGTACTTGAGCTGGATCTGAGCGCCCGCATGGTGAATCTGGTAGAAGAAGGCTTTGATCTTGCAATACGCGCGGCAAATTCTCTTGAACCTGGACTCATCGGCCGCAAGCTGGGTGATGTTTCTTTTAGACTCGTCGCGGCGCCCGCGTTTTTGGAAAAACACGGCCGGCCGCAGACCTTGGCGGACCTAAAAGGGGCACCCTATCTCGCCTATACCCAGGTGGCGAGGGACGGCAATGTGAGGCTCCCCACCCCCACTGGATCAATTGATATTGGCTTCAAGCCAGTCCTGCTTAGCGGGAATGAAAACCTGCTGATGTTCGCCGCCTGCCAAGGCATGGGTTTCAGCCTGATGCCTGCCTGGCTCGTAGATGAGCAAGTGCAATCAGGCAATCTGGAGCACGTGCTACCCGATCTAGCGAAACCAGTCGCTCCGCTTTATGCGGTTTACCCCGACCGTAGTTACCTGCCCGCAAAGGTCAGGCACTTTCTTGATTTTCTGGTGTCAATGGTTGCAAGACAGCAGCTCTTCAGGTCATGATTCGTTAAACCAGCTATATGCGGGGCGAGAGTGTTGAAATTCGTCTCATTGAAGTTTCTACGGTCTGGAAAAAGGAAAGCGCTGCGGGGAGTTATCCGCTTTTTCCACATGAGCCGATAAAGCCCAGTCGACCAAAGTCTCGACCACGTTTTCCCCATAGCCAGACCGATAGAGGATTGGTGCCCAAATGCTGTCCCGCATAACCTCCGCGAAATTGGCGAGAAGGCGCGAGCTGCCGGCCTGATATTCCGCCGAAGCCGACAAATGGTCCCGTTAAGTTCCATCAGCCGAATCCTTCGCAATCGCATCTACACGGGCGAATTCGAGTGGCTTGGCACGGTTTACCGGGGCAGCCATCAACCCTTGATATCCAAGGATCTATGGCAGATCGCTCAGGATTTGATGGATGGACGCTACATCAGCAAGCTCCCCCATACGGGCGGCACGGTTCGCGACTTTGCCTTCACCGGAATGATTGCCTGCGGGCATTGTGGCTGCGCCATGGTCGCCGAAATCAAGAAAAACAAATACATCTACTATCACTGCACGCAAAATAAGGGCCGATGCCCTGAGCGAAAGTGGGTGCGTGAAGAGACGCTCATACAGCAGTTTTCTGCATTGCTGTTGAAGCTGCGGTTTAATTGGAAAGTGTACGATCTTGTCGTCAGGGCACTGAAGAGCAGCCTTGCCGTCGAGCGTCAGGAACATGCCCAAGCCCTCAACCGCGTGAAGGGTGAGTTGGATCGGTTGAACCAGCGCCTGGAAGCCCTCTATATCGACAAGCTCGACCGCCGAATTAGTGATGCGTTCTATTTTAGAACTTCAAGTCAGTGGAAAGAAGAGGCCAGGCGATGCGAAGATGAGCTTCTAAGGCTTAATGGTGCTGGGGAATCGTACATGGACGAAGGGGTCAGCCTTCTGACGCTGGCCCAAGACGCTCATTCAATCTTCGAAAAACAGGAAGGAATGGCCCAAAGAAAGCTATTAAATTTCGTCTTCCAGAACTGCATTTGGAAGAACGGGGAATTGATCGCAGATTATCGCCAACCATTTGATATGCTGCAGGAAACAGCATTAAAATCGCTGAACAGCGAACACCCAAAAGGGTATGATGATGCAGGAAAAGAAAATTGGCTGGGGAACTAGGACTCGAACCTAGAATGACGGTACCAAAAACCGGAGTGTTACCATTACACCATTCCCCAGCAGGTCTTTAGAGAGTCTTTGAAAGACTTGCTGTCCTCGTTTTTCTCAGCGAGAGGGCGCTTCACTAACCCAAGCTTTTATGACATGCAATCCCCTCCTTGAAATTTTCCCCAACTTCTCTGGATTTAGCTAATGACTGCTCCTCTGCTGATCCTGCTGCCCGGAACCGATGGTACAGGGGTGTTTTTTGAGGGCCTCATTGAAGCACTTAAAGCCTTTTGCGAGATAAAGGTGCTACTCTATCCGCAGAACGGCGATCAATCCTACGAACACCTTGGCCGCCACCTTTTGTCAGAGTTACCTACAGACCGTGATTACATTTTGGTGGGTGAGTCGTTTGGCGGCCCTTTGGCAATCTGGTTGGCGACACATGCGACCGTCAAACCCATGAAGTTAATTTTAGGCGCGACTTTCGCCGCGTCGCCTTTTTCGAGACCAGGACAATGGATAGCGCCTCTTGTGCCATTGACGCGTTTTATCCCACTACAAAAATGGCAAATAAGGTTTATGCTTTTCAACGGTAGGCACGGGCAATGGGCCGTCCAAATTTTTGAACAGACCCGTTTCATAGATCGCCGGACTCTCCTGTCGCGCGTACAAAGTGTGCTGCGATGTGACATGAGAGCGGCGCTTTCAGCACTCTCAATCCCTGTTCTTTGCCTGAATGCGACAAAGGATCGGCTTTTACCGCCGTGGTTGCCACGTCATTATCCACAGCAGAGCAATATTCGCATCGTCGATCTCCCTTTACCCCATATGATTTTTCAATGCGCACCGGACACAATCGCTAAAAATCAAATCCTTCCGTTTCTTATGAGTACATGATGTCACCTGCTCTCGACCCTGATGTTCAGGCTTATAACCGGCTGATGGCCCACAGCTTCCACCATTTTACCGGACAGGAAATTGTCACTCATGCCGCGACGCTGAGCGATGCCGAGTTGGCCGAGGCCCTGCTTGCAGCTCCGCAGGCAATTGTGTCTCACGGCATCGAAGCCGACCCCATCTTTCGTTATGCCAATGCACAGGCGCTGGACCTATGGGAAATGGACTGGGACGCCTTTACCCGTCTGCCCTCGCGCCAATCCGCAGAACCCGACAACGGCATACAGTCCGACCGTAATGCCCTACTCAAAGCCGCGCTGGCGCAGGGATATGTCGATCATTACGCCGGCATCCGCGTGTCCGCCAGCGGTCGGCGCTTCTATATAGAAGACACCGTCCTGTGGAATGTCGTCGATGAGGCCGGCACCCGTCACGGGCAAGCCGCGTTTATCCGGCGCTGGCGTTTCCTGTAAGCATCGCGACATCCCGCCCCCTTTCGTGAAGGCGGGCTTTGTGATAGCTCCCGCCGCATGTCACAGCCGCCCTACGTCATTGCCGCCTTCTATCACTTCTTCGACTTTCCCGATTTCGAAGCGCATCAGGCCCCGCTTCTCGAACGGCTGAAAGGGCTGGGCATCAAGGGATCGCTGCTGATCACCTCCGAAGGCGTCAACTCGACCATGGCCGGCACGCGCGAGGCCATAGACAGTTTCCTGACCCATCTTCAGAGCGAACTGATCGGCGAACCGATCGTACGGAAAGAGTCCTATGCGGACACCCAACCCTTCGGCAAGGTGCGCGTGCGCCTGAAGAAAGAGACGATTTCGCTGGGGGAGCCGGTCAATCTGACCCGCCGCGGGCACTATGTCGAGCCGAAGGACTGGAACGATCTGATCCGCCGCAACGACGTGGTGATCCTCGATACGCGGAATGATTACGAGGTCAATCTGGGCACCTTCAAGGGGGCCATTGACCCGAAAATCCCGACCTTCAAATTCCTGCCTGAATGGACGCGCCAGCACGCCGATCAGCTTAAAGGTAAGAAGATCGCCACCTTCTGCACCGGTGGCATACGTTGCGAGAAATACACCGCCTGGATGATGGAAAACGGCTTTGACGAGGTCTATCACCTCAAGGGCGGCATCTTGCAGTATTTCGAGGACGTTCCCGCCGAAGAGTCCTTATGGGATGGCGAATGCTTCGTCTTCGATGAGCGCATCGCCGTCGATCATCACCTCAATCCGTCGCAAACCGCCGTCCTCTGCCTCTATTGCGACCACGCCCTGACGGCCGAGGATCAGCAAAGCCCGCTGTACCAAAAGGGCGTCTCCTGCCCGCATTGCCACGGCGACCCGAAATATCAGCATGACCGTGAGCCCGCAGCGGGCCGCACCAAATTCTGACGATTGCCTGTCCGTCTTATTACACGGTCTTCATTTGACCTTATCGTAAGGCACGCTATGGTGCGCGCTTGAGTGCGCGTGCGTCGCCCATCGTGGTTCCGGCGCATTTTGATATAGCTGCACCCAATTCGGGGATGACGTTCGTCACATGAAACAGTTTTTCATTACGGTAGCCGCCGTATTCGCCGCCTTTGTGCTGTTCTTCGTCGGTGTGCCCTTCCTGCTCATCACCATGATCGCTGCGGCATCCAAGCCGACCACGCCATCGGCCATCACGCTGGTGGTTGATCTGCGCGAAGGCCTGACGGATCAGACGAGGTCCGATCCGTTCGCCTTCATCACAGGCCGACCGCTGTCCACCATGGACATCGTCACTTCGCTTTATCACGCGGCCGACGACAGCAAGGTCAAGTCCGTGTTGATCCGTCTGCCCGAAGGCGGACTGATGCCCGCCGCCGCTCAGGAAATCCGCACGGCCGTCCGCTACGTCCGCAGCAAGAATAAGCCGGTCTATGCCCATTCGCAGGGCCTGTATCCCTCGACTATGGTGCTGGCTTCCTACACGGTGGGCACGGCGGCGACCGAATTCTGGATGCAGCCGCGGTCATCGTTTCAGGTGACCGGCATTGCCACTGAGGAAATGTTCCTCAAGCGCGCCTTTGACAAGTACGGCATCACGCCGCAATTCCAGCAGCGCTATGAGTACAAGAACGCCGTCAACCCCTACCTGCAAAGCGACTTCACCCCGGCGCACCGCGAAGCCACCCTGTCGTGGATGGGCTCGGTCTATGACTCGCTGATCAGCGACGCCGCCACCGACCGCAAGGACGCCAAGCTGGATGCCGCTAAGCTGAAAACCATCCTCGAAGCCGGTCCCTACAGCGCCGAGCAGGCCAAGGAAATGGGCCTGATCACCAACCTCGGCCAAGTGCAGGAAATCGAAGAGGCCGCCAAGGCCAAGGGCGGCGCGGACACACAACTGATGGACATTCAGTCCTATGCGGCGACCACCGTATCGACCGGCAGCCAGACCATCGCCGTTATCAATGGCGAAGGCCCGATCATGACCGGTAAAGGGTCTGGCGGCGGCTTCGGCAGCGAAGCCCAGATGCTCTCCGACGATGTGGCTCAGGCCTTCTACGACGCCGTCGAAAATGACAAGGTCAAGGCCATCGTGTTCCGCGTCTCTTCGCCAGGCGGGTCAGATACCGCCTCCGAGCAGATTTCGCGCGCCCTCGCCTATGCCAAAAAGTCCGGTAAGCCGGTCGTGGTGTCTATGGGTGATTACGCGGCATCGGGCGGTTACTGGGTTTCGGCAGGGGCCAGCGCCATTGTTGCCAACCCGACCACCCTTACCGGCTCGATTGGTGTCTATGGCGGCAAGATGGCCATTGGCGAAGCGGCTTCCCGCTTTGGCGTCGATTTCCGTCAGATCGGTGTCGGCTCGGAATATGCTGGCGCCTATTCCGCTGGCAAACCCTTCACCGAAAAGCAAACGCAGGCCATCTCTAACTGGATGGACACCATCTATAACGCTTTCATCGGCCACGTCGCCGAAGGCCGCAAGCTGGCCCCCGAACGCGTGCGTGAAATCGCCAAGGGCCGCGTCTGGACCGGCGCTCAGGCCAAGCAACTGGGACTGGTCGATGAGACCGGCGGCTTCTACGCGGCGGTGGCCAAGGCCAAGAAATTGGCCAAGATCGGTGACGACGTGAAGGTGAAGCTGGTCAACTACCCCAACAACAAGTCACCCTTCGCCATGTTCGGCAAGGGCGTCGAGGCCAGCGCCAAGGGCTTCGAAGCCCTGTCCTTCCTCGGCTGGGCCGCCAGCGATCCGCGCGCCCAGATGATCATGAAGGAAGCCCGCGACGCACGCCTGCGCGAGCAAGGTGCCAGCGTCCTGGCTCCGGAACCCTATGCGCCGTAGAGCTGGGCGTCAGCACTGAAACAAGAAACCCTCCGGAGCGATCCGGAGGGTTTTCTTTAGGGTTAAGTGATGTGGGGTCACGGACCCCACACCCCATAAGTTACAGGCTTAGTCCACCGCCTCGGCGCGCGAGGCATTCTTGTCCTTCGCCGGCGTGATATCGAAGGCGATCTTGCCCTCGGCCAGCTTGACCAGAATATGCCCACCACGCACCAGCTTGCCGAACAGGATCTCGTCCGCCAGCGGCTTCTTGATGTTCTCCTGAATAACCCGCGCCAGCGGACGCGCGCCATAGAGTTCGTCATAGCCGTTCTCAGCCAGCCACTTTTCGGCATCCGGCGACAGCTCGATCGTGATGTTGCGGTCGGCCAGTTGCATTTCGAGCTGAAGGATGAACTTCTGCACGACCTGCCCGATGACCTCCGGCTTGAGTTGACGGAAGGTGACGATGGCATCGAGGCGGTTACGGAATTCCGGCGTGAACAGGCGCTTGATGGCCACCTCGTCCTCACCCGACACCTTTTCGCGTCCAAAGCCAATCGAGTTCTTCTGATTGTCCGAAGCCCCCGCATTGGTGGTCATGATCAGCACCACATTGCGGAAATCGACCTTCTTGCCCACGGCATCGGTAAGCGTACCGTTATCCATCACCTGAAGCAGGATGTTATAGATATCAGGGTGCGCCTTCTCAATTTCGTCGAGCAGGACGATGGCGTGCGGCGTCTGATCCACCGCGTCGGTCAGAAGGCCGCCCTGATCGTGGCCGACATAGCCCGGAGGGGCCCCGATCAGCCGCGACACGGTGTGACGCTCCATATATTCCGACATGTCGAAGCGCAGCAGTTCGATGCCCAGCGTTTGCGACAACTGCTTGGCCACCTCGGTCTTGCCGACGCCGGTCGGACCGGAGAAGAGGTAGGAACCGATGGGCTTGTTGGCGTCGCGCAGACCCGCGCGGGCCAGCTTCATCGCGGCCGAAAGCTGCTCGATGGCCTCATCCTGACCGAAGACGACCCGTTGCAGGTCGTTGGTCAGGTCGCGCAGCGCCTCCGTATCGGTCTTGGACACCGACTTGGACGGGATGCGGGCGATCTTGGCGATCACGGTTTCGATCTCTTTCGGCCCGATGACTTTCTTGCGCTTGCCTTCCGGCAGGATCACCTGCAAGGCCCCGGCTTCGTCGATGACGTCGATCGCCTTGTCCGGCAGCTTGCGGTCGGTGATGTAGCGCGCCGACAGCTCGACCGCGGTCTTGATGGCGGCATCGGTGTATTTCAGATTGTGGAAGGTCTCATAGTAAGGCTTGAGGCCCTTCAGAATCTTCACCGTGTCGTCCAGCGTCGGCTCGGTCACGTCGATCTTCTGGAAGCGACGGACCAGCGCCCGATCCTTCTCGAAGTGCTGCCGATATTCCTTATAGGTGGTCGAACCCATGCAACGCAGGGCCCCAGACGCCAGCGCCGGCTTCAGCAGGTTGGAGGCATCCATGGCCCCGCCCGACGTCGCCCCGGCACCGATAACGGTGTGGATTTCGTCGATAAACAGGATGGCATTGGGGTGCGCCTCAAGCTCCTTGACCACCTGCTTGACGCGCTCTTCGAAGTCCCCGCGGTAGCGGGTCCCGGCCAGCAGCGTGCCCATGTCGAGCGAATAGATGGTCGCCCCGGCCAGCACCTCAGGCACCTCGCCTTCGACGATCTTCTTGGCCAGGCCCTCGGCGATGGCCGTTTTGCCGACGCCCGGATCACCGACCAGCAGCGGGTTATTCTTGGTGCGGCGGCACAGGATCTGAATGGCGCGCTCGACCTCGGCCGAACGCCCGATCAGCGGATCGACCTTTCCGTGACGCGATTTCTCATTCAGATCAACGCAATAGGCCGCCAAGGCATCGGTCGAAGCCGCCTTGCCCGACTTTTCCTCCGAAGAGGGCGCGCCATCTTCGGACGATCCGCGCACCGTGCGCGGCTCGGACGCACCGGGCTTTTTGGCGATGCCGTGGGCGATATAGTTGACCGCATCGTAGCGCGTCATCTCCTGCTCCTGCAGGAAGAAGGCTGCGTGGGATTCACGTTCGGAGAAGATGGCCACCAGCACATTGGCACCGGTCACTTCGTCACGGCCCGACGACTGCACATGGATCACCGCGCGCTGAATGACGCGCTGGAACCCGGCGGTGGGCTTGGCTTCTTCGGAATGGGGAACGACCAGGGATTTGAGGTCGGTTTCGATATAGGCCGTCAATGCGGTCCTGAGCTTGGTCAGATCGACATTACACGCCGTCATGACGCCTGCGGCATCGACGTCATCGACGAGGGCCAGCAGAAGGTGCTCCAGGGTCGCGTACTCATGGTGATGGGTGTTCGCATGACCCACCGCGCGATGCAGGGTTTCTTCGAGAGCGCTTGAAAACGATGGCATGTCGGCCTCTCCTTGGAGCAAAAAAGCGGGTACAGGGTAGTCTTATGTCTCCTCGATGAACGGGGGCTGAAAGTCGGGTTCAAGCGATCCTCAGTCCTTCTCCATCGTACACTGGAGAGGGTGTTGGTGTCTTCGGGCCATGTCCACCACCTGGGCGACCTTGGTTTCCGCGACCTCATAGGTATAGACCCCGCAAACGCCGACGCCCGTCTGATGGACGTGCAGCATGATACGGGTGGCGTCCTCGCGCGACTTGTTGAAGAATCGCTCCAGCACGTACACGACGAACTCCATAGGGGTATAGTCGTCGTTGAGAATTAACACGCGATAAAGAGAGGGTTTCGCCGCCTTGGGCTTGGCGTCGATGACGGCAAACGGCGCATTGGCCGGTTTGTCCACATCGGTCACCGGGGCCTTCGGGGCGCGCGCCGCCTCAACCGGCGAATTTGCCGATGTCGGATGGCGCAGCAGGGAGGGACCAAACGTCAAACCTGTCCTCTTAACTGGGCGACGGGCAGGCGAACCACCCTTCGTCTTTTGAGACTCACACGAAGCTGAAAACCTTACGGAGAGAATGCTCCGACAGTTTTCGCCTGACTTCAAGATAGTGCAAACTTTAATCCTGTTAAGAGGCCGCTACGCACATATTTGCGTTATTCGCATCACAGTTTGCGCAACTGCGTTACAAATATGTCGTCAATGACGCATAGCAAAACAGTCAGGCGGTTCAGAACACGACCGTCGTCTGAAGGCCGCCGCCGCTGATGGCCCAGTCTACATACCACGCCGCCCCCGTCAGGGAGGCCCCTTCTGTCGAAGGTTGCCGCAGGCTGACCTGCCGCGTTTCGAAACGGTCGCGGGCGCGTATGCCGATGGTGACCGTGCCATTGCGCAAGCCACCCCTGACCGGTAAGGCCGCCGTGTAGACCCCGTTTTCGCCTGAGCGCACCTCAAGCGCGGGCTGGCCGTCGATTTCCACATCGACCATCACACCGGGATCGGTGCGACCAGACACCGCCATAGCCCCGCCCGCATCGTAATCGACGACGGCAACAAGACCCGCCTGCGGCCACAAAGGCAGGGCCGACGCGCCGGGCCGCAACAGCACCGAGCGCGGTGGGGCACCGATATCCGAGGCGGGCGGTACAAACAGACGCCCCTCGGCGCGCATCAAACGCCCTTCGGTCTCCATGGCCAGATCGTAAAAGCTCCCCCCCGACATCTGCGGCAGGCTGGCCTGAAAGCGTCCGTCACTACCCGCCGTGACTCCATAGGCCTGTCCGGAAGGGCTGGTCAAACGCACGCGCGCTTCGGGCAGAGCCGCGCCCGTGACCAGCAATTCACCGGCGGCGGTCACCGCCACTGAGGTCACTTCGGGCGATTTCACATAGCCGCGATTGGTCGCCACATAGTCGGCGACCTCGACCTTTTCCGGGGCCTTGTCGCCGCAACCGGACAACAGCACGACCGAAGCGACGCACAGCGCCATATTGCTCAGCTTTAAACCCATCGGAACGCCGATACCTTTCAGCAGGCCTATCACAGCCTGCAAATCTCACGCAGAGAACACGTCTGTCCTCGTTGAAAAGCGTTGCGCACGCAAGGCAAAGCCCTCTAATTTACGACGACATTCATTTGTTTACGCGATTGACCATATCGTTTGTCACCGGCGGCAATCAAGCCCGCCTGCGACCATAGTTCCAAGGATTAGCGATGCCCGACTCCGTCTCCCCTGCCTCGCCGCGCCCTATCCTGTCGGTGTGCATCTATTGCGGTTCGTCAGACGCCGTCGATCAGCGCTATAAGGACGAGGCACGGGCACTGGGGCAGATTCTGGCTCAACATCAGTTGCGCCTTGTCTATGGCGGCGGCGGTGTCGGCCTGATGGGCGAGGCGGCGCGCGGTGCGTCTGCGGCCGGCGGCAAGGTGCTGGGTATTATGCCGCAATTCCTGCGCACAAAGGAACGCCTGCTCGATGAGGTCGAAACCATCGTCGTGCAGTCGATGCACGAGCGCAAGATGATGATGTTCGAAGAGGCCGATGCCTTTGTCGTCCTGCCCGGCGGGGTCGGGACGCTGGAGGAAGTCATCGAGCTTCTGTCGTGGCGGCGGCTCGATCTGCACAAGAAGCCGATCATCTTCCTTAATTCGGGCGGCTTCTGGCAGCCCTTCTTCGATCTGGTCGATTTCACCGTTGGCAAAGGCTTCACCCCTGACGCCTTCCGCAACACCTATAAGAGCGTGGATACGGTCGAAGAGGTGTTAGGGGCTATAGCCGAACTGGCCTCGCATGATGAGGAAATAGACACGCGCCGCGTGCTGTAACCGGATCGCTTCTTTAGGCGTGTGAGGACAATCTCAGGGTAAAGGAGATGCCCATGTCTGATCTGCCCCCGCGCCATGAACCGCCGAAAAAGAATGGCTTGACCGATTACGGCCCCAAGACCGGGGCCGCCAGCGACCACCCCTACGATTTTGACGAGATCCCCCCTCCCCCGGCAACGGAGGGAACACCGCCGGATGCGCATACCGACATCGACAGCGAGGCCGACCTTAATGATCCCATGGTTCGGCGCGAGTAAGACGAGTCGTCCGGCTGCCTGATAAAAAAAAGCGCCGTCTCCGGCAAGGGAGACGGCGCGATAAACGCTTTAATCCAGTTATGGCTTAGAAGCGGCGGACGTAAGACACCTGGAAGGCCTTAACGTCGGCATCATCGAAGTCGTACTTGGTGAGATCGGCGCGCACGCCGTTCAGGCCACCATTCGGGAAGTAGCGCACGCCGACGCCATAGGCGACCGAAGAGTCATCCAGCGACGCCGAGATATTGTTGTTGAGCTTCACCTTGATCTGACCCTTTACGGCACCCACGCGGCCGATCAGGTCCACATTTTCAGACACCGGCAGCGAGCCCACAACATAGGCACCCAGCGTGTAATCGACCTTGGCCTTGATGCCGTCGATCTTCTTGTCCTGCACGCCGAAAGCGGCTTCGGCTTCCACGGCGACGTGACGGTTGAAGGCATAGCCCGCCGTCGCGTTCAGGACGCCAAAGTTTTCATCTTCGACGCGCACAACAGAGGCGCCACCCTGAACATAGACCTTCGAGGGGGCTTCGGCGGCCTGAGCCGAGGCAGCCGCCGCACCCAGGGCGGCAACAAGAGCGAGAGTAGAAACCGTTTTAGACATGTGCGTCCTCATTTAATATATTACCGCAATACGGACACAGTTCCAGCGTTTATCAGGAAAAAGTCGCATTGCAAACAATCGCTTAATACCACGCCCAACCGGCGTGCATCAGTGAGAGCGCGGAGATAGGGATGCGACCGCAGCCGGTCAATGACCCGTCGTAAAAAAGAGAGGGATAAAAGTCATTGTCGCAAAATTGCAACATTACTATCCACAGGCGAGTACCATTCGCAGACAAAAAGCCCGCGCACGTTTCCATGTCGGGGTTTTTAGGTGTCAAAATAAGGGCTTGATTAAGGCACCAAGAACGACGGCTTCTCAATCCGGCGTCGCCTTTCACCTATGGCGGAATAATTTCTACGGGAATCATTCCGCTTTAAATGAAAAAGGGCACCCTCACCGGTGCCCTTTCTCTTTATTCAATCATCGCGGTGAACGCGCTCAGAGCGTTCGTGACGTTCCTGCGCTTCGATAGACAGCGTCGCGGTCGGGCGCGCCTCAAGCCGCCCCAGACCAATCGGCTCACCCGTCTCTTCGCAGAAGCCGTAAGAGCCGTCGTCGATACGGGCGATGGCTTCGTCGATCTTGGAGATCAGCTTGCGCTGACGGTCGCGGGTCCGCAATTCCAGCGCGCGGTCAGCTTCCGAAGAGGCCCGGTCCACCAGATCGGGGTGGTTTTCCGTTTCCTTCTGCATGACCGAAACGGTTTCTTTCGACCCGGCCAGGATTTCAGTCTTCCACGAGATCAGCTTTTTTCGGAAATAGGCGAGCTGACGCTCATTCATGTATTCTTCGTCGTCCTTGGGACGATAGGCATCGGTATCGGATTTGGAAAGCTCGACAGCGCTCATCTTTGCACCACACCCCATGACATTGTTTGTCGGCACCCTTGGTTTTAGCCCCGAATTGAGACGTTACCTGCCGCTACGTCCCTCCCTGCAAGAACAGGGCCCCATATGGACGTACCCGCACGGGTCCGATGGCGCGGCTTATACCCGTGGAATCACCCGTGAACAATCACGTTTTCTTTACTCTAACTGGGTTTCAATGGTGCAGCGCACACGCCGTCATCACACAGGCTTCGCGTCACAGGGGAATTTACATCAGCCTGCGCTTGGCCAGTTCGACATAGGCGCGGGTTTCAATTTCGTTCAGTACGCTTTGCAGCCCCTGATCCTCGACCTCTTCGCGCTGAAGTTCGATCATCTTTTGCAGCGACAAAAGCGCACCATCGTCGATAGTGCCGCCCAGAAGCGCCAGCTTCAACTCTTCCAGCGCTTCGAGAATATCCTGAGAGCGCTTGATCTGACGGCGACGGCGGCCGTGAAGCACGTCGTCTTCGGCCTGCAAGGCCAGCAGGGCATCAATACCGCCCAAAGACAGGGCCTGCGACACCGAGGCCGCAGACGCGCTTGACTTCGTTTCGGATGATCCGTTCAGCGAAAAGCCGCCAGACGCGCGGCGCGGCGCATTGCTCCCGCCCACAGTGGTCGGTCCGGCCGGTCCGTTGATCTTGATCATGCTTGCCCCATTCAGCGGTGATATGGTCATGTCGGGGCCGTTCTGGCGATAAAGACGCGAAACCCTCTTCTAAGGGTGTACAGACGGTGAGTATTTGCCTGCCCGTGGTTTCCAAGCCCTTAACGGCCCGGCAGTTTTTTCCCCCGCCGCATAGAGCCAAGCCCAGATTACTGATTTTTATAATCTTTTTCTCTGGCACGCATTTCGCAAACACTCAAACATGGTTAATGCCCTTTGTGTGGACATGCGTATGCGCCTCCTGATTGCCGCCCTCGCTACCTTTTTGTCGCTTTGTGCGCCGGTTTTCGGGTTCGCCGAAGCCGTGGCCGCCTCGCGCATCAAGGATATTGTTGATATTGAAGGCGTGCGTAAGAACCAACTGGTGGGCTATGGCCTTGTTGTCGGTCTGAACGGCACGGGCGACACGGTGCGCAACGCCCCCATGCTGAAACAGACCATGGAGAGCATGATGGGCCGGTTAGACGTCAATATCCGTGACGCGTCGCTGAATACCAAAAATGCCGCTGTGGTCATGGTAACCGCCGAACTGCCGCCCTTTGCAGCCCCCGGCGCGCGCATTGACGTCACGGTCTCGGCCATGGGCGACGCCAAGAGCCTGCTGGGCGGCACCCTTCTGGTGACGCCGCTGCTGGGGGCCGACGGCGAAGCCTATGCGGCGGCGCAAGGCTCGATCCAGACCGGATCGGTGTCTGCGGGCGGGGCGTCGGGGTCGTCCGTGACAAAGGGCGTGCCGACCGCCGGGCGTATCGCGTCGGGCGGCATTATTGAACGCGAAACCGGCTTTGATTTCAATGCCATGCCCATTGTGCGCCTGACGCTGAAAAACCCGGATTTCACCACGGCCAAGCGCATCGCCGATACGGTCAACAAGGCCTATCCCGGCACGGCCTTTGCCGACAACCCGACCGTGGTGTCGGTACGCAACCGGCCGGAAATGAACATGATGAGCTTCATTACGGCCATTGAACAAATGCCGGTTACCGTCGATACCCCGGCCAAGGTGGTGATTGATGAGGTCAATGGCGTCATCGTCATCGGCGAAAATGTCCGCGTCTCGCGCGTCGCCATTGCGCAAGGGAATCTGACCATCCGTGTTGATGAGCGCCCCTTCGTGAGCCAACCGGCTCCCTTCTCGCAAGGCCAGACCACAGCCGTCCCCGACAGCTCGGTAAGCGTCGAAGAGGAAAAGGGGAAACGGCTCTATGAGCTTAAAGAAACCTCCTCACTTGGCGATCTGGTCAATGGTCTGAATGCGCTTGGCGTCAGCCCGCGCGACATGATCTCCATTCTGCAAACCATCAAGGCCTCCGGCGCGCTGCAAGGCGATATTGAGGTAATGTAATTCCCATGAGCCCTATGGATAAAACTGTCTCGAACCCCGTAGACGTCAGGCCTTTTTCACTGTCCCCGCAGAAGACCCGCGACCCGAAAAAGGTCGGCGATGACTTTGAAGATATGGTCATTTCCCAGATGCTGAAACCGATGTTCGAAGGTCTTTCGACCGACGGCATGTTCGGCGGCGGCGAAGGCGAAGAGGCTTTTCGATCCGTCTATCTCGACGCCCTGGCCGGTCAGGTGGTAAAATCCGGCGGTGTCGGCATTTCCGCTCAGGTTCAGAAACAACTGCTTGCCCTACAGGAGGCGCACTCATGAGCATTTCCGCCCGCGACGCCGATGACTATGCCGCGCAGCTTCTGGTCCTCACCGAGCGCCTGACCGGACGCCTGACCGATGAAACCGAGGCGCTTGAGGCGCACCGTCCGCTCGATATCCGCGAGTCGGTCGAAGAGACGCGCAGCCTGTCGGCCCTGTATCGTCAGGAAAGCGCCCGCCTCAAGGCCGATCCGTCGCGTCTTACAGGGCTGAGCGCCGCCCACAAACAAAGCCTGCGCAAGGCCACCGAAACCTTTGTGGCCATATCGGAACGCCATGCCCGTGCCGTCGAGGCCGCCAAGACCATCTCCGAAGGTCTGATGAAGGCCATAGCCGACTCGTTGAACGAAACGCGCAAACCCAGCCTGACCTACGGCCCCGGCGCCTCTATCAAGGATCGCGCACCTCAGTCGCTGAACTACGGCTTCAAGGCGTAAAATTCAGAAACCGGTGTCATTTTTCCGGCGTAGCTTAAACATGTGTTCACAAGGATACGCTACCAATGGTGGCGATTATCGGGAAATGAACCATGTCTGTACCCCTTGTCACGCACCTTCGACGCGATGTTTCGCATAGAGGCGGCAATGCGACGCTTGTCTTCGCCCTGTCTCTGATGGCCATGGCTGGCACCGTTGGGGGTGCCATTGACCTGAATAACTACTATTCCGTGAAGGCAAAACTACAGGACGCTATGGACGCGTCGGTATTAGGGGGCCTGCGTCAGGAGACATCCCAGCGTAGTACAGTTGCCACGCGCATCTTCGCCTCAAACCTGCCCGAAGGCCTCAGCGCCACACCGGGATACACGACAGACAAAACAACTCTAACCGGAACCGTGGCTTATAATAACCGCACGGCCTTGCTGGGATTGTTCGGTATTTCCAGCCTGACCATCAATGTTACCGCCACGGCCGTGGGCACGGCGTCCAGCCAATCAACAGGGCCTTGTATTCAGGTGCTTGATCCGTCGGGCTCGCAGGCGCTGCTGGTCAATTCCGGCGCCAAAATAACCGCGCCCAACTGCGAAATTCAGGTGCGTTCAAAAGGCAATCCGGCCGCCATCTTCAATTCGGGCTCAAGCCTGAACTTCAAGAAGGTGTGCATCGAAGGCAGCACTGTCATTCGTAACTCGACCACGGTGGACCGCCTGAGCCTGTCGTGTCCCACCGTTGCCGATCAGTGGGCGTCGCTTATCCCGACGGTGGCCAGCACGCCGTGCACGGTGTCGAATGGCAACTATAACACCAACAGCGTGAGCCTCACCCCCGGCGTTTATTGCGGCTGGTTCAACTTCAACAATTCGTCGGCTACGGTCAGTTTTGCCCCCGGCCTGTACGTCATCCGCAGCGGCGGCTGGAACGTCAATGGCGGCACCTGGACGGGTAAGGGCGTCACCTTCTATTTCGAGGACACCTCAAAGATCCAGTTTAACTCCGGCATTTCCGCCGACCTGACTGCGCCTGACGCCGGCACTTACAAAAACCTGCTATTCTTTGAAAAGCCGGGTCTGAGCAATACAGACTTCATCTTCAACAACGCCGTGGCCAACCATATGGACGGTGTGATCTGGCTACCCAGCCGCAATGTCACTTTCAATGCACAATCAAAAATGAGCAGTGACAAGCTGTCGATGGTGATGAACCG
>NZ_JAIXSV010000157.1 GCF_027484505.1 Asticcacaulis sp.
GTGGCGACATAGGCCGATTTGGGCACGATTTCGAGATTGCGCTCCACCGCCACCTTGCGCGGATCGATGCCGATCTGCTCGATCAGGGCCATCACATTGGCGGCCAAAACCTCGGTTTCTTCGCCATTCAACAGAATTTTCGTCATTTTCGGATCGTTTTCGGGCGAAAAAGCCCGCTTTTTCTTGTGAGCAAGCGCAACAGGGGATACAAGACCGCATCCCACAGGATCAGGCTTTGCATGTCGAAACCCATATATGTCCTTAACGGCCCCAATCTCAACCTTCTGGGGGTGCGTGAGCCGGAAATTTATGGATATACACGTCTTTCGGACATCGAGGCCCGTTGCACCGAGCTGGCCGCGGCCCGTCATGTCCCCGTCGTCTTTCGCCAGACGAATCACGAAGGCGAACTGATCGACTGGGTGCAGGAGGCGCGCGAACACGCTTCGGTCCTGATTCTCAACCCGGCGGGCTATGGCCACACCTCGGTCGCGTTGCTGGACGCGCTGAAGGCCCTCAGCCAGCCGATCATCGAATGCCACCTGTCGAACCCTCACGCCCGCGAACCGTTCCGCCATCACTCCTATGTGTCGCTGGCGGCCAAGGCGGTTATTGCCGGTATGGGGGCGATTGGCTATGAACTGGCTATCGAGGCGGCCCTACGCCTCATCGAACAATAGCCCACCGGCCCGTTCTTACGCACGGCCCCACCCCCTAACTAAGGTAAGCGCATGTCATCGCAAAAACCGGTTGACCCGATCGACCCCCGCCTCATTCGCAAGCTGGCGGACATCCTGAAGGAAACCGAGCTGACCGAAATCGAGGTCGAGCAGGGTGAACTGAAGATCCGCGTCGCGCGCACCCTCACCGCCGCGCCGGTGGCTACCTACGCCGCTCAGGTCGCGGCCCCCGCCCCTGTGGCCGCTCCGGCCCCTGCGGCTGCGGCTGCGGTTGCCGCCCCTGTGGCTGCCGAAGCCCCGAAAGCGGCCAAGGACGCCCTGAAATCACCCATGGTCGGCACCGTCTATCTGTCGCCGCAGCCGGGTGCTGCCACCTTCGTGAAGGTCGGCGACAAGGTAAAGGCCGGTCAGACCCTGCTGATCATCGAAGCCATGAAGACCATGAACCCGATCCCGGCGCCCAAGGACGGCACGGTATCGGAAATCCTCGTCTCCGACGCCCAGCCCGTCGAATTCGGCGAAGGCCTCGTGGTAATCGACTAACGCCATGTCCGACACCCCCAAACTGTTCGACAAGATCCTCATCGCCAACCGCGGCGAAATCGCCCTGCGCGTCATCCGCGCCTGTAAGGAGATGGGGATTGCCACCGTTGCGGTGCATTCGACCGCCGACGCCAACGCCATGCACGTACACCTGGCGGACGAAAGCGTCTGCATCGGGCCGCCCGCAGCCGCCAAGTCGTATCTCAACATTCCGTCGATCATCGCCGCTGCCGAAATCACCGGCGCGCAGGCGATCCACCCCGGCTATGGCTTCCTGTCGGAAAACGCCCGCTTTGCCGAAATCGTCGGCGCGCACGGCATGACCTTCATCGGGCCTCAGCCGGATCACATCCGCCTGATGGGTGACAAGATCACCGCCAAGCAGGCCGCCAAGGACTCCGGCATCCCCGTCGTTCCGGGCTCTGACGGCGGCGTGGCCACGGTCGAAGACGCCATCGAAGCGTCGAAGTCCATCGGCTTCCCGCTGATCATCAAGGCCGCTGCCGGCGGTGGTGGTCGCGGCATGAAGGTCGCGGCCAATGCCGATGTGCTGGCTGAACAGGTGATGAGCGCCCAGACCGAAGCCGCTGCGGCCTTCGGTGACGGCACGGTCTATATGGAGCGCTACCTCCAGAAGCCGCGCCATATCGAGATTCAGGTCATCGCCGACAGCCACGGCAATGTGGTCCACCTCGGCGAACGCGATTGCTCGCTGCAACGCCGTCACCAGAAGGTGCTCGAAGAAGCCCCCTCGCCCGTCATCGACGCAGCAGCGCGCGATAAGATCGGTATGATCGTCGTCGAAGCCATCCGCAAGATCGGCTATCTGGGCGTCGGCACCATCGAGTTCCTGTACGAGGATGGGGAGTTCTTCTTCATCGAGATGAACACCCGCCTTCAGGTCGAACACCCGGTCACTGAATTCGTCACCGGCGTCGATCTGGTCCGTGAGCAGATCCGCATTGCGGCGGGCCTGCCCCTGTCCTTCACTCAGGCCGATATCGACCTGAAAGGCCATTCTATCGAAGTGCGGATCAATGCCGAAAACGCCCGCACCTTCGTGCCGTCGCCCGGTACGGTTACCGACTTCCACACCCCCGGTGGCCTCGGTGTGCGCATGGATTCGGCGGTCTATAACGGCTACACCATCCCGCCCTATTACGACTCGATGATCGGCAAGCTGATCGTCTATGGGCGCGACCGTCCCGAAGCCCTGGCCCGCCTCAAGCGCGCCCTTCAGGAAACCGTGGTCGCCGGTATCGACACCACGATTCCGCTGTTCCTCGACCTGCTGAACGAAGCCGATATCCAGAAAGGGGATTACAATATCCACTGGCTGGAAAAGTGGATCAAGGCGCAGGAAGAGGCGAAGGTCGCCATTTAGCTATATAGATAGCCTTGCTTTTGCAAGGCTATCATTATTGGGAACAAAACAAAAACACTTGTCGGCACATCCAAATCATATCATCCTGAATGGAATATGTGAGGATTGTCCAAGATGTCAAAAGGGCACAATCATCGTCCAAATTGCCCATGCAATTTTTGCATGAACCGGCGAAAAAAATCTGCTCCCAAAACACGAGGAGAATATGAAAGCCGGCGTTTAAATGCGCTTCGGCGAAAAACAAGATTATGCAATTATTGTGGAAAGCCTATTTTTTTCCAAAATTTCCCCAACTTAGGTACAGGGGCATTCGACATATTTGGGCAAAAGCACAAGTGTCAATTAAAGCCGGATGAATATAAAGTCTTTAAAAAACTTCGTATTCCATCTCTGCGGAAAATTCTGTCCACTTATGAAAAAAATGGATGGATACCACTTTTTGAGGTTGAGTCTGGTATGGACTTATGGGGGCCTTACCTGAAGGGTAAAGCCATTGATAAACCTTACTTGTGGCATTTTCAAACTGAAAAGAGAATAAATATAGCGGAGAGCGAAATTATATACTTCCGACCAGTCGATGATTATTACGAAATAAACCTCTTTGATAATGACGAAACAGATTTCGTGAAAATCGTGGCGAGAAAATTTAATTCTTAACTTGTTTTAGAGCTTTGCTTTGGCCGATTTCACCCTCGACGATCTCGTTCAATGCTACCGCACCGGCATTTTTCCGATGTCGGATGCGCGCGATGATGAGACCCTGTTTCTGGTCGATCCGCCGCTGCGGGGCATATTGCCGCTGGAGGGCTTGCACGTGCCGTCGCGGCTGGCGCGCACTGTGCGCAATACGCCCTTCA
>NZ_JAIXSV010000091.1 GCF_027484505.1 Asticcacaulis sp.
CCGGTCCGTCAGGGGTACCGTCGCCACGGTGCGAAAACTGATCCCGCTTAGGGAAATATACTTTTCATGGAAAAGTTGCACCAGATAGCGAAACCATAGAGGAGATTCCAGGACTGGCCTGATGGTCCGTCCCTCTGGCCAGAAGAACGTCACAAAACCCGGCACCGTCAAACCATCGACGATCGTGCTGCAGGGAACCACATGGCCCTCCTGATATCCAAAATCAGAGGCGTGATCCAGAACGGTCAGCGCCCGCGGGCGGCGACCGCGTCGTGGCTTATCGAAGCCGGTAAATTCCGGGCAATCCATCCAGCTGAATGGGAGCGGGCTGCGCACGGCGCGGGCAACCACCGGGTCGCAGGTAATGAAATCTTCCTGCTTATAGGTCTCGATAAAGCTGGTCGGGGACGAACTATCGAACAGGATGGCTCCCGGCTGGCCCTGCAGCGGGGGGCGCAGCGCCGCATAGCTTACAGCGGCGAAGCCCGCATCCTTTGCGTGCTGATCCAACTCCTTGAACAGTTCGATACAGGTTGTAGCTGACAGTATCTCGGTTGTCTCAGAAAAGAAGTCCCGATAACGACCAATCAATTCCCCACTCCGTACATGATCCAACTACAAGGCCGCCGCATTGATGGCTTTTTATTAAAATTGCACCGCCGGTCGTGCCCCCATCCTGTGCGGCTTCATCTGTATAACCCGGTACTTCCCCCAATTGAAAGCGGTCCGATCACGTGGGAAGTCTGCGGGCGGCGCGTACATCCATATCAGTCGTTGGGCGCTGCAGGATCGAAAAACAGAGAATTCCGAGGGAGGAGTGTGAACATGGCAGGACGGGAAGGATCTGTTCGCGGCGGCCACACATCCGGCTATCAATCACGGCAAATCATGGAACTGTTATCAACTTAAATGGAGTATCTAGCATTATGGTTATAGGAAAAGTCATGCTTAGAGCTTGATCTGAAATTAACTTGAGCAGCATCGGCAGGTTATACTGACAGATTTCCTATTAGATGATTCGAGTATTTCACCAAAAATAACCATGTATTCCCGATGTAGACTGAAAATACACACGCTTTTCACACCATAACTGGCATTGCTATTCAAAGATATTTGATCTATGCGGGTTGATTTATTATGGAGTCGCTGCTTCCAGCCTCACGGCATTACCAAAAGGGGATAACTATTCATCTTGTGCCCGTCAACAAGAACCCACCATCTGACGTGCCCTAGCGTAATCCAGAGGGGTTCGGCACAGCTATCTGAAAACTACGTGAGAAAAAAGATCTATCATAATCAAACCTCTCTGCAAGTATCGAATTATCGCAGAATTTAATTAGTCGGATGAAAAATATAAAGGCAATAACGAGTGTTGATAAGATACTTAGTTTAACTTCTGTGCAGCAGGCTGATGTTTTTATGGTACGGCCCGTTAGGCAATGAAAATTTAAGGTGATGCATGAAAACAACATTAACGCTTCTTACAGCTTCCGTGGTTGCGATTTCTGTTGCGACTGCCAACGCTCAGCCCCAGCCAGCATCTACCGGCGGCGGCGTTCCGCGACTGAACATTGTGGATCTTCCGGATAACATCCGCCAGGAGCACACCGACCGCGTGAACCGACTTGCCCGCTTGTCGAAGCAGTTCGGCGCGCAGAGCCCGCAGGTCCAGGATGATCTCCAAGTGAACGCCGGACAAATCCCAGGCGTTGGCTACAACGTCCCCGTTATTCGAGTTCGGTACAACAGCAACCTGTTCTTTGGCTCAGACAGCGCGCGTGTCAATGAGGCTGCCTACCCTGTCCTTGATGTTCTGGCGGAGGCGATGAAACGCGACCTGCCGGACACCCAACTCGCCATTTTCGGCCATACCGACGCGATCGGGAGCAACCAGTACAATACCGACCTTTCTAGGCAGCGCGCTGAATCCGTCCTGAGGCTACTCAGTGAACGGGGGGTCAATCCCGAGCAGATGACCGTGGTTCCCATGGGTGAAGATCAACCAGCCGCGCCGAATCGAACGGAGGACGGCAGGGCCCAAAACCGCCGTGTAGAGTTTATGATCGCCAAAGAGCTCGCTGCGATCATCAATGTGAGCGTCAACACGCCTGTTCCGGCCAATTGGCTTGAGACAGGCATCGTTGCCGCATCCGCCGAACGGCAGCGCTCCAGAGCCAACACAGATCGGCCGATCATTACTGCCGAGATCATTGGTGACCCCGGCGACGCCGAATCCGTTCCCGCTCGTGGGGCTGGCAAGGTGGAGCAGAAGCCCGCCAACGTGGCTTCGGCTGAGCAAATCCGGGGTGCGAAAGAGATCCGGCTGATCTCCGGTGAGGAGATCGTCCAGCCAAACAAGCCAAAGAGGAAGCTACCACGCCTTGTACTGATCGCGCCTGTGCGGGCTGAAGTGATCCCGGCAAAGGCCGGCGCAGACCAACGTCTGTGGCCGTAATAACCCCATTGTAACGACCAAGAGAGCTCCAACGATGCCCAGCACCCAGGAGGCCGGAGTTGATCCCGGCGTGAAAAGCAAGTTTGACGCAGTTATCGCTTTTCGCTTCCCAAGCGCGAACAGCCCGGCCATACGGCAACGGATTGAAACCGATGCCGAGCATGAGGCCGGTTCTTCCCGCCCCTTACGGCTTAACGTCAATGGCATGACGAGCGGTATGCAGGCTGCGTGCGTGAAGCCAGCGATCGACGCCCTGGAGGAATTTGATACGCTGGTGCATGGGTTCGACAACGCTATCGAGCCCTATCGAGGCGAGATGGACGCATTGGATGGCCTTGATCGGACGATCGCCAATCTGCGTCGCGACTTTTCCAATGCCCAGGTCCGTGCAGAGGAAGCGTTCCTCAAAGAACATAAGTACGTTGAGGCGAAGACGGCGTTTGCTATCGCAAGTGCAAAATATCATGAAGAGAAGCTCCGTCACAACAATATCGACGCTCGTGTCTTCCCAATATTGGCTTATATCCTTATCCTGTTCGCCATCGGCGGGCTGGAGTGGGCCATCAACTACATGGCAATCCTGGAGAAGTTCGGCGTTCCTGCCTTCGCGCTTGGTTTCTCTGCTGTCATCGGTTCCGCAGTTGCCTTCGCCAGCCATGAGCATGGCACACTGTTGAAGCAGTGGGACCACTGGTTCGGGCCACAAAATGAAGAACGCAAGAAGGTCCAGAAGTTCGTTTGGTCCTGCTTTGCCACTGTTGCTCTCTTGCTCGTGATGGGTTTCGTTGGTTGGAACCGCTATACCTGGGTTCAGGCCGAAATCTCCCGGTCGTCTGCCGGTGCCGCGTCCAGCGTTTTTGGCAACTCGGCAGGCCCCGTTATCAATATCGGACAAGAAGTGGCGATGACCCTATTCGCCAACATCCTCGTCTACATCATCGGCCTGGCGATCGCGTATTGGTGCCATGACAAGGATCCTGACTACGCGACGCACTTTAAGGTGTTCATTCGGGCGCGAAAGGTCTGGGACGGATGGAAGGCCAAGGTCAGCCAAGAGAAGACGCGCCTTGAGCATGTGCTGACCAATGAGATCGCGGCAGAGGAATCAAAAGCGAAGGCATTGCAGCTTCGGTCACAGCCGCTAAACCAGCTCCGGTCACAGGTCCTCGATCAGAAGGAACGCATTGAAACCCAGGCTGTAACCTACGTCTCTTCCCTGATCCGGGAATACAAGATGGCCCTGGTCGACTTCGCCAAGGTGAGCAACCCCACTATCAGCTTCATCATGGCCGGCGGCCAGTTCGATCTCGATCGATACATCGACACCAAGGTTGTCCCAAGCCTGCAAACGGTTCGGCCCGAACTCAGCCCCCCCGAAGCTGCAACAGCCTGATAAGGGACTATGAAACCATGCTGAAACACCTGTTTTCGGGCGCGCTCGCTGCTGCCCTTATGCTGACCGCACAGCCTGCCTTTGCCATCTTTGGCGGCGGCGATGGCGATTATTCCAAATTCTGCGAAACGAAGACTGCCCGGCAGACCGTGGTCATGGTCGACGATCGCATCCTGGTCGACGGTAACATCCGGTGGGCGGATAACATGATTAAGCTCGTGACGGCCTCGCTGATGCCGTCAGAGCCGGTCACGGTGATTCATCTGAAAGCGGAGGGCGGGGCGTCTGAACGGTTGTGGTCTGGATGTTTCCCGAATTACCCTGACCAGCAGTTGGCAAGCATGACCGGGAGCCTTATCAGCAAGGATCCTAAAAAGGTCCTTGAAGCCCAGCAGTCCGCTTTCAAACGTGATATGCAAAACGCGATCGGCGCGATCATCCTGAAGGGCCAGCGTTCCCAGCCGTCCGTCAACGTCGATGTGACAGCACTGCCCCAGAAGCAGCTTGTTCGGTCTATCCGCGATGCTGCCAATTACTTCGATCGATCGCGCGGTCATGTCCGCGCGATCCTCTATTCTGACATGCTGGAGAACAGCGATCTTGGAAATTCGCTGAAGAGTGACGCCCAGGTGGCGGCTGCGGCTGCGCGGGCCATCGCTCTGAACCTCCAGCACGCAGTTTTCTATGTCTATGGTGTCGCCTCGACCATTCAGGGCACGCCCACCGAAGTTCTTAAAAACTTCTGGCAGCCGCTCTTCACGGCGGCAGTGGGTCATATGGCGGGGTTCGGCTCCGACCTGACATTGCAAAACTCTCCACCGGTCACGGTCGCCCGGTATGACACTGCTATCACGGTGGGTAAGGAAGTCCGCAACGGCGGCCTGCTTGTGCTGGCCGACCGGGATGGGAAGATGGTCGATACGATTGCTGTCAGCGGGGCCGCGCAGCGGGCCCTAGTGAAGGACGGGACCATCCAATGTTCCTCTGACGGTACCTGCAAGCTGGAGGCGCAGTTCCCGACCTCCCTTGTCACGCGCATGACCGGCGGTGGCGATCTTGGGGTCGTCGAAGTCCTCAAGCTGTCCGGCCCGCGTGAGCGGTTAACCGGGAAGATCGGAATACCTGATGCGCTTCTCGATAACGGTGCGCCAGCGGAATTCGATGTCGTTGCGCGTATCGCTCAGTAACCACGTCACCCCCAACATAAGGATTATGGACATGACGCAGACACATCTCTTCGGGCGCGGCCGCCGTAACATCGCCGCTTTCACTGCTTTGTTTTTTGCTGCCGTTACAGTCACGGGCTGTACGACCAGTCAAGGAAGCAAGTTAGCGGGTGGCACGCTCGGTGGCGCAGTCGTTGGCGCCGGCATCGGCAGTGCGCTCGGCGGGCAGCGTGGCGCCCTCATTGGCGCGGCTGTCGGCGGGCTGGCAGGTTTGTTGGTCACAAAGCATCTGACGGACATGGAGCAGAAGGCTTATGAGCAGTCGCTGAAAGCAAAGCTGGCAACGGCGCCGTCCTCCACGAATTCGGAAATCGACTGGTCGAACGAAGACGGCAAGAAGACGATCCGAACTGAAGTTGGCCCGGAAAAGACATTCGCGGTTGCGGCGCCAGACTTCAAGAAGGCCGGGTACGAGCTGGGTGACAGCGCCATGGGTAAGGTACCGGCGAATTCCTCGTGCCGTGTCGCCGTGGCCGAGCTGCGGGTCAACGGTGAGAAGAAGCTGAATGATCCGGGCCTGTGGTGCCGCAACGCCGATGGCGATTACGTCCGTGTAGACGGGGCGGTGGCTTGATTTCGGTTGAGGTGGACAGCTCTCGCCGCCGTCCCTTTTTCTGTAGGGCAGTCCACGCCAGGAGTGGGAGCTAAGCCGCTCTATCAATCCCCTCCCACCATTTCAACGATCAAGGTTCCCGCAAATGACCCAGGAAACGACCGTCGTTACCTCTGATACCGGCTCTGCGAAGGGGCTGGCGATTGCGTGTTACGTTTGTCATCTGATCGGCCTTGGTATCATCGGCCTCATTATCGCCTATGTGAAGCGCGGAGATGCCCGTGGCACGCCGTTTGAGAGCCATTTCACCTTTGCCATCCGGACCTTCTGGATTGGCTTTGTCGGCCTCATCATTGGCAGTTTTCTGTCGCTGATCTTCATAGGTTATCTCGTCCTGCTGGCTGTGGGTGTTTGGTGGCTCGTCCGTTGCGTCATCGGCATCGTGAAGGCACTCGACAACAAGCCGATCACCAATCCCCAAACGTGGCTCGTCTGAATCCCGACTGGGCGAGCGGGGGCGGCGCTCTGCCTCCGCTCGCCACGTACTGATTGACCAGCTCCCCAATGTGTATCCGTCTATAAATAGAGTCCTCTGGTTTGGTTTGTGTGTTGAAGGACGTTGAGGATCGGGGGCATGCCCCCGATCCTCAACGTTGCGCACTGGGCGGGCGACATCCCGCCTGGGGTGGAATGGGGTCGACTATTGTTGTAGACGATCCGCCAGTCGGCCAGCACCTGCCGGGCGTGCCGCAGCGTGTGGAACAGGGTTTCATTCAGGCATTCATCGCGCAAGCGTCCGTTGAAGCTTTCCACGAACGCGTTCTGCGTGGGCTTGCCCGGCTGGATGTAATGCCATTCAACGCCGGTAGCCTGCGTCCAGGCCA
>NZ_JAIXSV010000025.1 GCF_027484505.1 Asticcacaulis sp.
CGCGCCAGACAAGCAGCTTGATCTGGATGTTGGCCATCCAGGTGGCCAGGGAGATACGGTCGCTCATGGCTTTTCCGTGATGCGGAACGAAGATCGGCGGCGACTATGCACCGGCGGCACAACAAAATCCACCGTTACAGTGGAAGGCGGGTCTGCACATGCCGCAGGGCGGCTCAGGATTTCGCCGCAGCCTTGAACGGTGACGCGTCCAGCGATCCCAAAACCGCATCGACCGAGAGCCAAAGGCGCGGATCGCGCAGGACAGCGGGCAGCGCGGATACAGTCTCAGAGCCGGGATTGCCGAAAACCACGGTCATTTCGATGGTCACCTCAAGCGGCTGTGAATCAACACTCAGTCCACTCGATTCAAATTGGCGCATCACTTTACCCAGCGCAGAAACGGACTGAACAAGGAAGTGAGTCTTGCCGGCTTCGCGCGCCAACTCAGCGGCCCTGAATGTTGCAAATTCCGTTGCCAGCGGAGCCGGCGCGCCTTTGACACGATAGCTCACCACCATCTGCCCACGGGCATCTGTCTTGGCACTGTAGCCTTCTGCATCACCATCGGCAGAGGGCTTGTAGACCAGGGGGCCGCTGGCATAAACAGGCGTTGCAAGTTGATAGAGTAAGGCCGGCAGCAGGCTCTGGCGGAGCATGTCACGGGTTGGAAGATATGCCGTGGATCGCGCCTCCGTCATGCCGGCAGCACTCATCAATCGCCGCGGGTCATACGCTGCTGATGACCACCACACGCGATTGCGGACATCGACAGGCATACCCTCCGAAAGCGCAGCCTCTGCCGCGAGGCTCGCCAATGTATGACTGCCCGCGCGACGACGCATGACATTCTCAAGCGTCCCGGCAGTGCCAGAATCGCCACGCTGAGCCGCCGCGACAGCAAGCATCAAATCGAAATAAGGCTCAACCAGCCATCTTACGCGGGGATTGCTTGCATTGGCATTCGGGTCGCTGAGCCATGCCGATTTAGCCGCCTGCAAATCGGCGGCATCGCCCTCACCCCTCAGGACAGCATCCAGCAGATGAATAGCGTAAGCGAAATGCTGCATCGCCCGCCGCTCCGGCCATTCCCGCGAACGGCCATCTGCCATCGCGGCGCGGCACGCCTCAACGCCCTGCCTTCCTTCAGCAAGTCCTACAGGCGGGGGCAAGGTTGACGACAATTGAGAACCAATAGCCAGCATGGGTGCAAAGACCAGACGCAACCCGTCATACACAGCTTTTGGTCCAGGGCGCGGCTGGCCGTCGCAACCCTGCCAGGTTTTTTCATGGTCCGGTTGCCAGGTCGTTTCCGCCGCCACCGTAACAGTTGGAACCGCGACCCAGGCAGCCAACGATAAAGCGACCAAGCCGATACAGCGCATCTTGATCCCTGCCCCAGGTCGATTGCATTGACAACGCGCCGGTATCATAACAGCATCAAATGAATAAACAATGGTTGCAGCAGGACAGTGGAAAATGTCGAAAAGCAGAATGACGGCCTACCTACTGCCTGCCATGTTACTTGGTTTGGCGAGTGGATGCGTCACACAACCCTATCGCCCCGCGACGATTGATTCCTCTGAGCGATCCTACCGACAGATAGAGCCCGCCGATATAACACAACCAATTAAAGCAACGGCGTCGACTGTATTTTACAAAGACATAAATAAAGTGAGTGCGGACGGCACAGTACTATCAGAAAATAGCAGAGTTTTTGTGTCCCAGGACAGAACATCAACAATCAAAGTCGGGACAACTCTCATCCGTATTATGTTTGACGGTCAAGCGTATTATTGTACAATTGATCCTCAATCAATTTTTGGAACCGCTGAAATATATGGCTGCTTCTTTGACGAAGATCAGGACGGCAAGTTCGAGGGCGTTCACAGCTTTGCGGGAAACCCTCGGCGCGAGAAGGGCTCGAGGCGTGTTTATTTTCTTCGGCTGCAAGAGCCGTTGGAGTACCAGCCTCAGGAAGTGGTTGTTGATACTGGGCCCAATACCTGGACACTATCGTACATTGGTACCACCGGCGATCTGGCGCGTATTGATCACGTCATCAGCACAGGCAGCGGCGCCGATGCCCGCGAATGGTACAGGCGATCATATTTCATTCCACTCAGCGATATAGGCAAGCCCTGGTCTGGCCTGTCCATCCCCTACATTCCCTACTCAGGGACTTGGCTGGCCCCGGACAGGGCCGCAGTTGGGTCGCTGAGTATTATGCCGCTCAGCGCCACACCCGCAGAGCTGACCTTGCGTATAACCAAAAGCTGGCCAGCGGCACAAATCCTTAAGCTGCCCAATGTACCTGGACAGTACCGAACGGTGCCTTACCGTTCTAAATTATCTCCAGGTGAGTAGTGTTTGTTCGGTTCGATTGGCATCAGTCAAAGCATTACTCAAACGGAAAAGCAAAACTTTACAGTCTGTCAGACCGGTTCACGGGCGCATGACAGACCGCAGGGCTGTTTTTCTGAAAACCTCTCCAGTGGCGACCGGCATAAGCCCACGGGCCTGCTTTTGACACCGCCGCCACCATTGTTCACTCTCCCCGCCCCCGCAGCCGATCCGCCGCCCGACCGAACCGGCCCGTGTGATGGCGGATTTCCCAGATGGCGATGGACAGGCCAGCCACGGCCAGCGGCAGTACATAATAGATGAAGCGATAGGCCAGCAGCGCGCCCAGGATGGAACTGGCGGCATCATGGTCCGCCATGCCCAGCAGGATAATGCTCTCAAACACGCCAAGACCGCCCGGCACATGGCTAAAAATCGCCACGATCAGGGCCGCACAGAACAGGGCCACGAATGACACGAAGGGAACATCCACATTGACCGGCAGCAGCATCCAGAGGATGCCTGCGGTCACCACCAGCTCCGCTGATGAGATGGTGATCTGAGAGACGACCCCGCCCCAGCTGGGCAACTGGATCGACCAGCGCCAGATCTTCACGGGCTTGTGTGTCACCGCCGTGATCACGCAGATGGCCAGAAG
>NZ_JAIXSV010000182.1 GCF_027484505.1 Asticcacaulis sp.
CACCCATGCATCCCGACCTGCCCTATGCCCTGGGGGAGGTCGCCTATGCCGCCCGCCACCTGATGGCCCGCACGGTGGAGGACGTACTGTCCCGCCGCACCCGCGCCCTGCTGCTCAACGCCCACGCCGCCATCGCCGCCGCCCCCGCCGTGGCAAAAATCCTGGCCGCAGAACTCGGCCGCGACGACGCATGGATCGAGGCACAGGTCACCGAATTCACCAAAGTGGCAGAAGTTTACAAGACGTAAGTGGAAGGTTGCTGGCCCGCCTTCTTATCCATCCGCTCATACCGTCACCCCGGCGAAAGGAAAGGCCTTTCGCAAGGGATTGGTAAGAAATGGTTATTTTAAGCCAAAATCGCCTGTGCAGGAGTTGTGCAGGTTTTGCCGCCGTTGGACGGGGGATTCTGCCCCTCCGGGAAGGGTGATCGTGGCCGTTGGGGATGGACAATACAGCCCTTGCCGGTAGCTGCAAGGGGCTTTTGGGCATTCCATTGGGGCATGTGTTCCTCCGCCCCCCGGCGCATACGCGATGGCTGACGGATAGAAGCGGCCCATGTCGGGCTGGCAAGGCGGCTGTTTCCGCGCCTGCGGCTTGTGCAGCAGCGCCCCGTGAACGGCGCTGGGGCGGTCTGTGACTGCCCGACAGCGTGGCCGCTGAATCCTCCGCACCATCGCGCAATGATGCGCGGGGAACCAAGGAGGAACATCATGACCCTGACAGAATTCGCCCTTATCCTCAACGCATCGGCCAGCCTGATTGCGGCCATGTCCCAACTGGTGGCCGTGTGGCGCTCATCCTGAGCGCCCCGGCTGCCCGGCGAGGCAGCGGGGGCATCACCGCCTGTTGCGGTGTCGCCATGCGCGGAACTCGTCGCGCACCAGCAATGCCAGCAACAGCACCAACGCGGCGAGCTGGATGTAGCTCCCATAATAGAGCACTGCTTCGGCGTATCTCAGCATACGCCCGCCGAAACCGTCAATGCCCCGCCTGACAGGGGGACGTTGGCAAGGAAGCCGTGGATGGCCTGGCGGTAGCGGTCGTTCTCGCGGCGCAGGGCGTCGAGGTCGTGCTGCATCTGCCGCCGCTGTTGCCCCTTGCCACCTGCGGCGTGGGGCGGGGGCGGATGGATTGCCATCGTGTGCGCTGCCTCGCGCGGGCCTGCCGTCCACCACACCAGCCGGGCGAAGGCGCGCTCTTCGCTGCCCATGGCGTCGATATACACCATGGTCATGCGCAGGCTGGCATGGCCCATCCAGCGCTGGATCAGGCTGGGCGGCACAGCGCGGGTGGCGCAGCGCACGCCGAACGCATGGCGCAGGCCCCGGATGGTCGCCATTCTGCCGCTGATGCCCGCCTGCGCCATCGCCTGCGCGATGAAACGCCATGCCGTGGCGCGATGGACATGCCACAAGCGGCCATCGTCGCCCACCGGCATCGCCCGCAACTGCTGCAACAGGAATGGCGGCAATGGCACCCGGCGATGCACCGTGCGGCGGCGTTTCAGGGTGGCCAGCACCACACCTTCCGCCGGGTCGATCTGCGGGCGGGTGAGAGCCAGCGCTTCGGAGATGCGGCAACCGGTGTAAGCCACCACGTAGCACAACAGTCGCCTGCTGTCGGGCAGACGGTCGGCGGCACTCAGGAAGCGTAGCACCTCGGCTTCGTTGAGGTATTTGCGTTGCCCGGCGGCATCATATACCTGCCAGTCACCTGCGGCCTGCTGTGCCATGGTTCCGCCCTCCCTGCTGGCGTGCAACGAAATCGGCAATAGGGTTGCACGGGCTTTTCCGTGCGTGAGCATATCCGCCACCGCTGCCACCCATGCAAAATACAGGGTGGTCATCCTGTCCAGAAAAACCATGTGAGTTAGAGTAAATCCGGCAACAAAATTGCCGATACTGTTGCACGGTGTCATCATCCGGTGGTGTTTGACTTGGCTGGAAACGCCTGAACGCAGGCTATACGGACAGTTCATCTACAGGGTGGAGTTTATCGAATGTCCCCGTCCATCTGGCGGCTGGCGATGGCTGGCTGCGTTTTCGGTGCTGTTTTTGTGGCTCCGGCGGGCCTTGCCGCTGTGGATGGCTTCGCGCAACCCATTCAAAATTTACCAAAAATTAATCTTCTCCAAACTGTCACACACATAAGCAATGGGCTTGGTAAGAAGGATGTAGAGCCAAAAACTATTTCACGCACAGATAATTGGAGATTCGTTATGGCCGAAGCAACGCAAAGACCACAAATACTCGAAGGAGTCGCACGACTGGATCGCGCTGCCGAAGTTTTCCCAACGGAATATTACCTGAACCGTTACCAGTGCATGACTGGTCTCCGAGCTCAAGGCATCGACGAAATGCGAGAGAACTCCGGCAACCCCAAAGAAGGGTTTAACGTAAATGATTTTTGTCTGCGTGTGCTGGATGTGAGTGCAGATACGGAGCTGAAGCTCAGCGCTCTCAATGGTCGCCAACCCGATGCCCTCCTTGACCGCCCTGATAAAGGATTGCTGCGCCCATACATGGCTATCGTGGCCGACAAGAAGGTAAAGCCAACGCGAGAGAATGCCGAGATGGCTGTGAATGCCTACCTCAAGGCTCTGGACGACCCCAAAGTCGCTGCCAAAACTACCTCGCATATGATACCGCTGGGTTCCGGCGAAAGCCTTGTGCTGGTGCCGGGCGTTGCTTTCGATGCCGCTTTTACAAAGCGTGTGCTGGACTACATCAGGAATCCAGCCGCCCCTCTGCCGAAACCAACACAGTCGCTGGAAGAAGTGCGTGCTGATGCCGAACAGGCATTCCGCAACCATGGAATCACCTCTGGCGAGGCTGAAATTGGCGGCTATGATTACGGCATCTACTACATCAATCGTGGCAAGCAAGTGGCCGAGAACGCTGCCGGTGATCGAACCGCCCAGGCTGCACCGCAGAACCAGCGCATTGCTGCCGGGCGGCGCTAGCTATAACCTCGGGATCACTGACAAGTTGGGCTTCTGGGCGCTTGTAGCGGTCGGTTCTTTGGAACTGGCCGGACAAGCTTCTTGGCATTCATAGGATTGCGGCGCGATTTCGGCCAGTTGCTCTGCTATGACCAGCCGATCCGCCATCGGCTGTGCAGGCCCGCCATAAATGGGATTCCGCTCTGCTCTCAGTTGAATTTCACTTAGTACAATTTGATCACGAAGCATACCTATGTCGCCGTTCTCGGCCAGCTTTGCATTCTCCGCCTGCGACTGCGCAATCTTTGCCGCGCGCTGCTCATCGGACAGCGAAATGTCTGCCTGTATTCGTATCTCCTGAATCTGGTTCAGTTTATTCAAAGCATCGCGGACTTTATCCTCAATGCCGCTTGCTGCTGCCGCGCCCGCAGTATCACCGACAGCCAACGCGCGGTTTTTCGCTATCCCTGCCAATATCAGGTCGTAATCAAGTTTGCGACGAGCGGCAACGGCCTTTTCTTCTTCCGTTTCCGCTTTGTCCATCGCATCCTGCAAGGCAGTGCGCTGTGCCTTCTCTTCGTCGGTGAGATAGGGATCGAGTTTCGAGAATGCTTTATCCACGACTTCCATCGACTCTGAAAGGCTCTCCCACAGCTTGTGGCGCTTTTCTTCGGCGGAATGCTCGTCGTGAAGCAGGTGGCTGGTTTCAGTTTTCTTCGCGTCCGTCAATACCTTGAAATCTGCCACCGCTTTCTCTGCGTCGTATGACGGTTCAGTCCGATACCGCTCAAGGATTTCAAGCGCTTCACTGGCCATGTCGGGCGGGATGGCCTCCAAGTCCAACGGCGGTCGCTCCAGCGCGGATATCGAAGCGGCCTTGTGCTCCGCGTTGTCCGCCATACCGCTATCCTCCGCAAGCGCAGCGTCGGCCAAACGGACACCTGATGGCCGCGCTACCGCCATGGCCTGTTGGCGAGCCAACAGCATCGCAGCATCAGCATTCTTCGGTTCAACTTTTTCAGTATCAAGCATCGGTCAGTTTCCCGTTACCGCGAAAGGAATATTGGCCGACAGGCGACACGATCACATGGTCATGCACCACGACGCCTATCGTTTTGCATGCGGCGACGATTTTGTCGGTGTTGGCGATGTCCGCTTCGGAAGGCGTCATGTTCCCGCTGGGGTGATTGTGAACCAGATTGATGCCGACTGCCCCCACCTCCAGGGCGCGCTTCACGATCACGCGCGGGTAGACCGGCGTGTGGTTGACCGTGCCGCGCCACATGGTTTCATCGTGCAGCAGGACGAACACATGGTTCGTGAACATGACGCGAAACTCCTCCACGGGCTGATGGCCCATGGCAAAGGAGAGATATTCAAGAAGCGGCGTATGGCCGTTGAGCAATGGCCGCCCCTCCACAGCCGACCGGAGGCTCCGTCGCAGGGCCAGACGCAGCAGTTTAAGGCGGCCAATGTCCGCCGGGAGAAGGCCAGCATCCAACAGGACAGCCTCAGAAGCGTGCATGACCGCTGCCAGCGAACCGTACTTTTCCAACAGACGATGGGCCGTTGTGCTCTCGAACGCATCCGAGGCCAGTAGCATTTCCAGAATTTCGGCGTCCGTCAGCGCCTCATCGTGGGCGTTCAAGATACGGGTCAGAGATGCACCACGCTGACCGGATATATCGGTAAATACTTCCATGATTCTCACGTTCAGTTCTTAATGATACAGAACGTGTATTGCGCGAATATGTGCCTTTATGGCTTTCTTATAGCCAAATATAGGTGATAATTATTAATAAATTCTTTCTATTTTTGATTTTTATTTACTAACGATTGATTTGCACTCCTGCTCATTTGGAGATGAGATAAGGTGTCGATGAGGGGCCGGACGCCTCATGGGTCATCAACGTGATAACTGACGTTTATCCGACATTTAACAGCGTTTTAAGTGACATTTATCAGCGTATCCGCTAGGATGTGCCTATGTATCAGCCCATTTTCCGCATCACCCCCGGTATCAGTAAGGCGCTTATGGCCATTGAGGCCGTGCGCCAAAGCATCATGGCGTTGCCCATCGACATTGAGATGCTGGCATCGTTGCGGGAAACGGCGCGGCTCATCGCCACCCACTATTCCACCCAGATTGAGGGGAACCGTCTTACTCAAGTGGAAGTGCAGGAAGCCATTGCCGGTGCCTGCTTTCCGGGAAGGGAGCGGGACGAAACCGAGGTGCGGAATTACTACCGGGCTATTGAGGAAGTGGAACGGCTGGCTCAGCAAGTCAGCCCGCTGCGAGAGGTGGATATTCAGCGCATCCACGGTCTGGTCATGGATGGGCAGGCCAAACCCACGCCCTATCGGGATGGCCAGAATGTGATTCGTGATGGGGCGTCGGGCGGTATCGTCTACATGCCCCCAGAGGCTCCCGATGTGCCCGGCCTGATGGCCGATCTCGTCGGATGGGTGGCCGAAGCCATGGCAGGTGGGGAACTTCCAGCCCCCATCATTGCCGCCGTCGCCCATTACCAGTTTGCCACCATCCATCCCTATTACGATGGTAATGGGCGCACGGCGCGGCTGCTGGCAACGCTGCTCCTGCACAAGGCAGGCTACGGCCTGAAGGGCATCTACAGCCTTGAAGAATACTACGCACGCAATCTCGGCGGCTACTATAAGGCCCTGACGGTTGGGCCATCGCACAACTACTATATGGGCCGCGCTGAATCCGACATTACCGGCTTCGTCGCCTATTTCTGCGAGGGCATGGCCGATGCCTTCACAGCAGTGCGGGCACAGGCCGCGAAAGCCGCGACACGGGGAGCAACAGACCATGCCCCCTTGCTGCGTCGCCTCGACCCAAGGCAACGCCGTCTGTGGGAGTATTTGAGGCTACAGGGCACTGCCACCAGCGCCGACATCGCCACTCACCTCGGGCTTAGCCAGCGCACTACTGTGGAGCTTTGCCGCGCATGGGTTGCCAGCGGCTTCCTCGCGCTGCACGATCCGTCGCGTAAAAACCGGTCGTATCGGCTGGGGGATGCGTTTGAAGAATGAGCACTGCAAGCAATATGGGCCAGATGCCTTAAATTGCGCGCCTTTCATTCCACCAACAAGCACTACTGGCCTCCCGCTGGTGTCCGGCTCACCTCCGTCACCTCCACCCGCTGGATGACCGGCGCGTCCATCCCCACCGCCTTGCCGTCATGCTCGTACATCTCCATGAGGGTGTGCGCCATGATGGCCTGCATGATGGCTTTCAGGCCGTGCCCCTGCATGGTGACGGCTTTGCCGCGATGGGTGAAGCTCAGGAACTCGGCCCCGCTGGCCCGGCGTAGAGCCAGGTTGTCGAGGTTGTGGTACAGGAAGCCGTCCATGTCGCCAGTGGCGCGGTAGAGGGCAAACCCCACCTGGACGCGGCTGCCGCTGCGGAAGCCCACGTACTCGCCATCGGCGGGCGGCGGCAACGCCGCTTCGGCCTGCCCCTGGGGGGCGGTTTCGCGCTGGCGGATGATGTCTTTATAGATGTTGCTGCTCATGGGTCGATGCCGCCGGGTCTGGGCTTCGGGTCATGCGACGGTTTGGCATTATATCCCGTCTGACGGGCATTGTCATCAACTCCGGGTTGAGTGCCGATGTCCGGGCGGGGTGGTGCCGGGCTGTCCGGCGCGTGCTCCATGCGGTTCCGCCAGAAGGCGCGCAGGCGATCCCAGCGGCCACCGGATTCCTTGTCCTCATCGGCAGCGGCCCGCATATCGGCGGCTGCCTGCCGGACGGTGCGGCGATGCATCAGGTCGAAGGCGTCCACCACGCGGCGGAATGCCGGGCTGTAGCGGCTGGGGGGCTCGCTGGGGGCAGATGGCGCAGCAGGCGGGGCGGAGGTGGCAGGCGGTGGCTCCACCGGCTGGAACTGGATGGCCGCGCGGCATTCATCCGGTCGCCCCATCTGGCGGGCGAGTTGGTTGAGGTCGTTATCGCGGGCCTTATCCTTTGTCCATTGCCCCTGCACGAAGGTGACATACCCGGTAAGGCCCCGGCGCTCGGCAATTTCGGGATGGGCGGGTGCCCAACGGGCAAACGCCTTCTCGGCCTGCTGGCGCTGCGCTTCCGTCAACCCGTCCAGCCCGCCTTGCATGCCCTTCCACGGGCCTGCGCCGCGCACCGTTTCACGGCTGGCGAAGAGGTGCATGGTGTCGGCGTGGCGGCTGGCTCCCACATAGGAGGTAGCCGCCCCCTCACTGCCGCCATGGAGGCGATAGGAAATGTCCACGGTCGCCCCTTGGCCCTTATACACCGTGCCTGCATAGCCATGCTGGAAGGCATTGAACTCCCCCGCCTGCTGGTTCTCGCCCACCGTGAAGGACAGCAGGCGCGGCGGCTCCTCCTTCCGGGCGTCGAGGGCGATGGTGAGGTTCATTCCCTCAATAAGGCGGATGGTGCCTACGACACCGTTGGCCAGCCCGGCTTGCCGGTCGGCCTTGCGGTAGGCGCTGCCGGTGAGCTGGATACGGTCGCCCACGGCAAAGACGGTCGAACCGCCCTGCACGGGCAAGGCATGATCCGGCCCCAGCATGCCGCGCGCCCGGTGAACCTCGCGTAGCGCCTGATTCACGGCCTTGGCGTCGGCGTTCGTATGGGTGAAGGCGAAGCGCCGTGCCTGCGGCTGCGCCGTCAGGTTGGCGGCATACTGCTTCGCCAACGCGGCACGGGCCTCGTCTTGCGTATCCGACCACTGGATGAAACCCTGCCGGTCGAAGATGTCCAGCGCCTCACGGAACCGGCCTTCATGCATGGCATTGAATGCCCGGCGCTGGCCCCCAGCATCCGGGGCATGGTCGCGGATGCGGTGGATCTCCGACAGTTCGGAAACCACGTCCCCATGGTGCTCACGCAGCGCACCGAACAAGCCGCCATGCAGGTAGGCGCTGGCAAGCTGGCGGTCGTCGCCCACCAGCACCAGCTTGGCCCCGGCATGGTTGGCGGCCATCAACAGCCCCAGCATGTCGCGGGTGGAAAGCATGGATGCCTCGTCCACCATCAGCACTGTGCGATGGTCCCACCGCGCCCGCTGGCGAAAGACATCCTGCATGGCCCCAGTGACGGTACGCACCTCCCCGAAACCGTCACGCTTCATGTCCTGTATCACCTTATTGGTGAAGGACAGGCCGATGACGCGCGCCCCCTCCGCCTCATAGGCTTGCCGGATGGCGGCCATGGTGTAGCTCTTGCCGGTTCCGGCCTGGCCCGCAATCATGGCAAGCGCTTCCGGGCCGGTCGCACGCCGGAAGGCAAGGTACTGCTCGGGACGGGTCGGGCCGAACTCCCCACGCTCCATGATCGCCACGCGGGTGTTCTTGGCGCCCATCGGCTTGTCACCGGGATGACGAAAGAAAGGGCGATCCCCCCGCTCACCCCACCCGGAACCGGAAACTGACCGGCCCCACCGGAATGCGGTAGCGGGGCAGGGCGCGGCCATCCAGGCTCCAGCCCGTGTCACCGCCCACACCGACCTGGGCCGCGTCGATCAGCAGGCTGCCGACAGGTCCTGGCTGGATATCGCTGCTGTGCCAGGTGCCCAGCGGGCGGACCTGCAAATCGGCATAGG
>NZ_JAIXSV010000253.1 GCF_027484505.1 Asticcacaulis sp.
ACAGACACCAGACGAGGCCTACCTGGGATCGGGAATAACGAGGCAAGCGGCATAATCACACCACAGACACAAGCTTAGCTAAGCCGCATTCCTGTCCGTAAAATGGGGCCCACCTCTCACCTCTGTTTTGTCACCGGCGTACCGGGGGCGGGTAAGACCTTGGCAGGCCTCAATATCGCCACTCAGCGCAGTGAATCCCATGCCGACGAACACGCGACCTTTTTGTCGGGAAACGGACCGCTGGTCGATGTACTGCGTGAAGCGCTGGCGCGCGATCAGAGTGCCCGAACCGGGCGTTCCAAAAAGCATGTCGAACGCGATGTGCGCGCCTTTATTCAGAACATCCACCATTTCCGCGACGACTGTGCGGGCAGTGCGACCATCCCCAGCGAGCACGTGGTGGTGTTTGATGAAGCCCAACGGGCCTGGACCCGCGCTCAGGCGTCGAAATTTATGCAGGCCAAACGCGGCATTGCTGATTTCGACATGTCCGAACCCGAATTTCTGCTCAGTGTGATGGACCGTCACCCCGACTGGTGCACGGTGGTGTGCCTGATCGGCGGCGGGCAGGAGATCAATACGGGCGAGGCCGGCTTGTCCGAATGGATGTCGGCGATTCGGGCGCGTTTCCCGCACTGGTGGGTCTATGCCTCGGCGCAGATTGTGCAAACTGACTACGATCTGAACCGCGAGGCGCGGGCGTTTATCCAGCAGGATCAGGTCACGCTGAGCGATGATCTGCACTTGGGCGTGTCGATGCGGTCTTTCCGCGCGGAAACCCTGTCCGGCTTTGTTTCGCATCTGCTGAACGGTGAGGCTGAGGCCGCCCGCGCCGCCTTTGCGCAACTGACGGCCTATCCCCTTGTCATTACCCGCGATCTGAACGCCGCCCGCCGCTGGTTGCGCAGCAAAGCCCGCGGGACAGAACGCTATGGTCTGGTGGCCTCCTCCGGCGCCCACCGTCTCAAGCCCGAAGGGGTGCACGTGAAGGCCAGTATCGAACCGGTCAACTGGTTTTTGAATGACCGCGAGGATGTACGCTCGTCCTGGTATCTGGAGGACGTAGCGACCGAGTTCGACGTTCAGGGGCTGGAACTGGACTGGGTTGGGGTCTGCTGGGATGCTGATTATCGTTACTCAGAAGGTGGCTGGCAGCATCACAAATTCGCCGGCACCAAATGGCGCAATGTGAACGATGCCTTTGCGCAGCTTTATCTGAAGAACGCCTATCGCGTTATTCTCACCCGTGCCCGACAAGGTATGGTTATCTTCGTACCCAAGGGGGATGTCGATGACCCCACCCGCCCACCCGGATTTTACGACGCCACCTATGCGTTTCTGAAAGACTGTGGATTGCCAGCTTTGTGATCTAATATTATCTATTGGTCTCAACAAGCGGGGGTCATGATGTCGTCGATGAGCGTGTCCCTTTCGGAAACCATGCGCGGTTTCATTAAATCGCGGGTGAGCAGTGGCGACTATCATAATGAGAGCGAATATATTCGCGATCTGGTGCGGCGTGATCAGGAGCGCTTGTCTCAGGAGCTGCGCCTCGCCAAACTTCTGGAAGAGGCCGAGCAAAGTGGCCTGAGTGACAAGTCGCTGCCGGACATCATGCAGGCGGTCAAACAAAAGCTGAAGGCCGATGGCCGCCTATAGATTATCGGCGGCTGCACAGACGGATTACGGCGTCCTGATCGTGCAAATCTTTCACCATAACGAAGACATAGATAACAGGCTGGATTGATGACGTGGGATGTGCGGGCATACGGTGCCACGGGCACGGGGGAGGCGCTGGATACCGCTGCCATTCAGGCGGCCATTGAGGCGGCGGCGGTGACTGGCGGTGTGGTGCGGTTTCCGGCCGGGCGGTATCTCAGTTTTTCGCTGCATCTCAAATCCGGCGTGACCCTGCATCTGGATAAGGGGGCGGTGCTGATCGCCGCCGATCCGGCCCGGCATGGCGGGCAATATGATCTGCCCGAAGACAATCCGTTTGACCTCTATCAGGATTTTGGCCATTCGCACTGGCGCAACAGCCTGATCTGGGCCGACGGGGCGGAGCGCATCGCCATCACGGGCGAAGGCACGATCGACGGCGAAGGCCTGACCCGCGAAGGGCCGGGCTCTCAGTGGAAAAAGCAGGCGGGTGAATTCCCGCTGTCGATGCGCGGCCTGTCGGCTGAGGTGATGGCCGAACTGGCCCCCGAAGTGTCGGCCATGCAGGGGCTGGGCAACAAGGCCATTGCCCTGAAACTTTGCCGTCAGGTGCGTCTGAGCGGGTTTACAATCCGCAATGGCGGGCATTTTGCGCTGCTGGCCACCGGGGTTGAGGATATGGATATCGACTCCTTAAGCCTCGATACCAACCGCGATGGGCTGGATATCGACGCCTGCCGCCGCGTGACCATCCGTCGTTGCCGCGTCAACACGCCCAATGACGACGCTATTGTGCTCAAATCGAGCTTTGCTTTGGGCGAAGCGCGGGCCTGTGAGGACATTACCATCGAAGACTGCACCGTGTCGGGCTACGATCTGGGGACCCTGCTTGATGGCACCTGTGGCCGCACGCAGGACCGCGCCCCGGATCAGGACCGCGTCACCGGGCGCATCAAGATCGGCACCGAATCCAATGGCGATTTCCGGCGTATCCGCATCCGCAAGTGCCGCTTTGAGCGCTCGCGCGGGCTGGCTCTGGAGACGGTCGATGGCGGCGTCATCGAGGATGTGGTGTGCGAAGACCTCAGCCTGAGCGAGATCACCACGGCGCCTATCTTCCTGCGCGTCGGAGCGCGCCTGCGCGGGCCGGAAGGCACCAAGGTCGGCCGCATCCGTGACGTGACCCTCCGCAACCTGACGGCCACCGACATCCTGCCCGACTATTGCGCCCTGATCATGGGTTTGCCCGAAAGCCCCATTCAGAATGTGACGCTGGAAAATATCGCCCTGACCTATCGGGGCGGTTTGAGCCCGGCGGGGGTCGCGCCCTTTGTCGATGATTTGCCGAGCGCCTATCCGGAGCCGTCCATGTTCGGCGTAACGCCGGCCTGGGGCCTGTGGGCGCGGCACGTCGAAGGCTTGACGCTGACGGGGCTGGAGATGGCGACGCAAACCCCGGATGCCCGCCCGCAAAGCCTGTTTCACGCCGTCTCGCTTAAGCGATAATTCTTTCGCACATGCAAAATAATGTAGAAAATTCCGTGTGTTAATTTTGTGACGATTGTCGCCAAAACGTCATAAATTGACGGTGCGTCACACTTGCCATACGCGCCAAACGGGCATTCCCTCCTGTGCAGAACATAAACTCCGTACAGGGCGGACCCTCACATGAAACGCACCAGCCTTATCGCGCTGACCTCACTCCTTGCCTTGTCGGCAGGGGCGGCCTCGGCCCAGACCTATGATCGCGTCATTACCTTTGGCGACTCGCTGAGCGATTCCGGCAATCTCTATGCCGTGACGGGCGGGACGCAGCCGCCGGCGCCGTACAATCGCCGCTTCACCAATGACAAGGTATGGGTCGAATATCTGATCGGGACGATGAACGGCTATACGACGGCCGGAGTGCCGACCGGCAATGTCAACTTCGCCTTTGGCGGGGCGCGCACCGATACGCAGGCCAATCCGCCGGGCACCGCGGTGCAGCTTCAGGCCTATCAGGCGCGCGGCGGCACCTTTGGCGCGCGCGACGTGGTGACGATGTGGGCCGGGGCCAACAACCTGTTTCAGGGCCTGCCGGTGGCCGCGACCAACCCTTCGACCGCGACCGGTGTGATGGGCAGCATCGCCACCTCGGCGGCGGCCGATATCGCGTCTCAGGTCAATACGATCGCCGGAGCCGGTGCCGGCACGGTGCTGGTGCTGAACCTGCCCGATCTCAACAACACGCCGCAGTTCAAAGGCACCACGGCGCAGGATCTGGCCGGGTTTTCCGGCTCGTCCTTCAATTCGGCGCTGAATACCGCGGTGAAGACCGTCGCCGCCAGCCGTCCCACCACCAATATCGTGCAGGTGGACATCAATACGGCGTTCAAGCTGATCCTCGCCAATCCGGCGGCCTTCGGGCTCAGCGACGTGACCTCAAGCTGCGTGGCGACTACGGCCTGCGTCACTGGCGGGGCCTCGGTGCAGAATAATTACCTTTTCTGGGACGGGGTGCACCCGACCGCCGCCGGGCATAGGCTGGTCGCGGCTGTGGCGACGCAATACCTCTACACGCCGACCCTGTCCGAGGGGGTGAGCCTGTTTGCCGATGTCTCCTATGCGGCGCGGCGCAACGCCATGCTGGGCTTCAATCAGCGCCTGTATGAAGGCCAAAAGGGCGTTTTCGTCGAAGTGATCGGCGATCAGGCGCAATCGGAACGCACGCTTAACCTGCAATCGGCGCCCGGTGCCGCCGCCGTAGGCCTGAAGACCAAGGCCTATGATTACGACCTGACGGGCCTGCGTTTCGGCACGGTCTTCGGGCACGGTGAGGCCACCACCTTTGGCGCGGGCGTGACCCTGCTGAAGGGTGATGCTGCGGGCTATCTGCTGACCGCCAAGCCGACGGTGATCAGCTTCGATGCCGGGGCTAAGTGGGATAAGGGGCCGCACTTCGTTACCCTGGGCCTCGGCATGGGCTATGAGGAGTTTGAGGACTATCGCCGCCAGACGACGCTGAGCGCGGTCGCCATCCAGCAGGAAAAGGTGCAGGGGTGGTCGGCTTCGGCGCAGGTCGAAACCGGCTGGCGGCACGATATGGGCACGTTGTCCCTGACGCCGGTGGCGCGCCTGTCGTGGGTCAGCGGCCACATGCGCGGCTTTGATGAAAACTACACCATCGGAGCCGTCAGTTTTGACGGGCGCAAGGTGTCGGCCCTGTCCGGGGCGCTGGAACTGCGGGCGCAGGCGCGCTTAAGCGACAAGACTCACCTGACCGGCTCACTGGGCTATGAAGACGTGCTGAGTGGTGAGACGGACCCGCTGAAAGGTCAATTGATCAACAACACCGCTCTGCCGTTCAGCCGTGAGATGGGTGAACGGCCCACCGAGGGCCTGATCGCCGGGGTCGGCCTCACGACCGAAGTGATGGGCTTTGGCGTCACCGCGCGCTATGCCGGCAGCTTCGGCAAGGACGATCACAAAACCCAGTCGGCCCTGATCGCCCTGACCAAGGCCTTCTGAGGCGATATTTAAAACTTTGCGTACACAAACGGAGGCTTCCAGCGGGAGGCCTCCGTTTTTCTTTGCCGGTGAAGGTTGGCACGGATTCAAGCGGGTGAAAACATCTTGAAAATCAGAAGCATAAATCCACCCCTTGCCGCATTTCGCCCTGACTGTGTGCGAAAAAAGACTCTTTCTTAAAAAAGAATGAAAAAAGACCTGGGGAAAAGCCCCCCTCTTGACTCGCGACTCTTGTCAGCGATTCGCAAATCAGCGTACCCCTTTTTGAGATTTTGTTAGGCTTAACTAATCTTAAGGGATTTGCGGGCTAGCCTCCAATTCTCACCATCGGGGGCGTTCGCGCCTTCACCTTTGTGTTTGCCATAGCCGGGAGGGGCTACATGCGCGTACTGCTGATTGAAGACGACAGCGCGACTGCTCAAAGCATTGAGCTGATGCTGAAATCCGAAGGGTTCAACGTCTATACGACGGACCTGGGCGAAGAAGGCGTGGATCTGGGTAAGATCTACGACTATGACCTGATCCTGCTCGACCTGTCGCTGCCTGACATGTCCGGCCTCGAAGTGCTGCGTCAACTGCGCGTCGGCAAGGTCAATACGCCGGTCATGATCCTGTCGGGGACCTCCGAAATCGAAACCAAGGTCAAGACGCTCGGCGGCGGTGCCGACGACTATATGACCAAGCCCTTCCATAAGGATGAGCTGATCGCCCGCATTCATGCGGTGGTGCGTCGCTCCAAGGGCCACGCCCAGTCGGTTATCAAGACCGGCGACATCATCGTTAATCTCGACGCCAAGACGGTCGAAGTCGCGGGCAACCGCGTGCACCTGACCGGCAAGGAATACGAGATGCTGGAGCTTCTGTCCCTGCGCAAGGGCACGACGCTCACCAAGGAAATGTTCCTCAACCACCTCTATGGCGGTATGGACGAGCCGGAACTGAAGATCATCGACGTCTTCATCTGCAAGCTGCGCAAGAAGCTGGCCGTGGCGAACGACGGCAACTCCTACATCGAAACCGTCTGGGGCCGTGGCTATGTGCTGCGCGACCCGCAGGAGCAGGGCGGCATCGTCGCCGCCTAAGCCTTACGGTTCAGGACTACGAAAAAACGCCTGCCGTCCTCTCACGGCAGGCGTTTTTTTGTGTTAAAAGAGTATTTCCAAGGGGGGAGCTTTATGAGCAATCGCAGAAGTGTAAACCGGGCCCGTATGCAGGGCAATCTGGATGGATTGTGTGGCGTTTATTCAGTTGTCAACGCTGCCATACATCTTTCGCCTCAGCGCATTTCGCAGGACAATGTGAAGGAGCTTTTCCGCGCTTTATGTTCCGAGTTAGGGCGCTTGGAAAAGCTTGAAGATGCACTTGTCGATGGGATGAAAGTGCGGACGTTAGGCGTTTTATTAGACTGTGCGTCGAACCACCTTAATGATCGATATGGTTACGAAATAAAGCGTAAGATAGCTTTCAATTCCCACCCTCAATCACTTCAGGAATTTTGGGTGAAAATAGCCGAACACGTGGCGATCCACGAAAAGGGTTCAGTCATCTTAAGCCTCAGCGGTAAGCACAAGCACTGGACGGTTGTTGATGCTATCAGCGACACGTCGATCTCATTAATCGATAGCGACGGTCTTAAGCGTATCGCCAGAGATAGGTGCACAGTTCAAGTAGAAAAAGGTAAGCGGCACCATGAATTGTGGGGTACCGAGACCTATTTGCTAAGCGTCACCAATTAATCCGTCACGCACTGGGTCGGGATCTTCTTGCCGACGGTCCAGGTGGCGTCGCGACCCTTGCCGCGGAAATCGTGCTTGCCCGACGAATACCAGATGCCGGATGCCGCCACCTGCTGCGGCAGGTGTAACTTCGTGCCGTCTTTCAGGGTCACGGTCGCTGCCTTTTCGCTAAAGGCGATGCGGAAGGTCGTGCCGTCCTGACAGGTATAGAGCACGCCCGTCGGGGCTTCGACCACAGGCGGCGGCGGAGGGGGAGGCGGGGGTGGCGGGGCCATGCCGCTATCGGTCGGGGACGTCGTGGTGACGCAACCCGCAAGGGTCAGGGCCAGCGCGGAAAGAGCGACGATAGACAGACTGCGACGCATAGGGTCCTCCACATTTGTCCCGTGAACCATAGCCGGTTTCCAGCGGGTTAGAAATAAGCTCACGATAAGGTTTACCGGTTCTTTTTGTCAGGACTTTCTTAACCGTGTCTGTAAACCGCAAACTCATGAAGCTTTGATAACGTGGTTTCGGGAAGGGCGTTTTCCTCCCACCTGCAGACGGCCGCCGGGGTGTGGGGCCGGGGAGAACCTAGATGTTTCATCGTCCGATCCATGTTCTGTTCCTGGCCGAGCGTAATTCCTCGCGTTCCATTCTGGCCGAAGCCCTGCTCAACCGTCTGGGGGCCGGGCGCTTTGAGGCCTATTCTGCGGGTGTGACCCCGGCCGTGGCCATCAGCCCCTATGCCATCGCGCTTCTGCACCGCATCAACTACAATATTCAGACCCTTGTGCCCAAGGGGATCGAAGCCTTCGGGGCGGCGGATGCGCCGGAACTCGACTTCGTTTTCCGCCTGTCGCACCACCTGCCGCAGGGCCGCCTGCCGCAATTTAAGGGCAATCCGCGCCTGATCGACTGGTTCCTCCCCGATCCGGAAGATGTCATGGGCTCCCCGGCCATGATCGCCACCGCCTATGCCGACCTATTTGGCGCTCTGTGCTCGCGAATCGAAACGCTGAGCCAGATGAGCCCGGCCTTTCTGGCCGGTGAGGCCGCTCCGGATCGACTGGAGCGCATGGGCGAGGCCTATATCCGTCTGGCTGCGTAAGAGCTGTTTTTTCGTTTCTCCCTGACCCTGGGGCGGTTGTCATCGGCAGCCGCCCTTTCTTTATGCCTTCCTTACGTTCAATGGCTGAAAAACCCGGCGAATTCGTTTGCAAATTCCCGCGTCGGGGGTTTTTACCCACATCGCTTTCATGTATGGTTTTCGCATGGAAATGGATGATGCCGTCGTTGCCTTGTTCGCCCTTGCCCATCCGGGCCGGCTGGAAGCCTTTCGCACCATTGTGCGCGCAGGTCCGTCCGGTATGCCCGCCGGTGAGATTGCCCGCGCGATCAAGGCCCCTGCCAACACCACCTCGACCCACCTCAGCATTCTGACGGGGGCGGGCCTGCTCAAGGCCTACCGCAGTGGTCGCTCGATCATCTACAGCGCCGAGCTGACGCACCTGTCGGGTCTGGCCGACTATCTGCTGAATGACTGCGCGCAGGGCAAGCCGGAGGCGTGGAGCCAGTTGACCGTGCCGGAGCCCGCCACCAAAAAGACGGCGTGATCGTCAGAGCAAATTTCGTTCGGATTGAATGGAAACAACGCTCTAAGTTTATGACTTTAAGCGCTTTTTTATCCGAAACGAAGTTCGGCGAAGCCAAAAGTGCGTCACGCTTTTCGGAAAGCGCTAGATCATTATGATTTCTGGTAGAAACATAATGATCCAGCGTTTGTTTAGCCCCTCGCCGGGCGGTGGCTTGCGCCACCTTGGCCGCCGCCGCAATGGCGGCTTGAGCGGAATGATTCCAGGATAAATCATTCCGCTCTAGGGTTTGTGGGGATTCACAGATGAATCGAATTGTGATTCATACTGTTCATGGACCGCAATATTCTAACCGATGCCCAATGGGCGAAGATCGAACCGCATTG
>NZ_JAIXSV010000178.1 GCF_027484505.1 Asticcacaulis sp.
ACGGCTGGACCGTCTCTCGTCTCGACGAGTTGATGCCATGGAATTTTAAGCCAGATAAAGCCGGCGCCTGATCCACAAAATCGTCAGATCCGCAACATGGGTGCGTGTTTACGCTTACCTTTTTTCCGAGTCAATCATCAATTTGTCTAATAGTATTTTGGAAAATAATTTCACCATCGCCTTTTGGCTCTGGCCGTCCTGTTGTATCCTCAGAAGATTTGCTTTTGACCAATATGCAACCGGGTTCGAACCAACAATGTCTTTGTTTTTTACAAGTTTAACGAGAAAATCGTTTACATACTCTTCTGAAAGAAAAGTTTGTTTGATTACATAATCGAATTCTCTAAGGAATGGTAATTGATTTTCTTTATTAAATTGACTTGCCCATCTATCAACATGCTCAACATTTGGTTCTGGCAATTCACCATATCTATATGTTTTAATAGTCTGGGTTATAGATAATAATAGTTTGCTACGCTCGTCCATGAGCTCCCCCATTTTTTGCGTTTGATGTAGACTGTCTTGTATTAAGGTATAAATCTATCAGGGGTAGATTTGAAAATCAATTTTCATCAAAGCGTCGTTTGTCTGCGCCGCCCCCCACCCCACAAAACCCCTTGCCCTTTTGGGGCAAATGTTCCACTGAAAGCCGCAGATTTTCAGGAGGGGTGCATCCATGTTCGGCTGGTTGTTCGGCAAGAAAAAATCGAAGGCTAAGGCGGCTAAGACCCAAACGTCTCAGGCCCCGGTCGTGGATGCCCCGGCAGTAACGGAGACTCCCGTCATGACCAAAGCGACACGTACCGAAACCGATACCTTCGGCCCCATCGAGGTCGATAATTCGAAATACTGGGGCGCGCAGGCGCAGCGCAGCCTCGGCAATTTCAAGATCGGCTGGGAAAAGCAGCCCTTGCCGGTGGTGCGGGCTCTGGGGATCGTCAAGCGCGCGGCGGCGGAAACCAATCAGTCGCTGGGCAAGCTGGACGCCACCATCGCCAATGCCATCATTCAGGCGGCCAATGAAGTGATCGACGGCAAGCTCAATGAGCACTTCCCGCTGGTGGTGTGGCAGACCGGTTCGGGCACGCAGTCGAACATGAACGCCAACGAAGTCATCTCCAACCGCGCCATCGAAATTCTGGGCGGTGAGATGGGCTCGAAGAAGCCGGTGCACCCCAACGACCACGTGAATATGTCGCAGTCGTCGAACGACACCTATCCGACCGCCATGCACGTGGCCTGCGCTGAGCAGATCGTGCACGACCTTCTGCCGGCGCTGAAGCACCTGCACGCCGCGCTTGATGCCAAGGCGAAGGCCTGGGCCGAGATCATCAAGATCGGCCGCACCCATACGCAGGACGCCACGCCGTTGACGCTGGGTCAGGAGTTTTCGGGCTATGCCAAGCAGGTCGAAAACGGCATTGCGCGCATTGAATCGACGCTGCCGGCGCTGATGCAACTGGCGCAGGGCGGTACGGCGGTCGGCACCGGGCTCAACGCGCCGATCGGTTTCGCTGAGGGCGTGGCCGAAGCCATTGCGCGCATCACGGGCTTAAGCTTCACCACGGCGCCGAACAAGTTTGAAGCGCTGGCGGCACACGACGCCATGGTCTTCTCGCACGGGGCCATCAATACGGTGGCCGCGTCGCTGTTCAAAATCGCCAATGATATCCGGTTCCTCGGTTCGGGCCCGCGCGCCGGTCTGGGCGAACTGGCCCTGCCGGAAAACGAGCCGGGTTCGTCCATCATGCCGGGTAAGGTCAACCCGACCCAGTGCGAGGCGCTGACTCAGGTCTGCGTGCAGGTGTTCGGCAACCACGCCGCCCTGACCTTTGCCGGGTCGCAGGGGCATTTTGAGCTGAATGTCTTTAACCCGGTGATGGCCTATAACTTCCTGCAATCGGTGCGTCTGCTGGCCGATGCGGCTGTATCGTTCACCGACAACTGTGTCGCGGGGATCGAGCCGCGCATCGACAATATCCGTAAGGGCGTCGAAAACTCGCTGATGCTGGTGACGGCGCTGAACGGGCGTCTGGGCTATGATGCCTGCGCCAAGATCGCCAAGACCGCGCACAAGAACGGCACGACGCTGCGCGAAGAGGCGGTCGGTGGCGGCTACCTGACCAACGAAGAGTTCGATCAGTACGTCCGCCCGGAAAACATGGTCAGCCCCGGTTAATGGGCGGGATAACTGGCCCGGTTAATCGGCGCTTTCCAACACAAGATGGCAACGGCGCGGGCGCAATCCCGCGCCGTTTGTGTTTGGGCCGCCCGAAAATAGCGCTTTACAGAAATGCAATTTAAAGTAGCAATTGCCCTCATCTCTCTTCAGGGGTGGGGTGAATGGATACTGAGGCATTTCTGCGCCGCTGGACGCGCGGTGAGGGCGGGGCGGAGCGCGCCAACTATACCCTGTTTCTAAGCGAGCTGTGCGATGTGCTGGGCGTCGCGCGGCCCGATCCGGCGAGCGGCGGGGCGCGGTTGGGGGCCTATCAGTTCGAAGCCCCGGTGCGCTCACGCGAGTCCGAAGGCGTCCGCTCGACCAAGCGCATCGACCTCTATAAGCGCGACGCCTTTATCCTTGAGGCCAAGCAGTCGCAGGCCAGGGATCGTGCGGATCAGGTGCCCCTGCCGGGGTTTGATGGCGAGGCGCTGGGGCGGCGCACCACCTCCAAACGCTGGGACACGCTGATGATGCGCGCCCGCTCACAGGCCGAAGGCTATGTGTACCGCCTGCCGACCGATCATAAGGCGCCGCCCTTCCTGATCGTGTGCGACGTCGGCAACAGCTTTGAGGTCTTTGCCGATTTCAGCGGCACGGGGCGCAACTATGCGCAGTTCCCCGACCGCAACGGCTTTCGCATCTATCTCGAAGACCTGCGTGATGAGGCGATCCGGGCGCGGCTGAGGGCCATCTGGGACGACCCGCTCAGCCTGGACCCGACGCGAGAGCGGGCGCGGGTGACGCGCGGCATCGCCAAACGGCTGGCCGAAGTGTCGAGAGCGCTGGAAAAGCAAAACCATCCCGCCGAAGAGGTGGCACCGTTCCTGATGCGTTGCGTCTTCACCATGTTTGCCGAGGACGTAGCGCTTTTGCCCAAGGACAGTTTTAAGACGCTGCTGGGGACCTGTCTCGACACGCCGGACATCTTTGTGCCGATGATGGAGACCCTGTGGCAGGCCATGGATACGGGGGATTTCCACCCCGGTATGGCCGCGCGGCTGCGGCGCTTCAACGGCGGCCTGTTCAAGAATGCGCGGGCCTTTCCGCTTCAGCGCGAGGAGATCGGGGAGCTGATCGAGGCGGCGAGGGCGGACTGGACGCTGGTGGAGCCGGCGATTTTCGGCACCCTTCTGGAGCAGGCGCTGGACCCGCAGGAGCGCCTGAAACTGGGGGCGCATTTCACGCCGCGCGCCTATGTGGACCGGCTGATCCACGTGGTGGTGGTGGAGCCTCTGCGCGAAGAGTGGCGCGCGGCGCGCACCGCGGTCGAAGATGCCAAGGCCAGAGGCGACACCGAAGCCGCCAAGGCCGTCTTGCGGGCCTTTCACGCACGGTTGTGCGACGTGCACGTGCTGGACCCGGCGTGCGGGACGGGGAACTTTCTCTATGCGGCGCTGGAGCTGATCAAGCGGCTGGAGGCTGAGGTGCTGGAGCTGTCGCTCGATCTGGGCGACACCATGATGATCGACGCCACGACGGTCAATCCGCATCAGTTTCTGGGGATCGAGCTGAACCCGCGCGCGGCAGCGATTGCTGAGCTGGTGGTGTGGATCGGCTATCTGCAATGGCATTATCGCACCCACGCCAGCCATCCGAACGACCCCGTGCTGAGGGATTTCCGCAATATTGTCCGCAAGGATGCCGTGCTGACGTGGGACGGCTATCCGGCCGCTTCGGCAGGCTATGCGAATCCACGGCTGCCTGAGTGGCCCGAAGCGGATTTCATCGTCGGCAATCCGCCCTTTATCGGGGGCAAGGATGTGCGCGACCGTCTGGGCGGGCCCTATGTCGAAGCCCTGTGGAGCGCGCATAAGGCGATGAACGACAGCGCCGATTTCGTCATGTACTGGTGGGACCGGGCGGCCGATATACTGACGCGCAAAAAGACGCGGCTGCGGCGCTTTGGCTTTGTCACCACCAATTCGATCACCCAGGTGTTTCAGCGCAAAACGCTTGAACGGTGGCTGACCGCCAAAAAGCCGCTGAGCCTGATCTACGCCATTGCTGATCACCCATGGACGCGGGCGACGAAGGATTCGGCGGCGGTACGCATCAGCATGACGGTGGCGCGCGCCGGCACGCATGAGGGGGTTCTGGAAAGCGTCACCGCCGAAAGCGGGCTCGACAGCGACGACCCGCATATCCGCTATCAGGCGCAAACCGGGCGCATCCATGCCGATCTGACCGTGGGGGTGGATGTGGCCTCGGCCAGAGGGCTTATGGCGAATGAGGGGCTGGCGACAAGAGGCGTTGCGCTGCATGGTGCAGGGTTCATGGTTACGCCGAAGCAGGCGGAATATCTTGGCCTTGGCAGGCAAGAGAGACTCGAAAACCATATCCGACATTACCGGAACGGTCGGGATTTGATGGGCGTGTCTCGTGGAGTGATGGTTATCGACCTTCACGGTCTGTCTTCTGATGAAGTTCGATCGAAATATCCTAAAGTCTATCAGCATGTTTTATTGCAGGTTAAACCCGAAAGGGACCTCAATAACGAAGAGTACAGGCGCGTGAACTGGTGGCTTTTCGGGCGAAAAAGTACGGATTTACGAGAGGGCTTGAGAGGCCTGCCGCGCTATATTGCGACGGTGGAAACCGCCAAGCACCGGGTATTTCAATTTCTTGATGCGTCGATTCTGCCGGATAACAAGCTGGTCAATATCGCGCTTTCAGACGGTTTTGGTTTAGGCGTGCTGCACTCCAGAGCGCACTTTCTCTGGTACGTGGCCAACTCCGCCAAGATCGGTATGTATGAAGGGGATGCGGTTTACGTCAAATCCCGCTGCTTCGATCCGTTTCCCTTCCCGCCGGCCGATCTGGCGCAGCGACAGGCCATCGGGGATATCGCCGAAGCGCTGGATGCACACCGCAAGCGCGTGCTGGCCGAGCATCCGCACCTGACCCTGACCGGGCTTTACAATGTGCTGGAACGCCTCAAGACCGGGATCGCGCCAGAGGCCCTGACAGCGGAGGCGCGGCGTATCTTCGATGACGGGTTGGTGCTGATCCTGAAGGAGTATCATGAGCGGCTCGACCGGGCGGTGATGGCGGCCTATGGCTGGGCCGAAGACCTGAGTGACGATGCGGTTCTGGCCCATCTGGTGGCACTCAACCGCGAACGCGCGGCGGAAGAAGCGGCGGGGCAGGTGCGCTGGCTGCGGCCCGACTATCAGATTGCGCGCTTTGCCCGTGCGGCGATTCAGACCGGTGAACTGGCGCTGGAGGCTGTCTCCGCCGAAATCCTGCGGCCGGAATTCCCCAAGAGCCGCGACGCGCAGCCCTTTGCGGTGCTGAAGGCCGTGGAACGTGCCGGCGGGCTGTCCGAAGACGAGGTGGTGCGCGCCTTTGCCAATGGGTCGCGCCATCGTCAGCGCATACTTAGCCTGCTGCGGACGCTCGATGATTACGGCCATCTGGACCGCCTGGAAGACGGGCGGGTGCTGCCGCATCGGGTGGCGTAAAACAAAAACGGACAGAAGAGTGATCTTCCGCCCGTTTTTTTGGCTGTTTGGTTTTGTGTGGCTGTGCGGTGGGCATCAGCGCCTCCCTGTCGTTACGCGTCACTCATCTGTCAGCATTACTCAAATAACGAGCAGGGCGACGGTAGCGAGGGCGGCGAACGACAGGAAGAACAGGCCGGTCAGAGCGTTGGTCATGGCAATGATCCTTAAGCGATGGTGAGGAGGGAGATCACGCAGAAGGCGGTGATCGACAGGAAGTAGAGCGGGGTGAGGTAGCGAGTCATGATGTATTCCTTTCGGTTTATGTAAGTAATGGCTTAGATGCTGAGCAGGGCGATGGTCAGGAAGGCGGCAAAGCTGAGGAAGGTGGCGCCGGTCAGAGAGATTTGCATGATGATATCCTTTCGGTTAGGTAAGTATTCGGTTTGAAGTTTGCTTGTGCGGGGCGGTGTTTCGTCCGCCGGTGAGGTGGGTATGCCGCAGCCCGCCGATAGTTTCAAATTAAATGAACGTCATGAACGGGATTTAATCATTTGATTTATTTAATGAATTTTGCGTAATAACTTACAGGCCTGTAATGTGGCCAAAAGCTGAGCCCGATCAGGGCTTTATCCGGCGCGGCGCTTTTGCTATAGCTGATCTGTTCCCGACGAGACGCGCCGTACCGGGACCGTAAGCCGTTTGCGGACAGACAAGACGACGCTCCCTGACATGATGTTTTCAAAGGAGTCTGTCATGACGACGGTCTTGCCGATGCCGTGGGTGTATCTGATTATTGCCGGGCTGCTGGAGGTGTGCTGGGCCATCGGGCTGAAATACAGCCACGGCTTTACGAAGCCGGTGCCGAGCCTGTTCACGCTGGTGACGCTGGCCGGGAGTATGTTCTTGCTGGCCAAGGCGGCGCAAAGCCTGCCCATCGGCACGGCCTACGGCGTGTGGGTGGGGATTGGCGCGCTGGGGGCGGCGATCCTCGGCATCGTGCTGTTCCACGAAGCGGTGACGCCGATGCGGCTCCTGTTTCTGGGGATGCTGCTGGTGGCGATTATCGGCCTGAAGGCGACGTCGGTTTAGGCCCGTTTATGATTCAACCTGAACGAAATGCGCTCTCAGAAAGGCCCCCACCACCGCATCTCACCTGCTGTCGCTACGCGCATCAGACTCGTGCGGTCCCCCTCCCCAGTAAACTGGGGAGGTACAAGGGAGCGCGGTCTCACGCCAGCCGCACAAAAAACAGCGCCCACATCGTCAGCAGCACCGTTACCGACCCCGCAAAGGCCAGCAGGCGGAACAGGATGTGGTTGATCGTCACATGGATCAGGCTGTGCAGGACACGCAAGGCCACATAGGCCCAGGCCAGTATCAGTTGCCCATCGCTGACCGTCTTCGTGACAAACAGCAACACGCAAATCACATAGAACAGCACGGGCAGTTCACACAGGCTCGAATAGTTGCGGCTGATCAGGCGGCTCTGTTTCGGCACCCGCTCGCTTTCCCCAAAGGCGAAGTCGCGCGGCGTCACCTTTCCGGCCTTGGCCGCCGCGAGGCGGGTGATCAGAATGCCCGTCAGCATGACGAAGGTGAGGGCGGCCAGCGCCCCCATCGGCCACAGGATCAGAAGCGTATTGGGCATGGGACCTCCGGTTTTCTCATTTTTGAGCATGACACGATCCGCCGCTTTCGGCTACTGACGCCTCCTGACCGGCGCGGCTGCCATGCGTGCGGCCCCATCCGAAAGCTGTGCCATGCTGACCGCCCTGTTTCGCCGTTTTGAGCGCCTGATTGACCCGTTCCGGCCCTATCCGGAAACGACCCCGCCGGCGTCGATTGTGCCCTATTTTCTCGTCTATCTGCGTCAGACCTGGCCGGTCTTTGCGGGTGTGCTGGCGGCGGGCCTTTTGGTCACCCTGACCGAGGTGATGATCTTCCGCTTCATCGCCGACATTGTGGACATCCTCAACACCACAAAGCCGTCGCAGCTTTGGGCGCAGCACGGCCGCTACTTCACCGCTATGCTTCTCCTGCTGGGCATAGGCTGGCCGCTGCTGGTGCTGATCCAGTCGCTGCTGCTGCAACAGGGGGTGACGACCAACTTTCCGGCCCTGATCCGCTGGCAGTCACACCGCCACGTGGTGCGTCAGTCGATGAGCTTCTTTTCCAACGACTTTGCCGGTCGTGTGGCGTCCAAAGTCGTCGATAGCGCGTCGAGCGTGCGCAACACCCTGATCACCCTGTGTGACACCTTCCTCTATGTGCTGGTCTATTTTTCCAGCGCGCTTTACCTGTTTTTTCAGGCCGACATCCGCCTGATCGTGCCGCTGAGTCTGTGGCTGATCAGCTATGGCCTGATCTGCTGGCGCTTTGTGCCGAAGCTGTCGAGCGCCTCTGAGCAGGCCTCCGAAGCCCGTTCGGCGCTGGTCGGGCGCGTGGTCGATAGCTACACCAATATCCAGACGGTCAAGCTGTTCGCCGATCCGTCGCGCGAAGACGCCTATGTGCGTGAGGCGCTGGAAGACAATACGGCCAAATGGCAGCAACAGCAGCGCCTGATCACGCGGCTGGATATCCTCGTTGCCTGTCTCAATGCCGCCCTTCTGCTTTCGACCGGCGTGCTGGCCGTGTGGCTGTGGGGGCAGGGGCAGATCACCGTCGGGGCCATCGCGCTGGTTGGCGCGTTGACGCAGCGCGTGCTCAACATGTCGGGCTGGGTGATGTTTCAGGTCACCAGCCTGTTTGAAAATATCGGCACGGTGCAGAATGGGATAGAGACCATCGCCAGAGCCCACAGTGTCAGTGACGCCCCGGACGCCCAACCCCTTACCGTAACGGCGGGGGAGGTGCAATTTGACCGGGTGCGTTTCAACTACGGCGAAGGCAAAGCGGCGCTGAACGGTATCGACCTGACCATCGCGCCGGGCGAAAAGATCGGTCTGGTCGGGCCGTCCGGCGCGGGCAAATCGACGCTGGTCAATGTCTTTTTGCGTCTCTACGACCTCAGCGAAGGCCACATCCGCATCGACGGTCAGGACATTGCGCACGTCACGCAGGACTCGCTTCGCGCCCATATCGGCATGGTGACGCAGGACACGTCTTTGCTGCACCGTTCGATCCGCGCCAATATCGCCTATGGCCGGCCGGGGGCCTCGGACGCAGAGATTATCGAGGCCGCCCGCCGCGCCCACGCCTGGGACTTCATCCCCGACCTGCGCGACAACAAGGGGCGCTCAGGCCTTGATGCCCATGTGGGGGAACGCGGCGTCAAGCTGTCCGGCGGTCAGAGACAGCGCATCGCCATCGCCCGCGTCCTGCTCAAAAACGCGCCCATCCTGATCATGGACGAAGCCACCGCCGCGCTCGATTCCGAGGTCGAAGCGGCCATTCAGGACAGCCTGATCGAACTGATGCAGGACAAGACGGTCATCGCCATCGCCCACCGCCTCAGCACCATCGCGCGGATGGACCGGCTGGTCGTGCTGGACGAAGGGCGGATTATCGAAACCGGCACCCATGCGGAATTGCTGGCGGCGCAGGGACTCTATGCCCGCCTGTGGGCCCGCCAGACAGGCGGCTTTATCGCGGAGTGATCTTACACCAAACCGTCCAGCGGTTTGACGCTGAGCGCGCCGGGGAAGACGTCGGTCTGTAGCCGCCGCACATCGGCCCCCAGATGGTCGCGGGCCACGCCCATGACCACAGCGCGCAGGTCGGTGGTCGGGGTGAGGTCGCGCCCTTCATAGAGCTGCGCGGCTTTCAGGCCCGGCCAGTCGGCGATGACGCGTCCGCCCTTGACGGCACCACCGGCAAGGAAGGCCGTCGTGGCCTGACCGTGGTCGGAGCCCTGCGTGCCGTTAAAGCGCGCCGTGCGGCCAAATTCGGTCGCCACCAGCACCACCGTGTCGGCCCATTTCGCCCCCAGACCCTGCTCAAAAGCCGCCAGAGACTGATCGAGGCCGCTCAGAAGCTGTGTGAGGCGGCGCTGTTCGGCGGTGTGCGTGTCCCAGCCGTCAAAGGCCATGGCGGCGATGCGCGGGCCGTCGTCACGTCCCATCAGGGCTGCGGCCCCCTTGGCCATATCGACCATGGCCACGGCCGGTCCACCGCCGCCCATCATCGGGTTCATGCCCGAGGCGATCTTGCCCGTGTCGATGCCCTCTTGCAGCACGGTCATCAGGGCCGGATCGGTTTCGCCATAGAGGCGCAGCAGGCGCGGGGCGAGGTCGGGATCGGCGGCCTTCAACTGCTGCGGTGCCCAGCCGAGCAGGGGGGCTTCGCCACGGATGACCAGCGGCGTCAGCGTGCCGACCGACAGGGATTTTTGCGCCGCGCCGATCTTGGTCCCTTGCCCCAGCGACAGGATCAGGCGGTTGAGCCAGCCCGTATCGGCGTGGCCGGGCACGTCAAAGCCCGACTCCAGCACGTCCTGACCATCGAAGTGCGAGCGGTTGCGATAAGGGGTGGCCGAGGCGTGGACAACCGCCGCCTGACCCGCCCCATAGAGGCGTTTCAGGTTGGGCATGGCCGGGTTCAGGGCAAAAAAGCCATTGAGCGGCAGGGCCTCACCCTCCCATGCCGGGGGGCGCAGGGCTGAGAAATCGGGATCACCGACCGGCGGCACGGCGGCAAGACCATCGAGCGCGCCACGCAGGATGATGACGACGAAGCGCGGATCACGTCCCGCAGCAAAGGCGCTCTGTGGCAGGACAGCTGAGGCAAACAGGCCGGTGGAGGCGACGAGGAAGGAGCGGCGGTCGAGAGTCATATCAACGCCTCATGAATTCGGGGGAGAGGAGCACGAGGGCGAGGCCCTGCGGACGGGTTTCGGCCAGGGCGACCGAACGACGGGTGGTCTCGGAAATCAGGCCTTTCAGCCGCTCTTCGGCAAAGACGCGCGGATCGGTCTTTTCGGCGACGCGCTCGGAGAGCTGATAGGCGAGGTCGAGGCGGTTGTTCAGGCCTTCGGGCGTGGCCCAGACGTTGGCCAGATCGGAAAAGCCATTAGGGCCGGGCGGCTGCCACAGGGGCTGACCCAGCACGCGCAGGGTTTGCAGGAAGCGCTGCGGCTGGATCGGCGTATCCAGCGCCCGCAGGCTGGCGATCACATATTCCTGTGGCGGGCGCAGCTTGCTGCGCGGCGCGCTCCAGCTCTCTTCGGCCGCGATCAGGGTCGCATAGACGGCGCTCAGGTCGCCGTCGGTCTCAAGGAACCGCTGGCTCAGCCGTTCGACCAGTGCGGCGGGCGGCTGATCGCTGACGAAGTGGCGCACCAGCTTGGTGGCGATGTGTTTGGCCGTCGCCGGGTGGCGGGCGAGGTCTTCGAGCACGCGGATGCCCTGCGCTTCGCCGTCATCGGCATAGGTCTTGCCCAGGATCGTCTGCGGGCCCGGTTCGTGGGCATTGGGGTTAAAGCGGAAGCCGTCGCCCTTGCCCGTTCGATCGATCCCCCAGCCGGTGATCACCTTGGCAAAGCGCATCACATCGGCCTGCGTGTAGCCGCCATTGACGCCCAGCGTGTGCAGTTCGAGGATTTCACGCGCCAGATTTTCGTTCAGGCCGCGCTTGCCATTGCGGTTGGCGCGGGCGTTCGGCCCGATCGAGGCGTCATTATCCAGATAGACCTGCATGGCCGGATGACGCTCGGCCGCCAGCAACAGGTCGCGGAAACGCCCGGTGATGTGTGGGCGGATGGCCTCGCGCTCATAGGCTCCGGCCAGTATCCGCACAGGCAGGCCCTTATCGACCGACACGGCGAAATGATTGGCCCAGAACATCACCAACCGCTCATGGAAACCGATGCGGGCGTCGCCCCAGACCTTCAGCCGCGCGGCGACCTCGGCAAAGCTGACGGCCTGCGGCAGGCGCTGATCGTCCATCGGGGGCGGCTGCTTGCCCGCCATCTGGCCCGCCATATCGGGGGCGGCCATAGACGGGTTATCTTGAGCCGGGCTCTGCGTTTGCGCCTTAAGCTCGCGTCGCTCTTTGCGGGCGCGGTTATAGGCGGCCAATTGGGTGAGCAGTTCCGGCGTCGGCGGCAGGGCGCTGGAAAAGCCCAGATCGCGCTGCACGTCGCTGAGGCTCATACT
>NZ_JAIXSV010000048.1 GCF_027484505.1 Asticcacaulis sp.
ACGAAGTGGGGAGGTGGCAGCGAGCGAAGCGAAGCTGACGGAGGGGTATAACCGTCCGTAAGATACCCCTCCGCCTCGTAAACTCGGCACCTCCCCATAAAATGGGGAGGAGGAAGATCTCAAACGTTAATTCGTCACCACAGCCTAGAGCCTCATGCCGAAAAGTGGACACCACTTTTAGGAAAAACATGAGGCGTTAGACATAATTAGAGCATTCGGCGGCTCAACTTAGCCGACGAATGCTCTAAATCAGAAGGCTGTTGAACGCTTACGCTACTTTACACTCTGGCCGCCTTAATACTTGTAGCGCAGGCCCAGATAGTACTGACGACCCGACTTCGAGTAGTCGTAAAGCAGGTCCTGCGCCGTATTGCCCTGCACGGTGTTGTAGGCAATGAAGCGGTCATCGGCTTCGTTGGTCAGGTTGATCCCTTCCAGGATGAAGGTCAGGTTCTTGTTGATCTGATAGGTGACCTGAGCGTCGATATTGAAGGTTTCGTTCTTGCCCCAGAAGTCGGCCGACGAGCCCGGATTGAGCTGCGACAGGTAGCCGTCACGATAGGCAAAGGCAACACGACCCGACAGCTTGTCGTCTTCGTAGTAGGCCGTGATGTTCCACGCCTTGGGCGACAGACCGAGCAGGTTGGCGCGCGTCGTCGTCGTGGCCGTGGCCGAGGTGTAGTAGTTAATCTGCGACTCGACATTGGTGTAGTTGATGATACCACCCGTGTGACGCAGGAAGCCCGGCAGGAAGTGGAAGGGCTTTTGCAGCGAGATTTCGTAGCCTTTCAGCTCACCGCCCGGCGTGTTGACGGGCGTGGTGACGGTATAGGTGACGTCCGCCGCTTCGCCGAAATCGGCCGGATTATAGCCGTAGTCCGACAGCTTGGCCTGGGTCTGGCGCTGCTGGATGTAGGACTTGATGTCCTTTTTGAACAGGGCCACCGTAAACAGGGTGTCCTTATCGACGTACCATTCGGCCGAGAAGTCGAGCGTATTGGCGCGTACCGGATCCAGAGCCGGGTTACCCGTGGTGATGGTCTTGTTCGTCGTGCTGACCGAACCGCCACCCGGAATGATCGACAGAAGCGTCGGACGCGCCATGGTCTTGGCGGCGGCAAAGCGCAGATAGACGCTCGGCACCGGCTGGATCATCAGGTTGAACGACGGCAGATCGTCCTTATACGAGCGTTCGACCGTCGTCAGCTTGAAGCCGGTAGCGGTCCCGACGATACCCGTCGCCACCAGATTGGTTTCGACCTGACGCGTACCGATATTGCCGCGATAGGGCAGGCCCGCGATCTCACCGCTGAAGTCGGCTTGCAGGAACCAGCCATTGTCGGTTTCGCTGGCGACGCGGTTATTGGTGCGCGACGACGAGTTGGTCGAATTGGTGGTGAAGGTGCCCCAGCTATTGGCGCAGTTACAGTCATAGCCAAAGGTCGAGCGGATCAGGTCAAGATTGGGGATCAGATAGGTATTGCCCGCCACCGAAACCGTCTGGCTGTATTTGGCGATATTACTGTTGATTTCCGTGACGATATTGCCACTGGCATTTTCATTACGCGCATTGACGTCAGTGGTATAGCGCCCGGATTCCGTCGAGTTGAAGTCGTACTTCTTGGTCGAAACGCCCGCCTTGATCGTCACATTATCGGTGAGGTCAAACTTGGCATCCAGCCGCGTGGTGGTGAATTTATTCGTTACCTGCTGCGGACGCAGACGGATCAGCGAGGCATCGCCGCTCGCCGTGCTGGACGAATAGGTCCAGTAGCAGGCCTGATCCGGCGTACAGCCATTCTTCGTGCTGTAATTAAACTTCGGCGCCGTCATGTCGGTGAAGTCGTAGGAATAGCCATCGACATCATAGGATTCGAGCGTGAAGGTCGTTTGTTCCGGCGTGTCCTGCACCGATTTCGACGAACCGATCATCAGCTTGGTCGAGAAGCGCTCACCCCAGGTCTGATCCCAGGTCAGGTTGCCCTGGGTGAAGGTGGTGGTCAGCTCGTCAAAGCGGTGTTCCGAACGGATATCGACATCGTTGAACGAGGCCTTGGTGATGGTGCCCTTATCGTCGATCGTATAGTCGTAGATGTCCGTCTGAGGGTTCCCCTGACCACTGCGGCTGAAGGAAATGGCTTCGATTTCCCACTCGTCGCGGTTGGCCCCGAACTTGGCGTACATACCGTCCAGCGAGATCAGCGTGCCTTCGAACGGGCGCATCTGGAACGAGCCAGTGACGCCGAGACGCTTCTGCTCGGTTTCAAAGTGGTTGAAGCGCGGGATGCGCGGGTGCAGCGAATTGGAGATCTTGGCCGCTTCGCCGGTCAGGGCCGGCTCCAGCGCCGAATTGGTGTTACAGACGCGCGTCGTGTTGGCGGGCGTCGTCCCACCGGTACAGGGCGTAATGGCCGTAAAGGTCTTGCCGCCATCCGTCGAGAAGCTCTGGAAACGTCCGATGTTCGACGCCGCATAGGCATTTTCCCAACGGGTGGTATTGGCGCCCTCTTCGATGACGGTACGCTCGCCATAGGCCACAGACAACAGGGCCCCCAGCTTGCCATCGGCCCAGCGGTTGGAGATCATGAAGGTGCCGCGCGGCTCGGTCTTGCCCGACTTGTCGTTATAGCCAAACTGCACCGACGAGGCCATGGTGAAGCCTTTGTAGTCGAACGGACGTGCCGTTTGCAGATCGACCGTGGCCCCCAGCGAGCCTTCATCGACTTCGGCCGACATGGACTTGCGCACCGTCAGCGAGTTGAAGAGGTCGGCGGCGAACACGTTGAAGTCAAACCCACGGCCACGGTTGGTGCCGCCCGACGAGTCCTTGGAACCCGTAGTGGCCAGCGCCTCAAGGCCGTTGATGCGCGTGCGCGAAAATTCGGAGTTCAGGCCGCGGACGGTGATCTGCTTGCCTTCACCGCCGTCGCGGTCAATCGACACGCCCGGAATGCGTTGCAGCGATTCGGCGAGGTTCAGGTCGGGAAACTGACCGATGTCCTCGGCCTTGATCACATCGACCATGTCGGTCGAACGCTTTTTCTCGTTGATCGCCGTCTGAAGGCTGTTGCGGAAACCGGTCACGACGACGGTTTCCACATCACCAGAAGCGGCCGGCGCGGCCTCCTGCGCCAGTGCGGGCATAGCCGCGCCCGTGGCGACCAACGCCAGAACGGATACGCCATAGCGGGCGATGGCGGACGCAGTGCGACTGTGGTTGGACTTGGTTTTCATCTTGTAACTCCCCGTTCGACCTGCTGCACGCTCTTGAGTGGCGCGCTGATCAGGCAGTGGACGCCCATTGAGGGCATGTTTTAATGTTGAAATGATACCGGTGTCAAACACGCATGGTAACCGGTGTCAGTGATCTCAGCTAGACACAGGCGCGCACAAAAGACAAGCGCCTTCGTACAGGTTGATTAAAAGGGTGACAAATCTGCCATAGGTACACTCCCGCTGATAGGACGCTCTGACGGCGCTTTTGCCGCATAGTCGGCGCGGCCCTTTAACAAAGGCTGAATAAAAAAGGCGGCGGCCTCACTGTGCCGCCACCGTGTCATAAACATCACGCGAGTTCGGGGCGCGCCTCGGTCAGGGTGACGGTCTTCAGGCGAATGTGTGTCGTTTCATGGTGCGGGCCCGCATAGGTCACCACCGACGACTGATCCGGCAGGATGTCGTGGATGCCGGTCGTCGCCCCCGATGAGATCAACTGGCCCTTTGTCAGCGGACGACCGCGCGCCGCCAGATGCCCGGCCAGCCAGCCGATGGCCTTCAGCGGGCCGCCCGGCATTGTGAACAGGCCGCCTTCGCCCACCACCTGACCATCGATTTCGGTGGTGGCGGCATAGCCCTTGACCACCGCTTCGCTCAAGCTCTCAACCGTGCTTGCGGCATCAAAGGCCGCCAGTTGCGTCCCCAGAATGAGGCCGAAATTATTGCCAAAATCGGACGCCACGACCGTCGGCCCCAGCTTGTTGATGGTCGGCAGCGGAGAGCCGGCCATCTCAACCCCGGCAAACAGCGCGTCGATCAGGCGCAGGGCCTCGACCTCGGTGTATTCGGTCTTGCCCGGTTCAGCATCGACGCCGATGCGGAAGACGAATTCGGCCTCGACCGCCGCAAACCCGTTTTTGAACACCGGGATTTCGACCTCGCCTTCGGAGGGTTTGAAGACCGTCTCAAAGATGGGGCCGGCCAGACGTTCGGTGCCGTGTTCGGCCTGACGCTCCGGCGCCAGACGGCCGATCTTCCAGCCGATCACCGGGCGGTCCCAAAGGCGGATCGCCTCTTCCTGAATGGCGTAGGAGTCCGTAAGGACCGCCGGAATTTGCCCCGGATAGTCACTGAGGGCGCGCGCCGCGCGGCGAGCGGAAACGAAATTCTGGGCAATCTCTTTGAGGCTCATTGGGGGTCCTTTGTGCGTATCCCTTCGGACAGGGCCCACATGAGGGCCCCCACGCCCTTGGGATCATTGGGGGTGATTTTTTCGGAAAGGTAGTAGGCGTAAGATCCGTCGCGATAGGGCACATTGCCAAGCCCGGCCACGCCGCACACACCATTGAGCGCCGACGGCGTCACAAAGCGCGCGCAAACGGCTTTCAGCGACTCGACGCCGGTACGGCCCGCGGCTTCGGACAGGATACCCAGACGCGCCGCCTTCATCAGGCCATAGGCGACCATCAGCGAGGCCGAGGCCTCTTCGTAATTGCCTTCACGCTGGCCCTGATCAACGACCTGATACCACAGGCCGTTGTCCGAGCGGAACTTGAGCAGGGCCTCAAGCGTGCGGCGGGTGATGTCGGCAATATCGGCGCGCAGGGACGGGCTGAACCCTTCGGAGGCCTCATAGACATCGACCAGCGCCCCAATCCACCAGCCCATGGCCCGGCCCCAGACATTCTGGGACAGACCGGTCTGTTTATCGGCCCAGCGCTCCGCCCGGCTTTCGTCCCAGCCGTGGGCATAGAGGCCATTGCCCCTTTGCAGGGTGTGATCGACAAAGCGGAACTGCGCTACCGTATCGGCAAACAGGGCTTCGTCCTGAGTGATGCGAGCGTATTCCGTCTGAAACGGCTGGGCCATAAACAGGCCGTCCAGCCACACCTGATGCGGATAGATCTGCTTGTGCCAATAGTTGCCGGACTGCGTGCGCGGATGGTCTTTGAGCTGCGCAAACTGCACGTCCATCGCGGTGCGAAAGCGCGCCTCACCGGTGATAGCGTAGAGCGGAAACAGGATCTTCCCGCCATTGACGTTATCGATATTGTATTCCTGCGGGTGGAAGGTCGGCATGGACCCATCGGGCAGGACGCGCGTGCGCATCTCACCCAGAATATAGTCAAGAAACACCCGGTCCTGCGTCACCTGATAGAGGTCGAGCGCCCCCTTCCACACCACGCCGTCTTCGTAGTTCCAGTGCGGGCGATAGGGTTCCCAGGTGCGGAAATAGCCGCTGATGAAAGCGGGCACGGCATCGCCAAAGCGCGCCAGAGACGTGGTTGTCTCAGGCGACAGATCGAACGGGCGCTGCGTTGTGGCCGCGGCGACATCGACAGGGATATTGTGTTTCAGGTCGAGCATGTGACGTTTTCCAGCGTAAGGGTTTCGCCGCTCTGGCCGTCGATGTCCAGCGCGTTTGTGCGAAGATGTCTGACATTGGCGATCAGGCCGCCCAGACGCGCCACGGGCGCAATCGAAGCCGCCATATCGGGTTCGCCGGGCTGCGCGTCGGGATCGAAACGCAGACGAATGTGGTCGAGCGTCAGGCCATCGACCGGCTGTTCCGGCAGGCCCAGCACGTAGAGGCCGGCATGACGCACACCCATGGCGTCGATATGGCTCAGGTGGATGTGGCCTATTGAGGGCGTACCGTCATCAACCGGGCGCGGATTTCGGTCCGCAACCTGTTCCGTCTTGCCGTCCGGATCGCACCAGTAGAAGCTGTTGATCACGAAGGCCGTACCCACCCCTTCCATGCGGATGTGGCGACAATCAAGGCGCTGTATCACGGCCTCACGGCCCCGGCCGCGCCGCGTTTTGAGACGGATGCCGCGATTTGTGTTTATAAACAGACAGGTCTGTACGGATACATCATAGACACCGGACGCCATCTCCGAACCGATGACGACGGCCCCGTGACCGTTCTGCATCCGGCAGTTGGAAATGCGCACGCGACGGGTCGGACGCACGCTGCGCCGCGCCATGCTGATCTTGCCCGATTTTAGCGCGATGCAGTCATCGCCCACGGCAAAATCGACACCACTGATGACAATGTCGGTGCTGCTTTCCGGATTAAGGCCGTCGGTATTGGGACTGTCGGCCGGGGCTTCGATGCGCAGGTCGGCAAAGGTCAGACCGCGCGACAGCAAGGGGTGGACCGTCCACGACGGACTGTTTCTCAGGGTCATACCGTGCAGTATGACCTGCTCGCATTCGACCATAAAAATCAGACGCGGACGCCAGCCGATAAACCGCGCCTTGGGTCTTTTCCACCATGTGTCGAATCCGGCCTGACCGTCGATCACACCGCGCCCGTAAAGCTGCACGTTCTGCGCAAACAACAGGTTGAACAGGGCGGCGTGGCAGGCCTCCGCCTCGCCTTCCCACGAACCGAGACAGGTGCGTTCCGCGCCCTCGGCGTCCGGTAATAGCCCCGGTAAGACCGGCCATTTCGCTATATCGCGGTGACCCAGCACTTCCGCGCCTTCGCACAGTTCGACAGCCATATCGCTTTTGAGGAACAGGGACGCGGTCAGGTAGCGCCCTGCGCTCAGTCGCACCAGCCCGCCGCGCGGGCAGGCCATCAGTGCCGCCTGAAGCGCCGCCGTATCGTCGCTGAGGCCATCGCCTCTGGCACCGAAGGCGCACGGATCAACCACGGCCTTGCACGCGGCGGTACGCACCACCAGCCGATCCGCCCCGACGCGAACTTCGTATGGGGTGTCCGGTCGCAGATCATACAGCGAAAAGACATTCCGGTCTGTCCGCAGCGCCACCACGCCATTCACCCACACCTCGCGCGGGGCATCCGCGGCCCAGATCGAGCCGTCATCGACCTCAAAGCTCAGGGCCGTCGGCAGGACAGCCAGACAGCGCAACCCCGTCATCGCACGACGCGGTGCAGGATGGCGTTGATGTCGTCATAGAGGCGGTCGCCGGCCTCGCGTTCGCTCAGGCGGCCATAGCCGAGCGCCTCCAGAATGTCCTGAAAGCCGTCGCGCACGCGCGGATGTTCGAACCATGGGCTCTCAACCACGTTGATCTGAGCGGTCGCCAGTTGCGCCTCACTCTGCCGCTGGATGGGCGTAATCAGCCCTTCCTTATCGAGCAGGGTGCGCGCCGCCTTTGACACCGGCACACCGCGTTTCAGGCCCATGGCGCGGATACCGTCCGGGTCATTGAGCAGAAACTCGATCAGCAGCGCCGCTTCGTCCGGGTAGGCGGTTTTGGCGTTGACGGCGAACATCATGGCCGGACGATACATCATCCCGGCATCCTTGGCGCCCGGCCGCAGCAGATAGGGGGCCAGCGCCAGTGTCTGCTTCCCGGCCAGCGTATCGCTATATTTGTCGATCGAGCTGTTCCACTGGAAGGTGCCGGCGAACTGGCCATTGATCCACGGCCGCATCTCCTGCTGCGCCACATTGCCATAGGAGGCGCGTACCTGCGCGCTGGGCCAGACGTGTTCGCGCGTCATGCGGGCGTAAAGGCCCGCAAAGTCGTACATGTCGGCCCGCGTACAGTTGAGCGATTTCGTCTCGGCATTGATCAGCGGCTGGCCCGTGCCCTGCACCACATAGTTGCGCGCCAGGGCGATAAACTCCAGAAACAGGCCATCGAGCGGATAATAGCCATTGCCCAGTTTTTCGCGGAACTGCGGCCCGCGCGCAAACAGTTCCTCCCAGGTCGTGGGCAGACTAAGGCCCGCCTTCTGATAGGTGGTCTGATTGAGGTAAAACAGGCGCGCGGCGTTCGACACGGCAATGGCATTGAGCACGCCCTTATTGGTGCCCATGCCGAGCGTGCGGGCATCAAACTGGCTGAGGTCGAGCTTGTCCGTCAGCTTGGTCAGGTCGTAGAAGCCCGTCCCGTCGCGCGAGAACAGGGTCTGCCAATACCAGTTGATCTGCATGACGTCGGGGGCGGTGCCCCCGGCGATCTGCGTCGTCAGCCGCTCCAGATGCCCGGCAAAGCCCGTGTATTCGCCGCGCACGCGGATGCCGTGCTTTTCCTCGAACAGGCGCAGCGCCTCAAGCGTCGCCTTGTGGGCCGAAGACCCGCCCCACCAACTCATGCGTAACTCACGCCCGGTTGAGGGGGCCGGGCGCGGCTTTGAGCAGGCGGTGAGCGCGGCGGCAGAGGCGCCCAGCAGAACGAAGCGGCGGTGAAGTCTGTACGCGTCCATCGCCCTACCCCTTCACCGCGCCAGAGGTGACGCCTTCGACGAAGTATTTCTGCGCCAGGAAGAACAGGATCAAAGAGGGGGCCAGCGCGATGGTGGACATGGCCAGAATCTCGTTCCATGAGGTCGCTTCGGTGACGTCGATGGACATTTTGAGCGCCAGCGCCACCGGATATTTTTCCACCGAGGACAGGTAGATCAGCGGCTGAAGGAAGTCGTTCATCGACCACATAAACTGAAACAGCGCGACCGAAATAATGGCGGGCAGGATGACGGGACAAACGATCAGGGTCAGGACCTGAAACGAATTGCAGCCATCCATCACCGCCGCCTCTTCCATATCGAGCGGCAGGGAGCGCATGAACTGGATGATCATGAAGACGAAGAAGCCCTCAGTGGCAAAGGCCTGCGGCGCGTACAGCGGCAGGTAGGTATCGAGCCAGCCGAATTCTCGGAACATCAGGTACTGCGGGATCAGCAGAACCGATTTCGGCAACAGGACTGTGGCCATCAGAAGGGCAAACAGCCACTTGCGGCCAGGTATGGCGAAACGCGCAAAGCCATAGGCGACGATGACCGACGAAATGACCGTGACAATCACCTTTGGCACCACGATTTTCATGGTGTTGAGAAGGTAGGTCGCAAAGGTATATTCGGTAGATGTCTTCCAGCCGTTGATAAAACCATCCGTGGTCGGACTTTTGGGAATAAAGCCCACGGACGAGAAGATTTCGGCGTTGTTTTTGAACGCCCCGCCGATCATCCACAACAGCGGATAGATCATCAGGAAGCCCACCAGAATCAGCAGGCCATAGCGCACGAAAGCATTGATCACCGGCAGATGTTTGCGCCAGCCGTGATCGGCCGGATTTAGCGAAGACGCCATCTCAGTGCCCTCCCTTATCGTCGCGGTCCTGCGCATAAAACACCCAGTGTTTCTGCGACCAGAAGGCCACCGCGGTGAAGACGGCGATGATGATAAACAGCACCCAGGACAGGGCCGAGGAATAGCCCAGATTGAAGTATTTGAACGCCTCTTCGTAGATCATCAGCGGCAGCAGATAGCTCGATTTGAGCGGACCGCCCGCAGTGATGATGTAGGGGCCATTGAACTCCTGAAAGGCCTGCACGATCTGCATGATGAAGTTGAAGAACAACACCGGCGTCAGCAGCGGCAGGGTGATCATGAAGAACTGCTTGAGGCGCGACGCGCCATCGAGATCGGCGGCCTCATAGAGGTCTTCGGGAATGGCTTTCAGCCCGGCCAGAAACACCACCATGGCTGACCCGAACTGCCACAGGCGCAAAAGCACGATGGAGAACATGGCCGTAGTAGGCTCCCCCAGCCAGTTGACACCGCCGATGCCGATACCGGCAAGCGCCTGATTGAGCAGGCCGTCACCGGCGAAAACGAAGCGCCAGACCACCGCAATGGCGACGCTGCCGCCCAGAATGGAGGGCAGGTAAAAAGCCGTGCGGAACAGGCCGATGCCCTTCAGCTTGAAATTCAGCACCACGGCGATGAACAGGGCGAAGGCCAGTTTCAACGGCACGGTGATAAAGACGTAGGCAAAGGTCACGCCCAGCGACTGACGAAACGTCGAGTCCGCCGCCATCTCGGTATAGTTGGACAGGCCGACAAAATTGGCCGCGCCCAACTGATCCTGAAGCCGCGCATCGGTCAGGCTAAGCACAAAGGAGGCGATGAACGGAAAGGCCGTGAACAGCAGAAAGCCGATCACAAACGGGGTAATGTAAAGGCTGCCGATCCACTTGTTGCTATACATGGACGGACTCGTCTGTCTTATCAGAAAAATCCGGCGACACGCCAATCGCCTGACCATCCTCGGCGAACAGATGCGCCCGGTTGAGGTCGATTTTCAGGCGCACTTCCTGATGGTTATAGAGCGCCGCCTCACCGTCCAGCTTCATGATCAGCGGCTCGCCCTCGCTGTCTTTCAGCGTCACATAGGCGAAGGTTTCCCCGCCCAGACGCTCGATCAGGATGACGTAGCCACTCAGGTGCGCCTCTTCGTCGGCCGCAGCCAGCTGCAGGTTTTCCGGGCGCACGCCAAAGGTCACATTGGCCCCTGCCGCGACCTGCGCCCCGACGCGCGGCACAGACAGAAGGGTCTGCGGCAAATCGAGCCCGACGGCGTCCGGTGACACCTCACGCACACGGGCCTTGATCGTATTCATGCGCGGCGACCCGATAAAGCCCGCGACGAACAGATTGGCCGGTTTACGATACAGATCAAGCGGCGAGCCCACCTGCTCGATGCGTCCGGCATTCAGCACCACGATCTTGTCGGCTAGGGTCATGGCCTCGACCTGATCGTGGGTCACATAGACCGAGGTGGCGTTGAGCTTGGTATGCAGGCGCGCGATTTCGACACGCATCTGCCCACGCAGCGCCGCATCGAGATTGGATAGCGGCTCATCAAACAAAAAGACATCGGGTTCGCGCACGATGGCGCGACCGATGGCGACGCGCTGACGCTGCCCGCCGGACAGGGCCTTGGGGCGGCGCTTCAGAAGATGCGTCAGTTGCAGGGTCTCGGCGGCCGCATTGACCTTGTGCTCGATTTCGGCCTTGGGCAGGCCCTGAATCTTCAAGGCAAAGGCGATATTGTCGAACACCGTCATGTGCGGATAGAGGGCGTAGGATTGAAACACCATCGCCACGCCACGCTTGGACGGGTGGGCGTAGGTGACATCGCGGCCGGCAATATCAATCTGGCCTGAGGTCGGCGTTTCAAGGCCCGCAATCAGGCGCAGCAGGGTTGATTTCCCGCAACCCGACGGCCCGACAAAGACCACCAGCTCGCCTTTTTTGACCTCCAGCGAGACGCCTTTGATGACCTCATGGCCATTAAAGGTCTTGCGCACATCCGTAAGTCTGACACTGTCAACCGACACGTTTCCCCACTTTTTAGCTGATTATTCTTGATTGCCTTCATGTGTAGGGGAAACCGGTGTCATTTTCAACGGTGATTATGCACACCGGCGAAAATTCCGGCTATGACAAAGGGCTGTCTCAGGTTAGGAAGCGCACAGCGACGTGCAAACGGTTTTCGGACCTTCATACGGCTTCGCGGCTTGCTGTCCCCCGCTTACCTCGCTATTGAAGCATTCACGCGCACATTCACGCAAAAACACGCAGGAAGACTTTTATGAAAATCGCACTGATCAACGAAAACAGCCAGGCTGCCAAGAACGGCATCATTTTCGACGCCCTGAAGACGGTCGCTGAGCCGCTGGGCCACACGGTTTTCAACTATGGTATGTACAGCGCCGACGATTCCGCCTCGCTGACCTACGTGATGAACGGCCTGCTGGCCGGTATCCTGCTGAATTCGAAAGCGGCGGATTTCGTTGTCACTGGCTGCGGCACCGGCATGGGCGCCATGCTGGCCTGTAATTCGATGCCCGGCGTGTTCTGCGGTCTGGTCATCGACCCGACCGACGCCTTCCTCTTCGGTCAGATCAATGACGGCAACGCCATCTCCATGCCCTACGCCAAGGGCTTTGGCTGGGCCGCCGAACTGAACCTTCAGGACGTCTATCGCAAGCTGTTCGACGGTGAACGCGGCCTCGGCTATCCGAAGGAACGCGCGCAGATCATGGCCAAGAACCG
>NZ_JAIXSV010000354.1 GCF_027484505.1 Asticcacaulis sp.
ATAGACGTACCAATAAAGGTGGCGCGCTCGATCCCCAAGTGCGCCATCAGGGCCAGCATGTCCTGCACATAGACGCCCAGCGCATAGTGTGCGGGCTCTGAGTCGTACTCTGAACGCCCGCGCCCGCGCTGATCCGGGATAATAAAACGATGATCGGCGGGCAGGTGCGCCATCAGCGGCTCGAAATCGGCGCTGTTGCGCGTCAGGCCGTGCAGGCATATGACCACGCGCCCGGCCTTCGGATTATAGTCGCGGGCATAGAGCTTCAGCCGTCCGCTGCCCAGCGAATCCGCGCCACTGCGATAGGTCACGTCGTCGTAGGTTAACCCTGCCGACATGGCATTGTGTCCTGTGCTGTTTTTCCCGTGTAGGCCCGGGCTCTTAGTGTGGACCGGTAGTCTGAGAATTTTTCAACGGCCGTTGAATGTCAAGCCGCTAAATTCAATTTCCGTTGAAATTAACCCTGATGTGGCCAAATCGGCGCACTAGATTTTGCGGACGAATGACGAGAAAACGTTTTCCTTTTGGCCATCCGCAGGCCTGTGTTAGACGGAGCCATTGTCGAATCTCATCCTGTGGATACATGCCGCCCGACTCCGCCCCTGAACCGACTGTCAAAAGCCCCAAAGGCCGCCGCAAGGTGTCGGATGCGCCGTCGCGCCGCGATCTGGTGCTGGATGCCGCCGAGGCCCTGTTTTCACAGCACGGTTTTGACGGGGTGACGGTGCGTCAGGTGGCGCAGGCGGCGGGCGTCGATGTCGCTCTGCCCAACTATTATTTCGAGTCCAAACAAGGTCTCTATGACGCGGTGTTCGGGCGGCGGGCTTTGGTGCTCAACGACCGACGGGAAGCGGCCCTGCGCACGGTGCTGGAGAGCGAAGACACCCCCACTTTAGAGTCCATCCTGCGCGCCTTTATCGTGCCGGTGCAGACCATGCACGCCGCCGCTGATCCGGGCTTTCGCAACTATTGCCGGCTGGTGGCGCAGGTCAATTCGTCGGGCGTGCTGGCCCCGATGATGACCGCCCACTTTGACCGCCTGATCCTCAAATTCATCGACGCCCTGCGCCGCGTCCTGCCGCACGTCGCTGACCGTGAACTGTACTGGGGCTATCATTGCCTGTCAGGGGCTTTGACCCTGACCATGGCCTCGACCGGGCGCATCGACCACCTGTCGAACGGCCTGTGTCGCTCGGACGACGCCGAAGACGCCTATGAGCACCTGATCAGCTTCCATCTGGGGGCGTTTCAGGCCATGGAAGACCGCGCAAAGGCGGCTGTCGCCAAGGCCTGATTCTACATCTGTTGAATTTCTCGTTGCGCCCGGCAGGGGATGCGGTCATGCTCCTCACAAAACAACACCGGGAGACGCCACATGAAACGCCTGCTGCCTGTCCTGACCGTCGGAGCCTGCCTTATGACCACGCCGCTGGCGGCTGAACCCATCGTGCCGACCCCTGTGGAGGCGCAGGCCGTGGCCTTCATGCAGCAGGACGAGCCGTGGTTTATCGCCCACCTCAAAGGGCCGCGCGAAGTGTCAGAAGGCCACGCGCTCGATCCGCGTCTGCAATACGTGCTGGAAAACGTGACGCGTCCGGCGGCGACACCGGCCGTCAAGGCACAGATGCGCGCCGTCTATGCCACTGAGGCCGGTCGTAAGGCTACGCGCGCCGCGCTCGATCGCTACTGGGCGACGCGCACCGCGCCCGTCGAGGGCGTGCTGGCCAGCGACCGCACCATCACCACACGCGGCGGCGACTTGCCGGTGCGTATCTTCGTCCCGGCGGCCTTGCAGGGCGTTAAGTCTGCGCCGGTTCTGATCTATTATCACGGCGGCGGCTTCATGTTCGGCAGCCTGGACGCCTTTGACCCCAGCCTGCGGGCGCTGGCGCGCGATCTGAAGATGATCGTGGTCGCCCCCGGTTACCGGCTGGCGCCCGAACACCCTTACCCGGCGGCGCATCAGGACGCCGAAGACGCCTGGAGCTGGGTGGCGGCGCACGCGGCCGAGTTCGGCGGCGATGCCAAACGCCTGAGCCTCGGCGGCGACAGCGCCGGGGGGACGCTGGCCCTGTCGGTGGCGTTGAGACAGAAAAAGGCCGCTATCCGTCCGGCGGGCCTTCTGCTCTACTATCCGGGGGTGGATCGCGTGAACAGCTATCCGTCGATGACGGAACTGGGCAGCGGTTACGGCCTTGATGCCGACAATCTGGAGTATCTGGCGGCGCAGGTCTATCCCGCCGGCACGACGCCACCACCCGAAGACGCTTCGCCGATGCAGGCCGATCTGAAAGGCCTGCCCGCCACCCTGATCGTCACGGCGGGCTTTGATCCGCTGAGGGATTCGCAGCGCGCCTTTGCCGATAAGCTGAGTGGGGCGGGGGTGATGGTCAAACGCCTGCACTACCCCAGCCTGATCCACGCCTTCCTGCAAACCACGGCCTATGTGCCAGACGCCCAAAAGGCGCAGACGGAGTCGGCGACGCTGTTTGCGCAGGGCCAGAAATAAGCTCCGACAGCGGAGAGTTAAGGCCGAAGGGCGATAGCTGGGCGTTTGGCGGGTGAAGACGTTTGCAAAGTCGCGTTCGCCGTATAAGTGTAACCGGACTGGTTTTTCTTCGAATCGGAGGGGACATGCCCAGCTATATCTCCAAGCGCGTCGCGGACCCCGCCCGGCAGGCGGCGATGGAAGTGATCGCCAATCAGTTCGGGCGCGCCCATGCGCATCATCCGCTGATGGAAACCCTGCGCCAGATCGTGCCTTTTGACAGCTTTGCCATGTCGGGCCTCGCCTTTTTCGGGCTGGGGGTCGGGCGCGGCGTCATGCTGGCTTCGGATATGCCGGAAGAGTTTATCCGTTTGTTCCTCAATGAAAAACTCTATCATCAGGACCCGATGTCCTATCTGATGACGGCGGAACAGCATTGGGGCAGCTGGCATGATCTGGGGCCGGACGTGCTGACGGGCCCCGGCGTCGAGCGCATCCGGCAACTGGAACGGCAGTTCGGTATTACTACCCGCAGCGCCGTCGGTTTTTTCAATGGGGAACAGCGCTTCGGCGGCGTGACCTTCTGTAGGACCACCCCGTTCAGCGATCACGAAAAATTCATCCTCGAAATGACGACGCGCGTGGTGCACGCCGAACTGTCGGATCAGCTTCTCAGCGCCATGAATCAGCATCTGGGGCTGTCCGACGGCGAACTGGCCTGTCTCAAACATTTTGCCGACGGCCTTGAGGTGCCGGCCATCCATCAGGTGACGGGCTATACTACCGATACCGTCTATACCTATGCCAAGTCGGCGGCGAAGAAGATGGGTGTGCGCGGGCGCACCCACGCCGTAGCCGAAGCCTTACGCCGTAAGGTGATCGCCTGAGCGGTTCCCATATAGTGAGACGTAAGACCCTGCTAACTATAATGGTGTTATCGTGGCGTTAAGGTTTGTGCCCCAAAATTAGACGCTATGATGCATCAGAGGCCGGAAAGAGCCTTGAAGCGGCGGTAAATTGAGGCTGAGCGGATGTCATGTCCGCACAAGGATAGAGGGTGGATTAAAGTGTTTTTCGGTTCAAACACCAGCTTGGATAAGGCTGTAGTAAACGCGTTAGATACGTCACAGGCGATCATCCAGTTCACTCCGGACGGCAAGATTATTTCGGCCAATGCCAATTTCCTGACGGCCGTGGGCTATAGCGAGCGCGAGGTGGTCGGTCAGCATCACCGTCTCTTCTGTCTGCCCGACTATGTGCAGTCGGAGGCCTATCGCCATTTCTGGAGCGATCTGGCCGCCGGACGTTTTCAGGCGGGCGAATTCAAGCGCATCGGCAATAATGGCAAGATCGTCTGGCTTCAGGCCAGCTATAACCCCGTTAAGGACAAGAGTGGCAAGGTCGTGCGGGTGGTGAAGCTCGCCTCCGACATCACCGAGGCCAAGGCGAAATCCCTTGATCATGCGGGCAAGGTCGAGGCCATCATGCGTGCGCAGGCGGTCATTGAATTCACGCCGCAGGGCGAGATTCTGATGGCCAATGACAATTTCCTGAAAACTCTGGGCTATAGCCTCAACGAGGTGGTCGGACAGCACCACCGTATCTTCTGCGAACCGCAATACGCACAGTCGTCAGAGTATCGTCAGTTCTGGGAGCGGCTGCAACGCGGTGAGTTTCAGGCGGCCGAATACCGGCGTCTGGGTAAGGGCGGTAAGGAGGTCTATATTCAGGCCTCGTATAATCCCGTGTTTGACGACACCGGCGCGGTCATCAAGGTGGTCAAGTTCGCTATCGACACCACCGAAGCCGTCAAACGCCGTATCCGCAATGAAGAGCTGAGCCGCGAGGTCAACCGTCAGCTGAATGCGGTGGTGAAGCAGATGATCGACGCCACCCACATGGCCGCTACGGCCTCCACGGCCTCGACGGAAACCGGTTCGGTGGTCAATGCGGTGGCGGCGGCGTCTGAGGAACTGAGCGCCAGCGTCAAGGAAATCGCCGGCAATATGGGGCAGGCGCGCGAAAGCGTCGAAGGCATCTTCCGCCACGCCGAAGGCGCCGGACAATCGGCCGGCGCGCTCAACCAGTCCGCCGCCTCGATGAACAATGTGGTCGAGATGATCCGCGAAATCGCCAGCCAGATCAATCTTCTGGCGCTCAATGCCACTATCGAGTCGGCGCGCGCGGGCGAGGCGGGCCGGGGCTTTGCGGTCGTGGCCTCTGAGGTCAAGACACTGGCCAATCAGGCGGCGCGTTCGACCGAGACCATCTCGAAAGAAATCGCCAATATGCAGACGGTGACGACCGAGGTGGTCGGCGCGCTGGGCATCATTACCTCCAGTATGACGGCGGTGATGGACAATGTCGCGGGTGTCGCCTCGGCCATCGAGCAGCAAAAGGCGGTCAGTTCCGAAATATCGGGCAATATGCAGGCCGCCGTGACCGCCGTGCATGAGATCGACGAGAAGCTCAGCCATTTGAGCACCACCTTCAACGACGTGGCGCAAGCCTCTGAAGAGGTGAAGGAAAATGTCGAAGCCCTGGTGGCGTAGGTTTTAGTAAGCGTACAGTCAGCGTAAAGAGAGGCCGCCCGGCGACGGGCGGTTTCGTGCGTTCAGTGCCCCGGCAGTTTGAGCCGAAACGCATTGGCCACCACGACCAGTGATGAGGCCGACATGGCAATCGCGGCGATCAGCGGCGTCACCCAGCCACCCACGGCCAGCGGCACAGCAATCAGATTATAGCCAAACGACAGGACGAAATTTTGCGTGACGATGCGCCCGGTGCGCTCGGCCACGCGCAGCGCCTCGGCCACGGGCCACAGGCTGTCGCCACGAAACACAAGGTCGGCGGCGTTCTGCGTGATGTCCATGCCCGACGCCGGGGAGATAGAGACGCTGGCCGCCGACAGGGCCGCCGCGTCGTTCAGCCCATCGCCGACCATCAGCACCTTGCGCCCTTCGGCTTGCAGACGTTGCACGGTGGCGAGCTTTTCCAGCGGCGACAGGTCGGCGTGACGGGTGTCGATGCCCAGCTCCGCTGCCACCCGTTGCGCCGCGACGTGCCGGTCGCCGGACAAGAGCCAGATGTCGAGCCCGCGCGCCTTCAGCGCGTCGATGGTCCGCCGCGCATCGAGCCGCAGCGTGTCCTCGAACACCAGACGTACCGGGGCATTTGCACCCAGCCGGAACCACAGTTCCGGGGCGCTGTCGCCGGTGGACTCTATCCCCAGCCACGCGGCCTTGCCCAGCCATACCGGCTCACCGTCCACCTCGCCGCGCAGGCCGTAGCCGGGGACGTCCTCGACCGTGGCGGGCGCGACGGGCAGGTCGGGCCGCGCCTGCACGAGCGCGCGCGACAGGGGGTGACGGCTTTGCGCCGCCAGCGCCACAGCCAGCCGCGTCTCGTATTCGTTCAGCGCCGACGGGTTCATCCACGTCGGCTGACCGCGCGTCAGGGTGCCGGTCTTGTCAAAGATGACCGTATCGGCGGCGGCCAGACGCTCCAGACCGCGCGCGGATTTCAGCAGGATGCCGCGTCGGAACAATTGCCCGGACGCCAGAACCTGCGCCACCGGTACGGCCAGCCCGAGCGCGCAGGGGCAGGTGACGATCAGCACGGCCATGGCCTTCAGCAGCGCGTCCTGCCAGCCGCCATGCCCCCACAGGGCCCAACCGGCAAAGGTCAGGGCGGCGGCGATATGCACCACCGGCGCGTAAATGGCCGCCACGCGGTCGGCGATGTGCACAAAGCGCGCCTGACCCTGTTCCGCCGTCTCCATCAGGGCCACAGTGCGCGACAGAAGGCTGTTCTCGGAGGCCGCCGTGATGACGGCTTCCACGGGGGCGGCGACATTGATCGTGCCGGCATAGACGGTCTCACCGGGGCCGACGGCGCGCGGCAGGGTCTCACCGGTCAGCAGGCTGGTATCGACCTCCGTCGTGCCACGCGTCAGGGTGGCGTCGGCGGCGATCTTTTCACCGGCGGCCACCATAAGCGTCATGCCGGGGCGCAGGTCGCTGATCTTGCACGCGCGTACCTGGCCGTCCTCGCGCACACTGGCCGTGCCGTCCAGCATGGCCAGCAGCCCCTCGGCGGCTTCCCGCGCCTTGCCGCGCGCCTTGAGGTCGAGATAGCGCCCGATCAGCAGGAAGAACAGCAACATAACCGAGGCGTCGAAATAGACGTGCGGCCCGTGGCGGATCGTCTCGAACAGGCTCATCCCCGCCGTCAGCAGCACGGCGACGCTGATCGGCACGTCCATATTGCTGCGTCCGTGCCTGAGTGCGGCCATGGCGCTGCGGAAGAAGGGGCGGCCCGCATAAAGTGTGGTCGGCAGGGCGACCAGCGCCATAGCCCAGTGCATCAGGTCGCGCGTCGCCCCGTTGAGCGAGGCGTCATCGCTGAACCACAGGGCGTCGGCGAACAGCATGACAAAGGTGGTGGCAAACCCGGCCACGGCCAGACAGCGCAGCAGCAGGCTTTCTTCGGCTTTCGCCCCTTCGCTGGCTTTTGAAATGTCGAAAGGGGCGACGGAAAAGCCCAGCGCCTCGACGGCGGCGGCCAGATCATTGGCGCGCGGGGTAAAATCCCCCTTGTCCCATACCAGTTTCAGCCTCTGGGTGGCGTAGGTCATGCGCGCACTGACGCCGTCATAGGCATTGAGCGTGCTTTCGACCTTCCACGCGCAGGCGGCACAGCGCATCCCCTCGACGCGCAGATAGAGCGCTTGACGGGCTTCGTCCTCTTCGGTGACGTAGCAGCCGTAATCGGTCAGGGTGTCGGTCATGACTCGTCATCGTCGTGCAGGATGCGCTCGGCCTGCATCTCCGGATCGTCGAACTGCTGGCTGCGCAGGGCCCACATGAAGGCTGCCCCCGCAATCAGGGCCAGCACACCCGCCGCCACCACCAGAAGGATCAGAATGTCCACGATCAGTTTTCCACGAAAGCGCGCGTCTGCATCTGCTGGTCCGCCACCTGCACGGTGATGTGGGCGGTCCAGACGCTGGGGGAGGGCAGGGCGGCGGTGGTCGCATAAACGCCCTGGCCTTCGGGCGTGAGCACCAGATGGCGGTCCAGCGCCTTTTGTGCGGGGTGGATCAGCCACACCTCGACCTGCCCGCGGTCCAGCGGCGCGCCCTTGGCGTCGAGCGCCCGCACCCTCAGCCGCCCGCCCGTGTGGCTGAGCATGACCTGCCAGCCGAGCGCCTTCTGGGCAGCGGCGGCTTCCAGAGTCTGGTTATAGGCCAGCCCCTTTTCATAGGCCTGCGGTGTGACCTCGCTGGGCTGATGGCGAAAGGCGATGACGGTGAAACAGATCAGGGGGATCATGAAGCTGAGAAAAAAGGCCGCGATCACCCACGGCACGAAGCGGCCGCGCCGGCGGTCGATCTCGGCCTGAGAGAGAGGCTTGGCCTCAGCGAATGAAGTAGCTGTCATGGCGGGCGCTTTCCGGGTTTTGGGCAGGGTTTTGGGCAGGGTTACGGGTGTCAGACAAAAGGAAGCGAATATCGCTGCGGCCGTGCGTTGTGGCCTCCGGCGTATCGACGCGCACGCGGAAGCTGGCGACGCTGTTGGCGGGGACGTGCAGCGTTTCGACCGCCTCATCCCCGGCGGCCAGCACCTCCAGTCGCGCCTGAGACAGGCCCTGTGTGCTGAGGCGATAGGCGCGATCGTCGTGCGACTTATTCAGGATCTTGATCTGGTAATTGTTGCGCACGCTGCCGTCGGACAGGCGCACAAATTGCGGGGCGCGTGCGTGGTTGACCGTCAATTCGGTCATGGGACGCAGCACAATGGCCGTCAGCATCAGACTACCCACGGTGGACAGGATCAGGGCATAGGCCAAGGTGCGCGGCCGCACCCAGCGCATCTTTTGCTGCGGCACGACGGTCTTGCCGCTTTTACGGTGGGCGATATCGAGCGTGCGATAGCCTTCGCGCCGCTGACGCTGGTTCGACTCGGTGTCATAGCGGATCAGACCGCGCGGCAGTTCGATCTTGTCCATCACGCTGTTGCAGGCGTCGATGCACAGGCCGCACGAGATGCACTGCATCTGAAGGCCGTCGCGGATGTCGATCCCCATCGGGCAGACGATGACGCAGGAATCGCAGTCGATGCAGTGGCCCTTGCCGTCCCAGCTGTCACCCTTCTTGTGCTTGCCGCGCGGCTCACCGCGTTCGGCCTCATAGGTGATGATCAGGGTGTCCCTGTCGAACATGGCCGACTGAAAGCGCGCATAGGGGCACATATAGGTGCAGACGTTTTCGCGTGCGAAGCCGGCCATGAAATAGGTCGAAAGCGTCAGGGCGATGATCCAGCCCAGCACCGACCATGACACATCCAGATGCCACAGGTCGCTGAAGAGGGTGGGGGCGTCATTGAAATAGAAGACCCACGCCCCGCCGGTGACGGCCCCGATCAGCAGCCAGATCAGGTGGGTCAGGCTTTTCTTCCACACCTTCTCCAATGTCCAAGGGCTTTCGTCCAGCTTGCGCCGCGCATTGCGGTCGCCCTGCACGAAGCGCTCGACCCACACGAACAGGTCGGTCCAAACGGTCTGCGGGCAGGCATAGCCGCACCACACCCGCCCCAGCAGCGCCGTGGCGAAGAACAGGCCGATGGCGGCGAGAATCAGCACGCCGACCAGCAGATAGACCTCTTGCGGCCAGATTTCGATGCCGAAGAAATAACCGCGCTGCCCCACCAGATCGACCAGTATGGCCTGATCCGGCACGTGCGGGCCGCGGTCCCAGCGCAGCCACGGGGCCGTGTAGTAAAGGCCGAGCAGGACGATCATGCTCAGCCATTTCAGGGACCGAAAGGTGCCTTTGACGCGGCGCGGGTAGATTTTCCGGGCGGTTTCAAACAGGGACATGGTGTTTACTCAAAAAATCCACCTCCCGGTGGGGGCGCACCGGGAGGTGAGACGGGTCACTCACCGCCGCCCAGACTGTGGACGTAGATGGCGACCTGACGGCGGGAATCGTCGGACATGCGCGACTGCCAGGACGGCATGACACCGGCGCGGCCCTTGGTGATGGTCTGGACCAGGGTGGCCTTGTCACCGCCATAGAGCCAGATGGCGTCATTGAGGCGCGGGGCACCCATCTGACGGTTGCCGATACCGCCTTCGCCGTGACAACTGACGCAGTTCTGCTGAAACACTGCCTGACCGCGCGTGAAGGCGGCCGAGGCGACCGGCTGACGCAGATAGCTGACATAGGTGGCCACATCGTCGATCTGTGCCGGGGTCAGCATCCCTTCGCGGCCCATCACCGCCCCGAAGGCCGGCATGGCCACGGCGTGCGTGTTCGGATGGGTCGAATGCGAGCCGACATTGATGGTGTTATAGATGTCTTCGGCGGTGCCGCCGAACAGCCAGTCGTCGTCATTGAGGTTGGGATAGCCGCGACGGCCTTCGCCGCCCGCCCCGTGACAGGCCGCGCAGTTTTCCTTGAACACCACTTCGCCACCGGCACGGGCAAATTCAAACAGGACGGGGTCCTGCTTGATTTCGGCAAAGCTCGCCTTGTGGAACTTACCGAGCCAGCCGCTCTGACGCTGGGTGATCTCGGCCTGCTCGTGCTTCAGCTTGTCGTACTGGGTCCAGCCGGCAATGCCCTTGGTATGACCGCTAAGCGTCGGCCAGGAGGGATAGACCACCCAGTAGCCGATAGCCCAGACGATGGTTAGCATCCACACGATCAGCCACCAGCGCGGAGCGGGGTTGTTCAGTTCCTTCAGGCCGTCCCATTCATGGCCCGTCGTCTCGACCCCGCTGTGGGCGTCGATGTCTCTGTGGGGTTCGGGCGCATCAGACATGGTCGGTGTCCTCGTCTTGGAGGGGGATAAGGCGGTGCGCCTGAAGCGCGTCTTTGTTCTTCGGCCAGTAGGCCCACAGGGCGATGCCGAGGAAGGTGAGCGTGAAGGCGAGCGTGATGAGCCCGCCCATAAGCGACAGGTTCATCATTTGGCGGCTCCGGTCTTCGGCTTCAGGGCGTAATCCGGGTCGTAGGTCGAGAAATCGACATCGGTGCCCAGCTTTTGCAGATAGGCGATCAGGGCATCCATCTCGGTGATTTCATCGGGATTGCCGTCGAAATCGCGCACCGCCACCTTGTCGCCATAGCGTTCCTGAAGGCCGCTGGGGTCGATAAGGGCGTTGGGATTGGCCTGCGCCTCATAGTCGTTCTGCGCCTCGTCGATCATGGCCTGCGTGTAGGGCACGCCCAGCGACTGAAGCACCTTCAGGCGCTTTTTGATGCGCCAGTCGCCATAGGGCTTTTCAGCCAGAAAGGCGTAGCTGGGCATGATCGATTCCGGCACCACGGCGCGCGGATTTTTCAGGTGGGCGACGTGCCATTCGTCGGAATACTTGCCGCCCACGCGGGCCAGATCGGGCCCGGTGCGCTTGGAGCCCCAGACGAAGGGGTGGTCGTACATGCTTTCGGCCGCCAGCGAATAGTGGCCATAGCGCTGCTGCTCATCGCGCAGGGGGCGGATCTGCTGCGAATGGCAGGTGTTGCAGCCTTCGCGGATGTAGATTTCCTGCCCCATCAGCTCCAGCGGCGTGTAGGGACGCACGCCCTTCACCGGTTCGATCGTGGTTTGCATACGGAACAAAGGCAGGATCTCGATGATGCCGCCGATCGACACCGCAATGACGGTGAAGATCAGCAGGAGCATGGAGTTGCGTTCGAGTTTTTTATGTTTTTCCAGCATCAGACGTGCTCCGGCAGGGCGGCGGGGGTCAGTGAGGGTGTGCCCGTTTCCGAGGCAACGCTGTCGGGGCTGGCGATAGTCTTCCAGATGTTGAAGACCATGATCAGCGCCCCCAGCAGGAACAGAAGGCCCCCGATGGCGCGGATGATGTAGTAGGGGTGCATGGCGGCGACGGTTTCGACGAACGAATAGGTCAGGAAGCCCATCTCGTTATAGGCGCGCCACATCAGGCCCTGCATGATGCCCGCCACCCACATCGAGGTGATGTAGACAACGATGCCGACGGTCGCGACCCACAGGTGCAGCGAGATCAGCCTGGTCGAATACATGCCGGGTTTCTTCCACAGGTGCGGCACCAGATAGTAGATGGCGCCGAATGAGATGAAGGCGACCCAGCCCAGTGCGCCGGCATGGACGTGACCGATGGTCCAGTCCGTATAGTGCGACAGCGAGTTGACGGCCTTGATCGACATCAGCGGCCCTTCAAAAGTGGACATGCCGTAGAAGCTGAGGGCGATGATCATGAATTGCAGGATCGGGTCGTCGCGCAGTTTGTGCCACGCCCCCGACAGGGTCATCATGCCGTTGATCATACCGCCCCAGGACGGCATCCACAGGATGATGGAGAAGGTCATGCCCAGAGTCTGCGCCCAGTCGGGCAGGGCGGTGTAGAGCAGGTGGTGCGGGCCGGCCCAGATATAGATGAAGATCAGCGCCCAGAAGTGGATGATCGACAGGCGGTAGGAATAGACCGGACGGTTGGCCTGCTTCGGGATGTAGTAATACATGATGCCGAGGAAGCCGGCGGTCAGGAAGAAGCCCACCGCATTATGGCCGTACCACCACTGGATCAGGGCCGACTGCACACCGGCCCAGGCCGAATAGCTGTGGACGCTGCCGATCTGGATGGGCACCGACACGTTGTTGACGAGGTGCAGGATGGCCACGGTGACGATAAAGGCCAGATAGAACCAGTTGGCGACGTAGATGTGCTTTTCCTGACGCTTCCACAGGGTGCCGAGGAAGTTGATCAGATAGGCCACCCAGACGATGGTCAGCCACAGGTCGGCATACCATTCCGGCTCCGCATATTCCTTGCCCTGCGTGACGCCGAAGACGTAGCCGAGACCCGCCATCAGGATGAAGGCCTGATAGCCCCAGAAGGTGAACCAGCTCAGGCCATCCGAGAAGAGGCGCGCCCGGCAGGTGCGCTGCACCACGTGGTATGAGGTGGCAAACAACACATTGCCGCCAAAGGCAAAAATCACCGCCGAGGTGTGCAGCGGACGCAACCGCCCGAAGGTCAGATAGGGCGGGATGTTGAAGTCGGGAAAGGCCATCTGCACGGCGATCAGCAGGCCGACGGCAAAGCCCGCTATGCCCCAGAACATGGCGGCGATAGTGAAATATTTGAGGATCGTCTCGTCATAGACCGGCCGGGAGGGGGCGACCGTTGGCGGTGGGGCTATAGCGGTTTGTGACATGAAGTGTTTCCTTACTGTGTCAGAATCGGGCGCTGAGGGCGAAGAGGAGGACGGCATTGACGCCAAGCGCGGTCAGGCGCAGGGCGTCCTGAAACCACGGCCAGCGTTGCAGGAGGGGCGCGCCGAACAGGCCCAGCGCGCTGAGCGCCGGGACGGTGCCGGCACCGAAGGCCAGCATCCCCAGCGCGCCGGAGAGGGGATTCCCCGCCGCGGCCACCGCCGTCAGGGCGACGAAGACGAGGCCGCACGGCAGCAGACCCAGACTGAGGCCGAGCGCGTAGCGCGCCACCACGCGGGGGCTGTTGTGGCCGGACATGGCCTTGAGGCGGCACGGCAGCCGCAGGCCCAACCGAAAAGGCAGACGCAGGCCAAACCGCGTCAGAAGCCCTTCGGCCAGCAGATAGAGAAAGGCCGTGGCCACCAGAGCCAGCAGGGCGCGGCGCACCAGCTCAAGCACCGGCGAGGCGGGCAGGAAGAACAGCACGCTCCCGGCGGCGGCCCCCAGCAGGGCATAGGTGGTCAGGCGACCGGCATGATAGGGCAGCAGCAGGCGCGCCCACCGCGACTGACCCGGCGCGGCTATCTGCATCAGCACAAACGGGCCGCACATGGGCAGGCAGTGGGCGATGCTGCCCGTCAGACCGGCGAGGAACAGGCCAAGCCACAGCGGCCCCTGTCCCTCGACAAGGGCGCCGCAGGCCGGGAACAGTCCCGAAAAGACCTCGTGCGCCGTCATATGTGTCTGTCCTGATGGGGGGCCTGATGTCGTCCGGCCGCCGCCTCGCTGTGGGTGGAAGGCCGTTGGGCGGCCTGTGTGTGCAGGGGGTGGTTACAGTTCCGCGCGGACAAAAGCGCCTGAGCCAAATGGCGCGGGGCAATTTGCCGCAAGCCGCTGTTATTTTTGGTGTGCGGGATTGTCCGCCGGGCCCGCCTTCGGTTCCGCCGCGACCAGAGCTGCCGCCAGCGCGATCAGTTCGTCAGTGGACAACACGACGTGCGCCAGCGACCACAGACCGTCATCGGTCGGCGTGGGTTCCCAGCCCTTGCGCCGCACCGTGCGCAGGGCCTTATCGACGGAGACGGGCATCCGTGCCCTCAGCGAAGTCTTGCGGGAAAGGGGGTAAACATCGACTCACTCCTGAAACAGCCTCAGGGAGTCGTATATGCAGCTACCGCCACATGCGCCTTAACGTGCGATAGGG
>NZ_JAIXSV010000158.1 GCF_027484505.1 Asticcacaulis sp.
AATCATTCCGCTCAAGCCGCCATTGAGGCGGCGGCCAAGGTGGCAAAGCCACCGCCCGGCGAGGGGCGAAACAAAAATCTAGATCATTATGTTTCTACCAGAAATCATAATGATCTAGGGATTGCGCTTCTGGGCGTCCTTTTGAGCATCCTCAAACACTTCGTCGAGGGTTTGCGGGGTTTCCGTCTTCGCCGGTTGCGCGGGTTCGATGGTGACCGTCGGGGCCTCAGCGCTGGCCGCTGTGCCGAGCAAGTCATCGACGGCTGTGGCCGCCCCCGTATCGAGCGTACCCGTTCCGGTGGGAATGGTCGAAACCTTGATTCGCGTCAGGGCGCGCGACATGTATTCGCGCCAGATGGCGGCCGGTGTACCGCCACCGGTCACCTTGGCCATTTGCGAATTGTTGTCGCGACCGACCCAGACGGCGGTGGTGAAACCGCCCGTATAGCCGACAAACCACGCATCGCGGTAATCGGAGGTGGTGCCCGTCTTGCCGGCAATATCAAACTGCGACAGGCGCACACCCGACCCCGTACCTGAGCGCACCACTTCGCGCATCATCTGGTTCATATAGCCGAGCGCTGGGTTGTTGATCACCAGGGCCCGGCTGTCCGCCGCGCTATGCTGATAGAGGACCTTGCCCTTGGTGGTGCGGATACGCACGATGCCATAGGGCGCGACCTTATAGCCGCCATTGGAGAAGGGCACATAGGCGCGCGCCATTTCCAGCGGCGTCACATCGGCGGTGCCGAGTGCCATGGCCGGATCGGTATTGATCTTAGAGGTGATGCCCAGACGGCGCGCGGTCGCGGCCACATTGGAGCGCCCCACCTGATCGGCCAGACGGGCGGCGACCGTATTGATCGACTGCGCCAGAGCCGTGGTCAGGGTGATGTCGCCCAGATATTTGTTGGTGTAGTTGGCGGGCGTCCAGCCGTCGATGGTGACGGGCTCATCTACCACAGGCGTATCGGGGCGGAACTGACCGCTTTCCATGGCCGTCAGATAGACGAAGGGCTTGAAGGCCGAACCCGCCTGACGCTTGGCGTCGATGGCGCGGTTAAACTGACTATCGGAATAGGAGACGCCACCGATCAGGGCGCGCACCCGGCCTTCGCCGTCGATAGAGACCAGCGCGGCCTGCTCCACCTTTTTCTTAACGTCGCGCTCCATCATCGCCTTGACGGCGCGTTCGGCGTCGGTCTGGATCGGCAGGTCGAGCGTGGTTTCGACGATAATGTCGTCTTTGAGCTGGCTGAGGTCGATCATCTGACCGATCTCGGATTGCAGCCAATCGACGTAGTATTGTGCGTGTTCGGTGGCGAGCGTGCGCGACACCTTGATGCCCGTCTTGAATACGTCGGCGCGCTGTTCGGGCGTGATGACCTTGGCCTCCACCATCTCGTTCAGCACGATCTCGGTGCGCCGGATGGCGCGGTCCTTGTCCGACAGAGGCGAATAGCGCGACGGGCCCTTCATCATACCGGCCAGCATGGCCGCTTCGCCGATGGTCAGGTCCTTGGCCGGTTTGTTGAAATATCGCTGAGCGGCCGCTTCGATGCCGGTCGCGCCGCCGCCGAACCACACGCGATTGAGATAGAGCGCCAGAATCTGTTTCTTGGTGAACTTCATCTCCAGCCATACGGACAGGATCAGTTCCTGCACCTTGCGCTTCACATTCTGGTCGTTGGAGAGGAAGAGATTACGCGCCAGCTGCTGCGTGATGGTCGAACCCCCGGCGAGGTTAGAGCCTTCCTTGCGCGTCGCATTGCGGATCAGGGCGCGGCCGACACCGATGGGGTCAAAGCCGAAATGGTGATAGAAGCGGCGGTCTTCGATGGCGATAAAGGCCGCGGGCACATAGTCCGGCAATTCGTCGATATCGACCGGCGGCGCAAACTGTGAGCCGCGCACGGCCACCAATGCCCCGGAGCGATCCAGATAGGTGATGGAGGGCGCACGGTCCGTCTTATACAGCGACGACGTGTCGGGCAGATCCAGCGAAAAGAACGCGATAAAGCCGACGGCGAAAATCACCGCCCAGACGGCGAATACCATTAACCAGTACAGGATAGCCTTCACGGGCGGACGCTTCATATCAAAGGCGAGAGCCATACATTATCCCCACGACACCGCCATTGCCTAACCGGGCAAGCGGCGTTTCGCTTATGCTTCATGCAAAGATTTCGTTAAGGATATATCAAAGCCTGCGGCGCGCGTCCCTTATATTTGCGCATCCGACGCCTGATTTCTCCGTGCCGCGCCTGTAGCGGCACACGTCATCCTGTCATGGTCGTCCCCGTTCGACAAATGACCGGCAATTCCGGCAAAATTAAGGGCGATAAAAAAACACCGCTGGCTCTTGTATCCTGTCCCCCGAAACAGCTTATAGGAAAGGGGTCAAAATTCAGATGAACGGACCGCCCGATGCTTCTTGATCACCCTCATGACCCCGTACCGGAGGCCGCTTACGGCCTGTCGGGCCCCGGTCTGGAGCGGGTGCGCTCGGCGCGCGAGACCCTGAAAAGCGTTTTTCATTATGACGATTTTCGTGGTCAGCAGGCGCGCGTCATCGCGGCCATCCTCAATGGCGAGGACGTGCTGGCCATCCTGCCGACCGGGGGGGGCAAGAGTCTGTGCTATCAGATACCCGCCCTGATGCGGCCGGGCTTTGGGCTGGTTATCTCGCCGCTGATCGCGTTGATGGCGGATCAGGTGCAGGCGCTGGTCAAGAAGGGTGTGCGCGCCGAACGGCTCGACTCCAGCCTGTCGATGGAGGCCCGTTATCAGCTATGGGACCGGGCGCAAGACGGTGAAATCGACCTCCTGTATCTCTCCCCTGAAGCGCTCACTCAGGGCTTTGTGCTCGACAAGCTGTCGCGCCTGCCGGTCAATCTGATCGCGATTGACGAAGCGCACTGTGTGTCGCAGTGGGGGCATGACTTCCGCCCGGAATACCGGGCGCTGGGCAAGCTCAAGTCCCTGTTCGGGAAGGTCCCGACCCTGGCCCTGACCGCCACAGCGGACCCGCATACCCGTGCCGATATCAAGAAGGCGCTGCATATCGAAAATGCCGCCGAGGTCATCGACAGCTTCGACCGTCCGAACCTCAGCTTACGCCTGATGCGTCGCGCCGGCAGCGCCCAGAAGATGATCCTCGACATGCTGCGGCGGCAAAAGAATGCGTCGGGCATCATCTATGCCGGGTCGCGTGATGGGGCCGAAAAGCTGGCGCGGCAATTGTCGGCCGAAGGTTTCAAGGCGGACGCTTACCATGCCGGTTTGCCGGCCAAGGTGCGCGACGAGCGGCTGCACGATTTTCTGGCCGATCGCACCAAGATCATGGTGGCCACTATTGCGTTCGGGATGGGCATCAACAAGCCCGATGTGCGCTTTGTCATCCATGCCGATCCGCCCTCATCGCTGGAAGCCTACTGGCAGGAGGTGGGCCGCGCCGGGCGTGATGGCAAACCGGCGTCTGGCGTCTGCCTCTATAGCTCGACCGATCTTGGCTGGTCGCTGCGGCGTCTGTCGATGCGTGAAAATGAGACGGGGACTGACCTGTCTGTTCAAAAGCAGAAGGCCTTGGATTTTTTCCGCTTTGTCCATAACCCGGATTGTCGCCGCAAAGGCGTGCGGCGTTACTTCGGTGAAGCGGCGGGCGACAACTGCGGCACCTGCGACAACTGTTTGTCGCGTGCGCCGGTGGTCGATGCCACGCAAGCCGCGCAGATGCTGATGTCGGCGCTTTACCGCTTCAATAGCCCGCGCGGGCGCAAGAAGCTGATCGAGCATGTGCTGGGGCAGAATGCGCAGGACTATGGCTCGCGTCTGTCCACTTTTGGCTGCGCCAAGGGACACTATAAGGCTGACTTTCTCACCGATGTGCTCGACCTGTGCGAGGCCGAGGGGCTGATCGTCGAGGAGCTTTACGACGGCAAGATGCCTATTGTGGCGCTGGACCGCGAACGCTTTGCGGGCCTGATCCGCGGGGAAGTGCATCTGGCGCTAAAGGTATAAGGGTTACATTTGTTGACCGCCGCTCTGATGACATAACTTGACCCGCTGACGGGGTACGGCCATTACCGCCGCTACTTCCCCTTATGTGTGTGTGTCATGTCCGCTCCCGAAGCCGCGCCGCCGGCGCTCAAAAATCCGTTTCTGGTGATCTTTACGCTGGGCGCGCTTTCGACCATCAGCCCCTTCGCCATCGACATGTATCTGCCCGCCTTCGGTCAGATCGCGGCGGACTTTCACACCAGTTCGGCCGCCGTCGGCCTGTCGCTTTCGACCTATTTCGCCGGTATGGCGCTGGGACCGCTGATTTATGGGCCTTTGCTGGATCGCTATGGCCGCAAACCGCCGCTCTATGCCGGGCTGGCCCTGTTCGTTCTGACCTCAGTCGGCTGTGTGTTTGCGCCCAATATCGACGCGCTGATCTGGCTGCGACTGTTTCAGGCGCTGGGCGGTTGTGCCGCTTCGGTGGCGGCTATGGCGCTGGTGCGTGACCTGTTTCCGCCGAAGGATACGGCCAAGATCATCTCGCTGATCATCCTGACCATTGGCGTGTCTCCGCTGCTGGCCCCGACGCTGGGCGGGCTGGTGACCACCTGGCTCGACTGGCATTGGGTGTTCGCGTTTCTGGCGGCGATTGTGGGCCTGATCCTGATACTGGTGCTGACGGTACTGCCCGACGGCAAGCCTGCTGATCCGGCCCTGTCGCTTAAACCCCTGCCGATCCTGACCACCTTCTTAGGCCTCTATCGCAACCCCGCCTTTGTCACCTATCTGTTTGCGGGTGGGTTTTCCTTTGGCAGCCTGTTTATCTACGTCTCGGCCTCACCCATCATCTTCATGGAGATATTCCACATCAGGCCAGACATTTACGGCCTGATCTTCGCCGGGCTCAGCGTCGGCTTTATCGGCTCCAGCCAGCTCAATGTCTTCGTCAACCGGCGTTACAGTTCAAAACAGATCTTGCGCGTCGCCCTGAGCATACAGTGCGTGTTCGTGCTGGCGTTTTTGCTGGCGGCGGCCAACGGCTGGCTGAATGTGTGGGGCACGGTCGCCCTGCTGTTCCTCATCCTGTCCTGCCTCGGTTTTATCGGCCCCAATTCGTCAGCCACCGCCATAGGCAGTCTGACCCGCGACATTGGTTCCGGCTCGGCCCTGATGAGCTTTACGCAAATCGGGCTGGCGACCCTCGTGTCGGCGGTGGTGTCGGCGCTTCAGGCGCAAACCCTGACGCCGATTGTGCTTGTCATGACGCTGAGTGTGCTGATTGGGCGCGTTGTCCTGTTTGTCGGTGAACGCTTAGGACGCCCCGCACATGACTGAGGGCGCGGCCGGACGTTACGCCCTGTGGGCCATTATCGGCGTCATCGGCGGCATGTTGTCGTTTCAGTTCGGCGCCGGCATCGCCAAGTCGCTGTTTAGCAGCGTGGGGCCGCTGGGGGCGACGGCCCTGCGTCAGACACTGGCGGCTATCTTCCTGATGGCGCTGTTTCGTCCGTGGCGGAATTGGCCGCCGCGCTCGGCGTGGAAGTGGCTGATCATTTTCGGGCTCAATCTCGGCCTGATGAACCTGTGCTTTTATCTGTCGTTTCAGCGCATCCCGCTGGGCATTGCCGTCGCCATCGAATTTATGGGCCCGCTCAGCGTGGCCGTGTGGAGTTCGCGCCGGGCGCTGGATTTCGTCTGGATTGCCTGCGCCGCCACGGGCTTATGGTTTTTGTTACCTAACGCGGGGGGCGGGGCGCTTGATCCTATCGGTGTGGCGTTGGCGATCGCCGCTGGCGTCGGTTGGGCCAGCTATATCCTTTTGGGGCAAAGGGTCGCCCAGCGCGTGCCCGAAGGGCAGGCCGTCAGCTTTGGCGTGGCCTTTTCCTGCCTTGTCACCCTGCCTCTGGCCCTGATCACCATCGGCGCGCCGCTGTTCAAACCGCAGATACTGCTGACGGGGCTGATGGTGGCCCTGTTGTCGAGCGCGGTGCCCTATACGCTGGAAATGTTCGCGCTGAAACGCATCCCGGCGCGCACCTTCAGCATCCTGATGAGCCTTGAGCCCGCCCTCGCGGCCCTGTCCGGTCTGATCCTGCTGCACGAGGCCTTAAGCCCGCAGCAATGGCTGGCGATTGCGCTGGTGGTGCTGGCGTCGGGTGGTTCGGCCCTGACGGCGCGACGCGCCCGGATCGCTCCTCAGTAGATATCAGAGATTGTCACCCAGGAAATCGATGGTACGCTCCCACGCCAGATCGGCGGCGTCTTCGTCATAGACTTCCGGGCGGGTCTTGTTGAAGAAGGCGTGATCGGCGTCGTAGCTGTAAAGCTCCGGGTGGCGACCGGCGGCGCGCATGTCGCTTTCGATCTTGGCCACGACTTCCGGGGTGACCCAGTCGTCCTTCTTGCCGAAATGGCCCTGAAACGGGATGGCAATATCGCCCGGCTTGGCAAATTCACGCGGGGGCACACCATAGAAGCAGACAGCCGCCGAAAACCCGCTCAGACGCGCGGCGGAGGCAATGGTCAGGGCCCCGCCCATGCAGAAGCCCATCACCGCCACCTTGTCATTGATGTCCTTGAGATAGGCCAGAGCCGCGGCAATATCCTCATGCACCGCGCCGGGGAAGTCGAGGCCGTTCATCATGTGGCTGGCCTCATCAGCGTCTTTCGTCACACGGCCATGGTAGAGGTCCGGCGCAAGGGCGTTGAAGCCTTCGGCGTCAAAGCGATCGACAATCGCCTTGATATGATCATTGAGGCCCCACCATTCCTGCAATACGATGACGCTGGCGCGTGCCGGATCGACTTCCGAACGGTAGGCCGACAGCGTGCCCCCATCGGGGCGGGTGAGTTCAATCATCTGGCCCATGCGGTAATCCTCGGATATGTTTTTGGTTTTTGGCGGTGCGGTAGGGCTACCATAAATTCATTCGGCCCACCCTGTAAAGCCATCTGCGCCGCCCTATATCCTCTGGGTGCGGGTTTAATGCTGCGTTGCAACCGTTTGTCAGCGCTTTTTCGAGATCGGGTGTGTGGTGGATCTATGGGAGGCATAAGGCGATGGCAGTCTTAGTAGGGTGGCTGCTTGGCCTGTCTCTGGCCGCACCGGCTGGGGTAGAAGAGGCCGAGATTGTCGTGCGTGGACGGCTCAAGCCGTTTCGCGGCGATGCGGCTTTTTCGACCCTCAGCGTCGGCAAACCGGCCATAGAGGCCGCCAGTAGCCTCGACGAGGCCCTGAAGGCAGAGGCGCAGGCCTCCCTGTTTCGGCGGCAATCCAGCCTGAGCGCCAATCCGACCATTCAGGGCCTGTCCTTGCGGGCCATAGCGCCGTCCGGAGCCGGGCGGGCGCTGGTGACGCTGGACGGCGTACCGCAGAACGATCCGTTTGGGGGTTGGGTCATCTGGGCCGGTCTGCCCGTGGACGCCATCGACCGCGCCCGTGTGGTGCGCGGCGCGGGCGGCGGGGCCTATGGCGCCGGGGCGCTGACGGGCGTTGTCGATCTCGACCTCGCGCCGCCGCAGAGCGGGGTGTCGGGTGGTGTGGATTGGGGTGATAGCGGAAGTTGGGGGGCTCAGGTCAATGGCGGCGTAGGGGGCTTAAGCCTGCACTACAGCCGCGCTCGCCGATACGGCGATGCCGCCGTGCGTGGCACCCAGCGCGGTGCGGCGGATGAAGGCATCTTCGGTGATGATGAGGCCATGCTGGCGACGTGGCGCGGTGAGGCGAGGGGACACGATCTGACCCTGATGGCGGGACGTTACGACAGCCGCCGCGATACCGGCCTGTCGGGGGCCACGGCGCGTGCCAGGGGTCATCAGTATGCCCTCAGCCTGACCCGCCCCACCGGAGATACAGGCGACGGCTACCGGCTTCAGGTCTGGTATCGTGACAGCGACCTCTCCAACCGCTCCGTATCAGTCCTGAGTGGGCGTGCGGGCACAAGTCTGGCCAATGATCAGTTTGCCACGCCTGCCGAAGGCTACGGTCTGAATGCCGCCTGGCGCGGTGAAAGCGCGACCAGCGAATGGGAGGCCGGTATCGACGCCCGCCGCAGTGAAGGTCAGGCGCGCGAGCGCTTCCGCTACGTCAGCGGCATAGCCACGCGCTACCGCCAAGCGGGCGGGCGCACCGATCTGGCCGGGCTCTATGTGCAGGGTACGCGGCGTTTCGGTTCGGTAAGCCTGACCGGGGCGGTGCGCGCCGATAACTGGCGGGCGACCCGTGGGTTTCGCCGCGAAACGGATCTGAGCAATGGCGCTTCGGTTCTGGATTTACATCCCGCAAACGCTGATGCGACGGTCGTATCGGCCCGTCTGGGCCTGACGCGGCAAGCGGGTGTCCAGCAATGGCGCGCGGCGGTCTATAATGGCTTTCGGCCGCCGTCCCTCAACGAGCTTTATCGCCCTTTTCGCGTCGGCAATGACGTCACCGAGGCCAATAGCGCCCTGAAACCGGAAACGCTCAGCGGCATCGAAGTGGGCTGGCGTTATGCGGCAGACGGGCTAAGCGTCGATCTGGGTGTGTTCCATAATCGCCTGCGCGACCCAATCAGCAATATCACTGTGGGTTTTGGGCCGGGCACCTTCCCGACGGCGGGCTTTATCCCGGCGGGCGGGGTGTTGCGGCAGCGTCAGAACGCCGGTGAGGTGCGGGCCACGGGGGTGGAACTGTCGGCCCGCTGGCAGGCGGCTGAGCGTCTGACCCTCACCCTGTCCGGTACGGCCACCGATGCTGAGATGGCCGGTGGCGATCCGGCCCTGAATGGGAAGCGCCCGGCGCAGGCCCCGGCCTATCTGCTGTCGGTGGGCGGGGAGTATCGGCTGGACCGGACGCGGCTCAGTGCCGAGGGACTGTTTATCGGCGAGTCTTTTGAGGACGACCTTAACCGTCAGCGCCTGTCTCCGGCGGTGAGGTTGCGATTGACCGCTGAGCGCCCCGTGACAGACGAATTAAGCGTTCGCCTGAGCGTTGATAACGCTCTGGACACGGACATACCGATCCAGCGCACGGCCGATGGTGTGCTGAGTTATGACAACCGCCGTTCGGTGATGCTGTCTCTGCGTTGGCGCCAGAGCGCAATCCGATAAAGTGCGATAAAAGCGTCTTGGCACTTTTCGGAAAAATTGCGCGACCAAACAAAAACATAGAGCATTGGTCGGCTTAACTAAGCTGACCAATGCTCCACATCTAGATCGGTATGAAATTTAGCTGAATCGGGATTCCCAAATCAGAGAGGATATGATTCACTTTGTCCGACAGGAGGAAGTGATGGGTCGTCCTTTATCGATGGATTTGCGAGAGCGGGCTATAAGTCGCGTTCAGGCTGGAGAGAGCACACGGTCTGTTGCTGAGGCATTAGGCATTGCGCCTTCGAGCGTTACCAAGTGGTGGCATCGCTACAAGGCCACAGGCAGTGTGTGTCCGGGTCAGATGGGTGGTCACAAGCCGCGTGTTTTAGTCGGGGCGCAGCGCGCTTGGCTTTTGGGGCGCACGCAAAGTGATTTTACGCTGATGGGGCTTGTGCGGGAACTGGCGGAGCGCGGGGTGAAGGTTGACTATCGGTCGGTGTGGAACTTTGTGCATG
>NZ_JAIXSV010000348.1 GCF_027484505.1 Asticcacaulis sp.
AAAAAATGCGATTTCGCTTTTGACGAGCGGGGGTTTTTGTAGTCTCTATCGGGTCCACCCGCCGACGACTCGCTGAGTCCGACAGGGAACGGTTCACACAAATGCCCGCCAAGGCGGGCAGGGAGAAACTTATGACGACCAAAGCTGAACTCGTGGCCGCCATTGCCGATCAGGCGGGCCTGACCAAGGAACAAGCCAAGAAGGCCGTTGACGCCTTCACCGATTCCGTCGTGGACGCCCTGAAAAAGGGTGAAGAAGTCCGCCTCGTCGGCTTCGGCACCTTCCTCGCTGTGAAGCGCGAAGCCGGCACTGCCCGCAACCCGCGTACCGGCGAAACCGTTTCGCGTCCGGCTTCGGTCACCGCGCGCTTCCGCGTCGGCGAAGGCCTGAAGAACGCCCTGAACGGCTAATATCAGGCGTCATTTCAATGACGCCTGATACGTTTCGCGAATGTCTCGTGCCCGTGTCGCAGACGCTACATTCGCGAGTTTCAACGGCCGGATGCGGTCAGCATCTTCGGCCGTTGGGATAATATGACTCACAGAATTTAAGCCGAAACGGCTTGACTTCGGGACCGGAGGTTGGCATTGACCGGCCTCCGGTTTTTAATGGCCGGTTCCCTATGGCAGGGGCGATTAGCTCAGCTGGCAGAGCGGCTCGTTTACACCGAGTAGGTCGGCGGTTCGATCCCGTCATCGCCCACCATTTCCCCCTACAATTTGCGAACCGCCGCATCTTTGTATGTTTGCTGACGCAAACGGGGGTTCGATCCCGCCATCGCCCACCATTTCCCCCACACATCATACTGGTTTTTGCGCGTCTAAGGCGGCAAAGAAAAACCGGCCTGAGCGTTCTCAGACCGGTCTGATCTTTAGTTTGTCGCCTTTTCGGCGTTACGTTTGATGTTTTCGGCGGGCGGCTGATCACCCAACTCATCAGCGGCCTTGTCCACGCCCTGCGGCAGGGCCTCTACGGCATCGCCCATGCGCTCGGAACCGCTGCGGTTGTCCTGCATCAGAAACACGGCACCGACCGCCAGCAGGGCGATCACGGCCACGCCAATCAGGATGAGAATGCTGTTTGTGCCCTTACCGGGGGCCGTTGTTGTACTCGCCATAGGAAGGCTCCTCTATCTCTTCGATGGATTGAGGATAGGCGTAGCCGTGAAAACGCTCAGCACGAAGACCTGTGATCGTCCGTAGAAAGCGCATAAAAAAACCGCCGGGGTTACCGGCGGTTTTTGCGGTCCGATCTGTAGCCGATCAGAACTGGAAGCGGGCGCGCAGTGACAGCGAGACGTTGTCGTAGGCGTCGTACTTTTCATATTCGGCTTCGATACCGAAATAGCTGTACTCGTTGGAGGCCGCGAGGCGCACACCGGCAATCGGGGCGCCGCCCTTGATGTCGCCGCCCTTGAGCGTGAACGGCGTAGCAGTGCCAAAACGCGCCACCGTATCGGCGATCTCCGCCGAGAAGTTGTTGCGGTAGCCGACCCAGATTTCCGGACGGAAGAGGGCGGTCTTGTTGGAGCGGCCGATATTCAGCAAGGCCGTGCCGCTGAAGATATGGCCAGTGCGCTCATCCACCGACAGGTCGAAGGCCGTGCCGCCGCCGGTTTCGGTATGGGCGTCTTCCTTCAGGCCGAAATAGTCAGCGCTGACCATGGGGGTCAGGCTCAGCCAGCCGGCATCGACGCTATAGGAGGCTCCGATGCTGCCCGAATAGCTGACGCCCTTCCACTTGGCGGTCGAACTGGCGATGAAGGCGGGTTCGAGGATCTGACGCTTCGATTCGAAATTGGCGTAGCCCACGCCACCGCGCACCCAGCCTTTCAGGCCCGAACCGTTATCCATGCGCCAGTAGGCCCCCAGCGACAGGTCGGTCGAGCTGAGGTCTTCGTCCGGTGCGCCCAGCGTGCCCTTGGGGTTGGTGGCGGTGTAGGCAAGATAAAGACCCGCAGCCTGCGTCGAGGTAATGCCGCGCTCAACGCCCCCGGCAAAAGCAAAGCCGGTCGATTCGAAGCCCGTGACGTCTGTGCGGTCGCGATTGATCTGGAAGCCGTATTCCTGTGCCCAGTATTGGTTGACGCCCGCCTGCGGGATGATCGACTGGCTGGCCATGGTGCGCGACAGACCGTCATTACTCTTGGACAGGGTCAGCAGCGTTTCGCCGGAATAGTCGGGCAGGAAGGACAGATAGGCCTTGTTGAAACCATCCGCCGTGGTCGGATCGAGCAGGGCGCGTGTGGCATTGGCATTGCCCTGGGCGGCGGTCATAACGGCATCGAAGGCCGCGAACTCATTGACCGACAGGGTGGTTTCGCTCTGTGTACGCAGGCGCACATCGGCGTACAGCGCCGTATTGGCCGTATTGGTCGAAAGGGCGGCCTTATACAGATAGGGGATATTGCTGTCGAGGCTGGCCGTATCGAGCGTGCCGAGCGTGATGTTCGAAGCGGTCAGAAGCGTGTAGCGCGTCGCCGGCTTGACGATGCTGGACATGCCTATCTGCACCTTGGCGCCGGTTTCAAACACGGCGGCCCCGGAGGCGGCGATAAGGGGGGTGTTGGGATTGGCCGTATCCGGCACAAAGCGCAGCGTCCCCTCCTTACGCACATTCACCGTTGTGGCGTTGAGCTTGGAGCCGGTATCGAGATTGAGCGCGCCTTTCACGATGTCGAGCGACACCGTACCGGAGCCGGTCATCTTGCCGCCAACAATGCCGTTGGTCGTGATGCTCAGGCTGTTGCTGCCTGCGCCGAAGTCGATATTGCCAATGACGAAGCCACCGTCGATCTTCACCACGTCATTGCCGGAGCCCAGACGGATATCGCCTGAGATGACCGGGGCGGCGACCGCGTTATCATCCGGCTTGAGGTCGGTCTGGACCAGGGTGACGCCGGCCGTATTACCGCTCAGATCGATGGCCACGGCCCGGTTGTTGGTCGCGTCAACGACGCCATTGCCGTCGTCGTCGGTCTGGGTGATCGAGGCCGTGATGTTGCCGGTATTGTTCAGGCGCACCAGCGTGTTCGAGCCGTCGAAAATAGCCGTTGCGTTCGACTTTGAGCCCGTTGACGCCGCGCTGATCGTGCCGCTGATATTGACTTCGGGCACCTTAGCCCCTGAGCCGATATAGAGGGCATAGGCGGTTTCGTTCTTGGTGGAGCTGTTGGCGGCGCGCAGGGTGCCGCCAACATTAAACGCGTTGGCGACCGTACCGGCCAGAAGGTTGGCGGTCCGCGCTTCGGCCAGATAGGATGAGGCCGCAACGGTGCCATTGATCAGGATGCCGTTTTCAAAGGTGACGGTGCGACCCATGCCACCCGTTTCGATGGCCTTGGCGACCACGCCTTCGAACACGCCGGAAGAGGCGATGCTGCCGCGCACGACCAGGCCGAACTTCTGGTTCTTGTAGGTATCCGTAGCGGTCGTCGCGATATTGATCGCGTTGATGGTAATGTCCTGCGTGGACGAACCGACCTTAAGGGCCGCGGCACCACCATATTGCGACAGGCTGGCGGCACCGTCGCCCGTGTCGGTGACACCATTACCGTCTTCGTCGTTATTGCGCTCGGCTTCCGCCTTCGAAGCGTCAGTATCGGCAATGGTAGACTGAATCAGTATGCCCTTGGTGACGTTGCCAGCGATATTGACCAGTGGCCCCGCTTGCAGCTTGTCTTCGGCCTGCAGCTTGTCCAGTGTCGCCTTGTCCGTCACTGTGGTCAGGCGGTAGCCGGTGCCAGCGACCGTTCCGTCTAGAATCAGCGCGCCGGTGAGGTTGCTGGCGAGATTGAGCGCCGTAGCATTCTCACCCTGAACCGTCGTCGAACCGCCGATGACGATATTACCCGTGACACCGCCTTCAAACGAATAGGCACGCGCGTTTGTGCCCACGACGTTTACCGTGCTGTCGGAGGCAAAATTACCGGTCAGGACGTTTTCAAAGCGTACACCATAGGAATTGTTACCTTCGACCTGAATAGCGCTGCTTGAAGCGAGGCTGACATCGCCAATGAAAGGGGAGGTGCCAACAGAACGAATACCATAACGACGCTCGCCTTTGGCAAAGACGCCATCTGTGATGCCGTCCGCAGGGGAGTCTGTATCTGTCGGGGTATAGTCGTCAGTGACGGTGATCTTGCCGGAAAGGGTGAGACCACTGGTGCGGCCGCCATCAATATAAATGCCCGTGGCGTCGTCGCCCGAAGACGACATGTCGATCGCGCCGACGACGTTCACCTTATTGTTCGAATCGATTGTGATTGCGCGTGCACCCGCAGTTTTCAGCGCAATCGTGCCGCCTGTATCCAGCTTGATGTCATCCGCAGCGCCCGCCGTGGTCGCCGTGGAGGTTTTGACGGGGGCGGTCGTCGAAGTGTTAATAACGACTTCAGCCTGTGCCACACCTGCGGTAACCGCGATGACCAGACCAAGGGCGGTGGCATTGAAGAGATGAGATTTGCGCATAGTCTCGCTTTCGCTCGTCGATTTGAATTCTCAGACAGAACAACGCGTCGCGTCATGCAATGGCGCGCCTGCCCCCAAAGAAATAATTTACTGGCGGAATTTTCCCGCTTTCGTGTCAGCGGCGACTCTTCGGGACGAATATGGGCTATTCTATGTCATCCCGGACATGCCGGGGCCCGTATATGTCGTTTGCGTCAACCCTGTTTCGTCACAGACATACACGCGAAGACACAGATTTGCCTAATGCAAATTTTGCGCGAAGATGAATTTTAATGAAAGAAAAAGAGAGGATATGCGGGGCCACCTGAGAGAGCGTATCCTCCAGGTGGCGCGAGTGACGGGGCTCGAACCCGCGACCTTCGGCGTGACAGGCCGACACTCTAACCAACTGAGCTACACCCGCATTCACACATTGTCGTTCTCTGCGTCAGGACGTTAGCCCCTCCGAAGAGGTGCGCTAGATAGTGCGGGGCGGCCTGCGGTGTCAAGCGCCATATTGCGTAAAACCGTCAAAAAGCCATTTGGCTGTGGAAGACCGGGGAGCGGTTGAGAACGATTTTCAAGTGCAGAAAATTCGACGACATTTTTGGCATTTCCCCCGATTTTAGGCTTTTGAGTGTTTGAAGCGCGGCGCGAGGTGGTCTAATAGGCTCAGTTGAGTCTGTCCCCCGAACCTTTTGCGGTGCACCATGGGTGGGGCAGAGCCAAAAGTGGGATCGTACAATGGAAGCCCTCCTTATAAAGTATCTGCCGATTGTGATTTTCTTCGGCATCGCCCTCGTCCTTGGGCTGGGGTTCATCATCGCGGCGCTGGTTTTGGCGCCCAAGGCCCCCGACACCGAAAAGCTTTCGGCTTACGAATGCGGCTTCAACGCCTTCGACAGCGCCCGTCAGAAGTTTGACGTGCGCTTCTATCTCGTCTCGATCCTGTTCATCATCTTCGATCTCGAAGTGGCCTTCCTCTTCCCGTGGGCGGTGTCGATGTTCGACCTGCCGCAGGCGGGTATGCAGTTTGCCTTCTGGTCGATGATGGTCTTTCTGGGCGTCCTGACGGTCGGCTTTATCTATGAGTGGAACAAAGGAGCCCTGGAATGGGAGTAATCATTCCTGCCGGTCACGCCGGCCGCAGCACCGTTGAGGGCTACGATCCCAAGGTCCACGACAAGTTCTTTGAGGCCGTGTCCTCGGAGCTGAACGAGAAGGGTTTCCTCGTCGCTTCGGCGGACGATGTTATCACTTGGGCGCGCACCGGCTCGCTGATGTGGATGACCTTCGGTCTGGCGTGCTGCGCTGTTGAAATGATGCAGGCCTCGATGCCGCGGTATGACATGGAGCGCTTCGGCATGGCGCCGCGCGCCTCACCGCGTCAGTCGGACCTGATGATCGTCGCCGGGACCCTGACCAACAAGATGGCACCGGCTCTGCGCAAGGTCTATGACCAGATGCCCGATCCACGCTATGTCCTGTCGATGGGCTCGTGCGCCAATGGCGGTGGCTATTACCACTATTCCTACAGCGTTGTGCGCGGCTGTGACCGCATTGTGCCGGTCGATGTCTATGTGCCGGGCTGCCCGCCGTCGGCCGAAGCGTTGCTTTACGGTCTTCTTCAGCTTCAGAAGAAGATCCGCCGCAACGGCACGATCCGCCGCTAAGAGGGATTTCACGCAATGTCTGAAGAAAAATTCCTCAAGATCGCCGAACAGGCCCGCGCCGACTTCAAGGAAGCGCTGATCGACGTCATTCATGCCTTTGGCGAACTGACGCTGGTGGTGGAGCGTGAGCGCATCGTCGAAGTGCTGACCAAGCTGCGCGCCGAGCCCTACCGCTTTCACCAGTTGATCGACCTGTGCGGAGCCGACTATCCGAAGCGCGAGCGTCGTTTCGACGTCGTCTATCACCTGCTGTCACTGACGCAGAACCTGCGTCTGCGCGTCAAGGTAATGACGGATGAAGCCGTACCCGTCCCGACCGTGCGCAGCGTCTATCCGAACGCCGACTGGTACGAGCGTGAAGCCTTCGACATGTACGGCATGCTGTTTTCGGGTCAGCCGGACCTTCGCCGTATCCTGACCGACTATGGCTTCTCCGGCCATCCGCTGCGCAAGGACTTCCCGATGACGGGCCACGTCGAAGTGCGCTACGACGAAGAGCAGAAGCGCGTCGTGTACGAACCGGTCAAGCTGGTTCAGGAATTCCGTCGTTTCGACTTCCTGTCGCCATGGGAAGGGGCCTCCTACGTCCTTCCGGGCGATGAGAAGGCTGCCAATCCGAACAAGGCGTAAAGGGTTATCATGGCTGAAGACATCAAAACCCCGCTGTCCTCCTTTGTCGATCCCCGCACCGGGGCCTTCGAAGAGGTAGAGGCACGCGCCAACTTTGACGACCGCAAATTCACCATCAATTTCGGCCCGCAACACCCGGCGGCCCACGGCGTTCTGCGTCTGGTGCTCGACCTCGACGGGGAAATCGTCGAGCGTGTCGATCCGCATATCGGCCTGCTGCACCGTGGCACCGAAAAGCTGATGGAATACCGCACCTATTTGCAGAACACGCCCTATTTCGATCGCCTCGACTATGTGGCGCCGATGAATCAGGAGCACGCCTTCTGTTTGGCGATCGAGCGTCTGCTCGGCCTCGAAGTGCCCAGGCGCGCGCAACTGATCCGCGTCCTGTTCTCGGAAATCGGTCGTATTCTGTCGCACCTGCTGAACATCACCACTCAGGCCATGGACGTTGGTGCCCTGACGCCGCCGCTGTGGGGCTTCGAGGAGCGTGAGAAGCTGATGGTGTTCTATGAGCGCGCCTGCGGGGCGCGTCTGCACGCCAACTACTTCCGCCCGGGTGGCGTCCATCAGGATCTGACGCCGGAACTGATCAACGACATTGAGCAGTGGTGCAAGGAATTCCCGCGCGCCCTGGCCGATATCGAATCTCTGGTCACCGAAAACCGCATCTTCAAGCAGCGCAATGTCGATATCGGCGTGGTCAGCAAGCAGGAAGCCTATGACTGGGGCTTTACCGGTGTGATGATCCGCGGTTCGGGCATCGAGTGGGATCTGCGCAAGTCGCAGCCTTATGAATGCTATGACGAACTCGACTTCGATATCGTTATCGGCAAGAACGGCGATTGCTGGGATCGTTACCTTTGCCGCGTCGAAGAGATGCGTCAGGCCGTGAAGATCATGGAACAGTGCGTTGAAAAGCTTCGCGTAACGGGCGGTGAAGTGCTGGCTACCGATCACAAGATCACGCCGCCGCGCCGCGCCGACATGAAGAATTCGATGGAAGCCCTGATCCATCACTTCAAGCTGTACACCGAAGGCTTCAAGACCCCGCCGGGCGAAGTCTATGCCGCCGTTGAAGCGCCCAAGGGTGAGTTTGGCGTCTATCTGGTGTCGGACGGCTCCAACAAGCCGTACCGCTGCAAGATCCGCGCGCCGGGCTTTGCCCACCTTCAGGCGATGGACTGGATGAACCGTGGTCACCTGCTGGCCGACGTGTCGGCCATCCTCGGCTCGCTTGACATCGTGTTCGGGGAAGTGGACCGCTGATGCAGGGCTTTCAACTCCAAACCTGGCAAACCTTCCTGCTCGTCCTCGTGTTCCTGGCGGTGGCGCTGGGTCTGCGTTTGTGGCTGGCCAAGGCGGCCTGGGGCTATCACCCCGGCGGCATGAAGGGCTATTTGCAGGATCTGGTGCTGGAAACCGTCATTTCCTACGCGCCCATGCTGCTGATCATCTTCGGCGTCCGCATCTATATCGACGTCAACCCGCAGTATGGCCAATCCCCCATGGTGTTTGCCTCCATCGCTGTCGCCGTCGTGTCGATGATGGTCGCGCGGCGCATCCCGCTGGTCAAGGCGGCCAGCGCGCGCATGATGAAGGCCCGCAACGATCGCTGGGAGGCTTATAAACAATGAGCCTGCCCGCTTATAATCCTACCGTATCCCAGATGAGAGAGGCCTGAGATGTCCGTTCGCCGTCTCGCCGCCGTTCAGCCGGATAGCTTTGCGTTCAAGCCGGAAACGCTTGAAAAGGCTAACTGGTGGATTGCCAAATACCCCGAAAACCGCCGTCAGTCGGCGGTCATCCCCATCCTGTGGCTGATCCAGAAGCAGGAGGGCTGGGTGTCGGAACCCGCCATCGCCGTCGTCGCCGAAATGCTCGGCATGGCGCGCATCCGCGTGTACGAAGTGGCCACCTTCTACACCATGTTCATGCTGGAGCCGGTGGGCTCGGCGGCGCTGATTCAGGTCTGCGGTACGACTCCGTGCCAGCTGCGCGGCTCTGAGGCCCTGATGAAGGTGTGTAAGGACAAGATCGGCCCGAAGGACAAGCTTTCGGCCGATGGCAAGTTCTACTGGCAGGAGGTTGAATGCCTCGGTGCCTGCACCAATGCCCCGATGGCGCAGATCAACGACTATTTCTACGAAGACCTGACGCCGGACAATCTGGCCCAGATCATCGACGATTTCGCGGCGGGCAAGACGCCGAAGACCGGCCCCTACAATGGCCGCTTCACGTCAGAACCGCTGGGCGGCGCAACCACGCTGAAAGACCCGTCGCTGTATGACGGTTCGGCAGCCAAGCCGCTCAAAATCCCCAATGCTCCGGAAGCGGAGGTCAAGGCGTAATCATGGTGGGTATTCTCGAAGACAAGGACCGCATCTTTACCAACCTGTATGGCTTCCATGATTGGGGCCTTGAGGGGGCAAAGCAGCGCGGCTGCTGGAACGCGACCAAGGACATCCTGTCCTACGGGCGCGACTGGATCATCACCAATGTGAAGAATTCGGGGCTGCGCGGGCGCGGTGGCGCGGGTTTCTCGACCGGCCTGAAGTGGTCCTTCATGCCGAAGGAGGTCAAGGACCGTCCGCACTATCTGGTCGTCAATGCCGACGAATCGGAACCGGGCACCTGTAAAGACCGCGAAATCATGCGCCACGATCCGCACCTGCTGATCGAAGGCTGTTTGATTGCGTCTTTCGCGATGCAGGCCCACGCCTGCTACATCTATATCCGTGGTGAGTACGTTTTCGAGCGCGAGCGTCTCGAAGCGGCGATCAAGCAGGCCTATGAGGCGAAGCTGGTCGGCAAGAACAATGTCCACGGCTGGGATTTCGACATCTATGTCCACCACGGTGGCGGGGCCTATATCTGCGGCGAAGAAACCGCGCTTCTGGAATCGCTGGAAGGCAAGAAGGGCCAGCCGCGCCTGAAGCCGCCGTTCCCGGCCGGTGCTGGGCTCTATGGCTGCCCGACGACGGTCAATAATGTGGAATCCATTGCGGTTGTCGGCACCATCCTGCGTCGCGGTGCGGCGTGGTTTGCCGGTTTCGGCGCACAAAACAACACCGGCACCAAGCTGTTTTGCATTTCGGGCCACGTTGAGCGCCCCTGCAATGTCGAAGAGGCCATGTCGATCCCCTTCCGTCAGTTGATCGAGGATCACTGCGGCGGTATCCGGGGCGGCTGGGGCAATTTGAAGGCCGTCATTCCGGGCGGCTCGTCCGTGCCGATGATCCCGGCTGAACAGTGCGAAAACATGCCGATGGATTTCGACACCCTGCGCGGCCTGGGCTCCGGCCTCGGTACGGCGGCGGTGATTGTGATGGACAAATCGACCGACCTGATCAAGGCCATCGCGCGTCTCAGCTACTTCTACAAGCACGAATCCTGCGGTCAGTGCACGCCCTGCCGCGAAGGCACGGGCTGGATGTGGCGCGTGATGGAGCGCATGGCTAAGGGCGATGCGGACCCCAAGGAAATCGACATCCTGCTGGACGTGACCAAGCAGGTCGAAGGCCACACCATCTGCGCGCTGGGCGACGCGGCGGCTTGGCCGATTCAGGGTCTGATCCGGCACTTCCGTCACGAAATTGAAGATCGTATCGCGCAATATCGTTCGTCGAAGGGCAACTTCGCCGGACATTCGATTGCGGCGGAGTAGGGGGCGGTCATGCGGGGCAAGGTACTTTCATTCAGCGATGCCACAGGTCAGGGCCTGATCAGCGGCGATGACGGTCAGCGCTACAGCTTTTCGCGCGCCGACCTGATGGGCGGTGCCCGCTCCGTAGCAGCCGGTATGGCGGTGGATTTCGAAGGCTCTGAGGGCGTCGCCGTCAGCGTCTACGTCATCAAGTCCGGTATACCTGACAAGAACAAATGGGTGGCGGCCCTCCTGACCTTCTTCTTCGGGATCTGGGGCGTCCACAAATTCTATCTCGGCAAGACCAATGCCGGTCTGATCATGCTTGCTTGCGGCACGATTGGCTGGTTCCTGATCCTGCCGGGTCTGGCGGTGGCGTTCATCTCGTTCATCGAGCTGATCATCTACCTGTTCAAGTCCGAACAACAGTTCCATGAGGACTATGTCGCTGGCGACAAGTCGTGGTTCTGACGGTTCGGAATGCTTTTTTTGTATGAGGTTTGAGGCAGATGCCGATAGCTAAAGTCAATGGTGTCGAGGTCGAGTTCGAACCCGGCATGACCGTGCTTCAGGTGGCGGAGCTGGCGGGTGAGGAAATTCCCCGTTTCTGCTACCATGAGCGCCTGTCGATCGCCGGCAACTGCCGCATGTGCCTCGTCGAGGTGAAGCCCGGACCGCCGAAGCCGCAGGCTTCGTGTGCGCTGCCGGCCGCCGACGGTCAGGAAATCTTCACCAACACGCCGATGGTCAAGAAGGCGCGAGAAGGCGTGATGGAGTTCCTGCTCATCAACCACCCGCTCGACTGCCCGATTTGCGATCAGGGCGGTGAATGCGACCTTCAGGATCAGGCCATGGGATATGGCCGCGATGGCTCGCGCTATCAGGAAAACAAGCGCGCCGTCGAAGAAAAGTATCTTGGGCCGACGATCAAGACCTTCATGACGCGCTGCATCCAGTGCACGCGCTGCGTCCGCTTCTCGACCGAAGTGGCCGGTGTCACTGAAATGGGCATGATTTCGCGTGGCGAAAACGCCGAGATCACCTCCTATCTCGAACAGGCCGTGTCGTCGGAACTGTCGGGCAATCTCAATGATCTGTGCCCGGTCGGGGCCCTGACTCACAAGCCGTGGTCGTTCAACTACCGCCCGTGGGAACTGCAAAAGGTCGAAACCATCGACGTGCACGACGCGCTGGGCGCGCACATCCGTATCGACTATCGTGGTTCGACCGTGCTGCGCGCCCTGCCGCGCCTGAAGGACGACATCAACGAGGAATGGCTGTCGGACAAGTCGCGCTACGCCGTCGATGGTCTGAGCCGTCAGCGCCTTGACCGCCCGTATGTGCGCAAGAATGGCAGCCTGACCCCGGCCTCGTGGGATGAGGCGCTGGACGCCGTGGCGGGTAAGCTGCAAGCGACGTCTGCGGACAAGGTCGGTGTCATCGCCGGTGATCTTCAGGACGCCGAAAGCCTGAAAGCGGCCAAGGACCTGTTCATCTCGCTGGGCGTTAAAAACCTCGATTGCCGCCAGTATGGTGAAGCCTTCGGTCCGGTCTCGGCCAACACGCCGCGCGAAGCCTGGCTGTTCAATTCCGGTATTGCCGGGATCGAAGAGGCTGATGTCATCCTGCTGATCGGCACCAATCCGCGCCTCGAAGCGCCGCTGATCAATGCGCGCATCCGCAAGTCGTGGCTCAAGGGCAAGACGCAGGTCGCTGTGATCGGCGAAGCCTGTGATCTGACCTATGAGTATGCGCACTTAGGTTCTGGCTCGAAGGCGCTGAAAGAGTTCAAGAAATCGGCTTTCCGTGACCTCCTTAAGGACGCGAAAAAGCCCGCCGTGCTGATCGGTTCCGGTGCGGTGTCGGGTGAAGAGGGTGCCGCTGTGCTGGCCCTGATCGCCAGCGAAATCCTCAAGCCCTACAATGTGGTGCGCGAAGACTGGAACGGCTTCAACATCGTCCATCAGGCCGCCGCGCGCGTCGCTGGCCTCGACCTCGGCTTCGTGCCGGGTGAGGGCGGGCTGGATACGCAAGGCATACTGAACGGTAAGCTGGACGTCGTGGTCCTGCTGGGCGCCGACGAAATCGACACGGCGAAGCTCAAGGGGTCGTTTGTGGTTTACGTCGGCTCGCACGGCGATGCAGGGGCCTCGGCGGCGGACGTCATCCTGCCGGGTGCAGCCTATACCGAAAAGTCGGGCCTTTACGTCAATATGGAAGGCCGCGTGCAGATTTCCGAACGCGCCGTCTTCCCGAAGGGCGAGGCCAAAGAGGACTGGGCCATCTTCCGCGCCCTGTCGTCCAAGCTGGGCAAGACCCTGCCTTACGACAGCCTGTCGGACCTGCGCCACGCCCTGATCACCGATCATCCGACCTTTGGCCGTATCGACGCGCGCCCGACGCCCAAGGCGTTCGACGTGGCGATACTGGGGACCAAGGGCGAGATCACTGGCGAAACCTTCGCCGGCACTATCAAAGACTTCTACCTGACCAACCCCATCGCGCGGGCGTCCGTGGCCATGTCCGATATTTCGGCCACCCGGTCCGGTCCGGTGAGCCTGGCGGCGGAGTAAGAGCATATGACAGACGCTAATTTCTGGGCCGGTCCGTGGGGCTGGACGATCATCACCATCGGGCAGGCCCTCGCCGTTATTGTCGGCGTGATGGTCTCGCTGGCCTTCCTGCTGTGGGGTGACCGCAAGGTGTGGGCCGGCGTGCAGATGCGCAAAGGGCCGAACGTCGTCGGTCCCTTCGGCCTGATGCAGTCCTTCGCCGACTTCTTCAAGTTCGTGCTGAAGGAAGTCATCATCCCCGCCGGTGCCGACAAGCCGGTCTTTCTGATCGCGCCGCTTCTGACCTTCGTTCTGGCCTTCATGTCGTGGGCGGTCATTCCGTTCGCGCCGGGCTGGGTGGTGTCGAACATCAATGTCGGCATCCTCTACCTGTTCGCCATCTCGTCTCTGGGTGTCTATGGCATCATCATGGGCGGCTGGGCTTCCAACTCGAAATACCCCTTCCTCGGCGGCCTGCGTTCCGCCGCGCAGATGGTGTCCTACGAAGTGTCGCTGGGCTTCATCATCATCACGGTTGTGCTGCTGGCCGGGTCGATGAACCTGTCGGATATCGTCAACAAGCAGGCCGGGGGCTTCTGGAACTGGAACTTCCTCGGCGGCGGCGGGCTTCTGGGCCTTGGCATTATCAAGCTGCCGGTCATGTTCGGTATGATGGTCATGTTCTACATTTCGGCTCTGGCCGAAACCAACCGTCCGCCGTTCGACCTGCCCGAAGCCGAATCCGAACTGGTTGCCGGTTATCAGGTCGAATATTCCTCGACGCCGTACCTTTTGTTCATGATCGGTGAATACGCCAACATCGTGCTGATGTGCGCCATGATCACCATTCTGTTCTTCGGTGGCTGGCAATCGCCCATCCCGATGGACTCGATCATTGCTCCCGGCACTCTGGCCTACACCCTGATCAGTCTCGGCTGGTTCATCGTTAAGGTGGTGTTCTGGTTCATCATGTTCGCCATCGCCAAGGCCATCGTCCCGCGCTACCGCTACGATCAGCTGATGCGTCTGGGCTGGAAGGTCTTTCTGCCCCTGTCTCTCGTTGCCGTCGTTATCATCGCGGCCTACCAGGTTTTCGGAGGTAATTTCGCATGATCGGCCGTCTTGTCCAAGCCGCCAAGGGCGCGCTGCTGCTTGACTTCGTCGGGGCCACGGGCCTTGCCGTGAAATATATGTTCAAGCCGAAGAAGACCATCAACTACCCGTTTGAAAAGGGGCCGATCAGCCCGCGCTTCCGCGGTGAGCACGCCCTGCGTCGCTATCCCAACGGCGAAGAACGCTGCATCGCCTGCAAGCTGTGCGAAGCCATCTGCCCGGCTCAGGCCATCACCATCGAGGCCGAGCCGCGTGAAGACGGGTCGCGCCGCACGACGCGCTACGACATCGATATGGTGAAGTGCATCTATTGCGGCCTGTGTCAGGAAGCCTGTCCGGTCGATGCCATTGTCGAAGGGCCGAACTTCGAATTCGCCACCGATACGCGCGAAGAGCTGTACTACGACAAGTCGAAACTGCTGGCCAATGGCGACCGTTGGGAGCGCGAGATTGCACGCGCCCTCGAACTGGACGCGCCTTACCGCTGATTGAGCGTATGAATATCCACCGATTCCGTAAGGATATGCCTTGCGGGATCACAGTCTGAGGGGCTAGGGAGCGATCCCGAACCCGCAAAGTAGAGAAGGGGCGGAGGTCCCGATCATGCTGGCAATAGCCTTTTACATTCTGGCGGCCGTGACCGTCGTATCGGGGGCGCTGGTGATAACCGCGCGCAATCCGGTGCACTCGGTGCTGTTTCTGATCCTCGCCTTCTTTTCGGCGGCGGGCCTGTTCGTCCTGATGGGGGCGGAATTCCTCGCCATGCTGCTGGTTGTCGTCTATGTCGGCGCGGTGGCGGTCCTCTTCCTCTTCGTCGTCATGATGCTGGATGTGGACTTCACCAAGCTGCGGCAGGGCTTTGCCAACTACCTGCCCATCGGCATGGTGGTCGGCATCCTGCTTCTGATCGAGCTGATCATGATTTCCTCGGCCGTGGCCCAGCGCGGCGCGGCGGCGGGTCAATCGCCTCAGGTCTATGGCGCGGAGATGAGCAATATCGAAGCCATCGGTCGCGTCCTCTACACAGATTATGTCTATGTCTTCCAGGCGGCGGGTCTGGTGCTTCTGGTGGCCATGATCGGCGCCATCGTGCTGACGCTCCAGCACCGCACCTACGTCAAGCGTCAGGACATCCACACCCAGGTGACGCGCCGCCGCAAGGACGCCGTGGCCATCGTCAAGGTCAAAACCGGCGAAGGAATCAAGGAATGACTATCGGTCTTGAACACTATCTGATCGTTTCGGCCATCCTGTTCACCATTGGGGTGTTCGGCATCTTCATGAACCGCCGCAACATCATCATCATCCTGATGTCGATCGAACTGATCCTTCTGGCGGTCAATATCAACTTCGTCGCCTTCTCGACGCACCTGCATAATGTGCAGGGTCAGATCATGGCGATGTTCGTCCTCACCGTTGCGGCTGCGGAAGCGGCGGTCGGTCTGGCTATTCTTGTGACGTTCTTCCGTAACCGCGGTGACATCGAAGTCGATGACGCCAGCATGATGAAGGGCTAAGGGAAGTCATGCAAAACCTGGTTACGATCCTTGTTCTGGCCCCGCTTCTGGGGGCTCTGGTCGCGGGCCTGTTCGGGCGCAAGATCGGTGACATCGCCTCTCAGGCGGTGACCACCGGGCTCCTGTTCCTGTCCTGCGCCCTGTCTTGGTACACCTTCGCTCAGCACACCTGGGGTGGCCTTGAGCCCTTCACCGTAAAGCTGCTCGACTTCATCAATATCGGCACCTTCCACTCGGCGTGGTCGATCCGCATTGATGCCCTGTCGGCCACCATGCTGATCGTGGTGACCTCGGTCTCGTCGCTGGTCCACCTGTATAGCTGGGGCTACATGGCCGAAGACCCCAGCCGCCCGCGCTTCTTCGCTTACCTGTCGCTGTTTACCTTCGCCATGCTGATGCTGGTGACGGCGGCCGACTTCATGCAGCTCTTCTTCGGCTGGGAAGGCGTCGGTCTGGCCTCCTACCTGCTGATTGGCTTCTGGTTCCAGAAGGACTCGGCGTCTTCGGCGGCCATTAAGGCCTTCGTCGTCAACCGCGTCGGTGACTTCGGCTTCGCGCTGGGCATCATGACGATCTACTGGATGTTCGGGACCATCAACTTCCACGAACTGTTCCCGCTGATCGCCGCCAAGGCCGATACCAGCTGGATGTTCCTCGGCCACAGCTTCTCGGCGCTCGATCTGGCCGCCTTCCTGCTGTTCATCGGTGCCATGGGTAAGTCGGCGCAGTTCTTCCTGCACACCTGGCTTCCGGACGCCATGGAAGGTCCGACCCCCGTGTCGGCCCTGATCCACGCCGCCACCATGGTGACCGCCGGCGTCTACATGGTCTGCCTTCTGTCGCCGCTGTTTGAATATGCGCCGGTGGCCAAGATGATAGTCACCTATATCGGGGCCATCACCGCCATCTTCGCTGCCTCCATCGGCTTCACGCAAAACGACATCAAGCGCGTTATCGCCTTCTCGACCTGTTCGCAGTTGGGCTACATGTTCTTCGCGGCGGGCGTCGGTGCCTACGAGGCGGCCATGTTCCACCTGTTCACACACGCCTTCTTCAAGGCGCTGCTGTTCCTTGGGGCCGGGTCGGTCATCCACGGGATGCACCACGAACAGGATATGCGTCACATGGGCGGTCTGGCCAAGTATCTGCCGGTCACCTACGCAGCCATGACCATCGGCACCATCGCCATCACCGGCCTTGGCATTCCCTACACGCAGATTGGTTTCGCGGGCTTCTTCTCTAAGGACATGATCATCGAAACCGCCTGGGCGGCCCATAATACCCCGCAGGGCATGTTCGCCTTCGTGATCGGTATTCTGGCAGCTCTGCTGACGGCTTTCTATAGCTGGCGTCTGGCCTTCATGACCTTCCACGGCAAAAAGCACTGGGAAGCCGCCCACGACGATCATCAGGCACACGGCCATGACGACCATGCCCATGCCGCTGTCGCCCATGCTCATGACGATCATGCCCACGCTCATGCTCATGACGATCATGCCCACGCTCATGGTCATGACGATCACCACGGCCATGCGCATACGCCGCATGAAAGCCCGATCGTCATGCTGATCCCGCTGATCGTGCTGTCGATCGGTGCGGTGGCAGCCGGTTTCGTGTTCGCCCCGTACTTTATCGGCGATCATGCCCACGCCTTCTGGGGCCACGCCATTCAGCACGGACCGCACAACCACGTCCTGCATGAGGCGCACCACATCGAGGAAGCCTGGGTCAAATGGGCCCCGCTGGTGGTGACCCTGATCGGTACGGCTCTGGCCGTGTACTTCTACCTGCTGAAGCCCGCCCTGCCCAAGGCCATGGCGGCGCGCAAGGGGCCGCTGTACACCTTCCTGTACAACAAGTGGTTCTTCGACGAGTTGTATCAGGCGACCTTCGTCAAGGGTTCCAAGGCGCTCGGCGACCTGTTCTGGAAGGTGCTCGATGTGAAGATCATCGACGGCCTGGGCCCGAACGGTGCCGCCTGGACGGCGCTGAAATCGGCGCAGCGTCTGGTCAAGACTCAGACGGGCTATGTCTATCACTACGCCTTCGTCATGTTCCTCGGCATCGCGGGTCTTCTGACCTGGGTTGTCTTCGGTATGGCGCGATAGGGGAGAGCTTTTAAGTATGTCACCGGTAATCCCCAATCTTCTTAGCCTTATTACCTTCCTGCCGCTGGTAGGGGCGTTGGCCATTCTTGGCGTCAAATGGGTCTCGCGCAAGGATGACGCCAGCGTCATCGAGCGCAATGCCAAGTGGATCGCCCTGTGGACGACGCTGGCGACGCTGGCCCTGACCGTCATCCTGCTGGCGGGCTTCGACCGCACCACCACCGACTATCAGTTCGTGGAAAAGGTGCAGTGGTTCAGCTTCCTGAGCTACCACATGGGCGTCGATGGCATTTCGGTGCTGTTCGTGGCCCTGACGGCGCTGCTGATGCCGCTGTGCATTCTCGCTTCGTGGGACTCGGTCAAGACGCGGCTCGTTGAATATATGATCGCCTTCCTCGTGCTGGAAACGCTGGTCATCGGCGTCTTCACCGCGCTCGACCTGTTCCTCTTCTACGTCTTCTTCGAAGGCGGTCTGGTCCCGATGTTCCTCATTATCGGTATCTGGGGTGGCAAGGACCGTATCTACGCGGCCTACAAGTTCTTCCTCTATACCCTTCTGGGGTCCGTACTGATGCTGGCGGCCATGCTGTACATGGTCGGTGTGGCGGGTACGTCGGATATTCCGACCCTTTCGACCTACGCCTTCTCGCAAGCGGCGCAGCCGTGGCTGTGGTTTGCCTTCTTCGCCTCGTTCGCGGTGAAGATGCCGATGTGGCCGGTGCACACTTGGCTGCCTGACGCCCACGTTCAGGCCCCGACCGCTGGCTCGGTCCTGCTGGCCGGTATTCTGCTGAAGCTCGGCGGTTACGGTTTCATCCGCTTCAACCTGCCGATGTTCCCCTATGCCTCGGAACTGTTCACGCCCTTCGTGCTGACCCTGTCGGTCATCGCCATCGTCGTGACCTCGCTGATCGCCTTCCGTCAAACGGATATCAAAAAGCTGATCGCCTATTCGTCGGTCGCCCACATGGGCTTCGTGACCATGGGGATATTCGCGGGCAATCAGGCAGGCGTGCAGGGCGCGGTCTATCAGATGATCTCGCACGGCTTTATCTCTGGTGCGCTCTTCCTCTGCGTCGGTGTGGTCTATGACCGCTGGCATACGCGCGAAATCGCCTTCTACGGCGGTCTGACCAAGCTGATGCCGCACTTCGCCTTTGTCTTCCTGCTGTTCACCATGGCCAATGTCGGCCTGCCGGGCACGTCGGGCTTTGTCGGGGAAATCCTGACCATGACCGGCCTCTATCAGGCTTCGACCTGGGCCGCGCTGGTTGCCGCCACCGGCGTCATCCTTTCGGCCATGTACGCCCTGACCCTCTTCAAGCGCGTCATGTACGGCGACGTGACCAATGAACAGCTCAAGGGCCATCCGGATCTGACCTTGCGTGAAAAAATCATCTTTGCGCCCCTGATCGCGGGGACGCTGCTGCTGGGTATCTATCCGGCCTTTGTATTTGACTTTACCACCGCCAGCGTGGACGCCGTTGTGGCGACGTACCGCGCTGTTATCGGCGGATAGGAGCGCCCATTATGGATTTGACATCGGCTCTTCATCTGGCCCTTCCGGAACTGATCCTGGCGGTTTCCGTACTCGGCATCCTCGTCTACGGGGCGCTGCGCGGTGACAAGGCGGCGGGCTCGGTCGCGGCGCTGTGTGGTGCGGCCCTGATCGCGGCGGCCTTTGCCGCGGCCTTCAACGGTCACGGTAAGGTCTTCAACGGGTCTTTCATCGCCGACGGCGTGGCCAATTTCGCCAAGACCTTCATCTACATCGCCTCGGCTTTGGTGGTGGTGCTGGCGCGCGGCTATTTCGAGCGTCAGAACAATAACCGCTTCGAATTCCCGATCCTCGTTACCCTGTCGGCTATCGGCATGAGCATGATGGTGTCGGCGGGCGACCTGATCGCCCTCTATATCGGCCTCGAACTGAACTCGCTGGCGGCCTATGTCATGGCGGCCTTCCGCCGCGACGACGCCAAGGGCTCGGAAGCCGGCCTGAAGTATTTCGTGCTGGGTTCCCTGTCTTCGGGCCTGCTGCTTTACGGTATTTCGCTGGTCTATGGCTTTGCGGGCTCGATGAATTTCGACGCCATTGCGGCCTCGGCTCAGGCCAATATGCAGGTCGGCCTGATCTTCGGTCTGGTCTTCGTCATTGCCGGTCTGGCCTTCAAAGTGTCTGCCGCACCGTTCCACATGTGGACGCCGGACGTTTATGAAGGCGCACCGACCCCGGTCGTAGCCCTGTTCGCCGGTGCCCCGAAGTTTGCGGCTCTGGTGCTGCTGGCGCGTGTCCTCAATGACGCCTTTGCGGGTCTGCACGATCAGTGGGCGCAGGTCCTGCTGGCCATCGCCACCCTGTCCTTCCTGATCGGCGGCCTCGGCGGTCTGATGCAAAAAGACTTCAAGCGCCTGCTGGCCTATTCGTCGATTGCCAATATGGGTTACGCCATGCTGGCCTTGGCGGCCGGGACGGACAAGGGTGTCATGGCGCTCTTGCTATTCTCGGTCCTGTACATGGTCGATACGCTGGGCCTGTTCTCAGCGCAGATCGCCCTGTCGCGTAAGGGCATTGCGGTCAGCAAGATCGACGACCTGTCGGGGCTGTCCAAGGTCGATATGAAGCTGACCATCGCCATCACGGTTCTAGCCCTGTCGGTACTGGGGATGCCGCCCTTCTCCGGCTTCTGGGGCAAGTTCTTCGTCTTCGGTGCGGCGCTCGAAGCCGGTTACTGGGGCTTTGCCGTGGCCGGTCTGGTGGCCTCGGTTATCGCGGCCTTCTATTACCTGCGCATCATCAAGGTGATGTGGTTCGATGGGGATAAGGGCGAGCTGGACAAGGCGCCGTTCGAAGCGAAGTGGATTGCCTATGCAGCGGCGGCCTTTGCCTTCCCGATCGCGGCCTTCGCTTTGTCAGGGCTCTATCCGCTGGCGGAAACGGCGGTCAAGAGCTTCGGCCTGAACTAAGCCTGCTGTTTAATTTAACTTCCGGGGTGCAGGGGTTTGTAACCCCTGCATTTCTTTTATGGCCCTTATAGACGTTTTTGACTCCCTGCCGTCCACCCAGACCGAAGCCCTCAACCGGCTGCGGGCGGCGGATTGCGGCCCGCGCTGGGTCCGGGCGAAGTGGCAAACGGCCGGGCAGGGGCGCATGGGGCGGCAGTGGGAAGGGCCGTCGGGCAATCTGATGGCCTCGTGGTACGGGGTGTTGCCGGTCGAGATGCGCCGCGTGACGCAGTTGTCGTTCGTGGCGGCGTTGGCGGTAACCGACGCGATCCGCCCCCTGCTGAGGGCACCGGACCCGCTGAAGATCAAGTGGCCGAACGACGTGTTGTACGAGGGCCGCAAGCTGTGCGGCATACTGGCCCAGAGCGAAACGCTTGAAACAGGGTTGGGGATCGTTATCGGCATCGGCATCAATGTCACCGAAGCGCCGCAGGGTCTGAGCTACGGCACGGCGGCGGTCAACGACCTGACGGCGCAACCCCAAACCGTCGAAGGCGTCCTCGAAGCCCTTGATGCGGCCATGACGCGGCGTCTGGACGACTGGCTTACGCATGGCTTTGAAGTCACAGCCGCGCAGTGGTGGGATCAGGCCTATGGTCGCGACCGCCTCTGTCTGATAGAGCAACACCCTCAGGCCCGGACGGGAACGATTCTTGGCCTTGATGAGTATGGCGCGCTGCGCGTCAGAGACCCGGACGGCATGATCCACGTGATCGCCAGCGGGTCCGTTTCGTATCCGGAGGCCTGATGCTGCTCGCCATCGAACAGGGCAATACCAATACGTTATTCGCCGTGCACGATGGCGAAGGCTGGCGCGCGCAGTGGCGCACGGCCACCGAATCGACGCGCACCGCCGACGAATACGCCGTGTGGCTTTATCAGCTCCTTCAGATGAACGGGCTCGATTTCAATCAGATCGAGGACTGCATCATCTCCTCGGTCGTGCCGCAGTCCCTGTTCAACCTGCGCAAGCTGGCCCAGCGCTATTTCAACAAGACGCCCTACGTCATCGGCGACAATACGCACCTAGGCATCGAAGTCCGCATCGACAAGCCGTCGGAAGCCGGGGCGGACCGTCTGGTCAATACGGTGGGCGCCTGGATCAAATACGGCGGGCCGTTGATCGTTATTGACTCCGGCACCGCCACCACCTTCGATGTGGTGGCTGCTGACGGCGCGCTGGAAGGCACGGCGATTGCGCCGGGCATCAACCTGTCGGTTCAGGCCCTGCATTCGGCGGCGGCTAAGCTGCCGCGCATTGCGATTGAGCGCCCGGCGCACTATATCGGCAAGGACACGGTCAGCGCCATGCAATCGGGCATATTCTGGGGCTATATGGGCCTTATCGAATATCTGACCGACAAGATTCAGGCCGAATACGGTCAACCCATGACGGTCGTAGCCACCGGCGGCGTGGCGTCGTTGTTCGAAGGCGCGACCGACCGCATCCATCATTTCGATCCCGATCTTACGCTGCGGGGTCTGCTCGAAATCTATCAGCGTACCCTCTCTAATCAAAAGAAAAATGAGTAAAAACAAAGACGAACTGGTGTTTTTGCCGCTGGGCGGCTCAAACGAAATCGGTATGAACCTCAATGCTTACGGCTTCGGGCCGGAGCATGACCGTAAATGGATTCTGGTCGATGTCGGTGTGACCTTCGGCGACCTGACCACGCCCGGCATCGAAGTCATTGTGCCCGACCCCAAATTCCTCGAAGGCGAGGAGATTCTGGGTGTCATCCTGACCCACGCCCACGAAGATCATATCGGGGCGCTGGGCTGGCTGTGGGATCGCATCAAGGCGCCGCTTTACGCCACGCCCTTCACCGCCTTCCTTATCCGCGAAAAGCTGCGCGAAGCGGGGGTCGAAGACTTCGACCTGACCGAGGTGCCACTGGGCGGCAAGGTGCATCTGGGCCCGTTCGAGATCGACTATATCACCATCACCCACTCGATCCCGGAACCCAACGGCCTGTCCATCAGGACGCCTCTGGGGACGGTGCTGCACACCGGCGACTGGAAGATCGACCCGGACCCGATCACCGGGAAACCCACCGACATCAGCCGTATCGTTGCGCTAGGCGATGAGGGCGTGCTGGCCATGGTCTGCGACTCGACCAATGTGTTCGTGGACGGGCAGGCGGGCTCCGAAGCCGATGTGAAGGTGGCGCTTGAGGCGGTGATCCGTACACTGACGGGTCGTGTAGCCGTGGCCTGCTTTGCGTCTAACGTCGCCCGCATGGACAGCGTCATCCGCGCCGCCGAAGCCTGTGGCCGTTCGGTCTGCCTTGTTGGGCGCTCCATGCACCGCATGGCGGCGGCCGCTAAATTCGTCGGTCTAATGAAGGGCGTGCAGGAATTCGTCTCCGAAGCCGAAGCCGCCAAGATGAAGGACACCGAAGTTCTTTACCTGTGCACGGGCTCTCAGGGCGAACCGCGCGCCGCCCTGTCGCGCATTGCTGACGGCAACCACCCGCTGGTGCGTCTGGGGGCTGGGGATTCCTGCGTCTTTTCTTCGCGTGTCATTCCGGGCAACGAAATCGCCATCCGCAGCCTGCAAAACCGTCTGTCGGACCTCGGTGTGGAAATTCATACCGAAAAGGACCACCCCGGCATCCACGTCTCCGGCCACCCCTGCCGCGACGAACTGAAGCAGATGTATGCCTGGGCGCGGCCGAAAATCGCCATTCCGACGCACGGTGAACGCCGCCACCTGCAAAAGCACGCCGCTCTGGCCGCCGAAATCGGCATCCCGGAACAGGTCGTCCTGCGCAATGGCGATATGGTGCGCCTCGCCCCGGGCAAGCCCGAAATCATCGACGAAGTGCCGTCTGGCCGTCTGTTTGTCGATGGCGGCATGCTGGTCCCCGAAGCCTCCGAAGCCCTGCGTGAGCGCCGCCATGCCGCCCATAACGGCATGCTGTTCGTCTCTTTCGCCCTCAACAGCAAGAACCAGCTGGCATCCTATGTCGAGGTGCGTGGGCTAGGTCTGGCCTTTGAGAACGAGGATAGCATCTCGGATCAGCTCGAAAAGCTGTGCGATATGGCCGAAAAAGCCGTGCAGAAGCTTTCCCGCGAAGAACGCGACGACGATCAGACCGTCGAAACCGCCGTGGCGCGCGTACTCAAAAAGGCCGCTCAGAATACCTGGGGCCGCAGACCGATCGTAGAGACGATTATTCTGAGACTGTAAGGGTTTAAGACGCAGGGGCCACAGGCCCCTGCACCCCATATCAGGTTCTCAATCCCAAAAACCCGGCGTTCATCAGACTTCCGGTTTTGGGGTGTGGGGCCTGCGGCCCCACGATCTTAAAAGACTACGACTTCACCAGCACATAGCTACCCGGCGCATCCATGTCGGGTTTAAACTTGCCCTTGGATGGATCACGCGCCGGGACCATCGGGCCGGACTTGTCATGCAGCCACTGGGCCCAATAGTCCCACCAAGACCCCTTATGTTCGACGGCGTCTTTTTGCCACGACTCAAGAGTCTCTGGTAAGCCATTGGCATTGCTCAGTTCATTGATCCAGTGCTGGTACTTCTGGGCCGCGGGCGGGTTGACGACGCCGGCAATGTGGCCGGAGCCTGCCATGACGAAGGTGACCGGGCCGCCGAACAGGCGGGCCGATTTGAACACCGAACCCGGTGGGGCGATGTGGTCTTCGCGGCCGGACTGCTCGAAGACGGGAATTTTGACGTTTTTCAGGTCGATGGGCACGCCGGCGATATTGAGCTTTCCCTGAGACAGGGCGTTTTCGTGATAGAATTTGCGCAAGTAGTACATGTGCAGCGCCTTGGGCATCCGCGTCTGATCGGCATTCCAGCACAGCAGGTCGAAGGCGGTCAGGTCCTTACCCATCAGGTAGTTATTGACGAAAAAGGACCAGACCAGATCGTTGGCGCGCAGGGCGTTGAACGTATCGGCCATCGCCGCTCCCGGCAGGACCCCGCCTGCCGCATCCATCTGACGCTCCAGCTCTTTCAGCCAGGCTTCGTTGGTGAAGAGGAGCAGGTCGCCGGCTTCGGAGAAATCGTGCTGGGCGGTAAAGAAGGTGGCCGATGACACGCTGTCGTCACCCTTGGCCGCCATGTGGGCCAGAGCGACGCCCAGAAGCGTGCCGCCGATGCAGTAGCCGACGGTATTGATCTTGGGTGAACCTGTCTGCTCACGGACTAATGACACGGCCTTGTAGACGCCGCCGAACATATAGTCCTCAAAGGTGACGTCCCTCAGGTCAGCATCCGGATTGACCCATGAGACGACAAAAACCGAAAAGCCCTGATCCGTCAGCCACTTGATCAGCGAATTCTTCGATTGCAGATCGAGGATATAGTATTTGTTGATCCACGGTGGGAAGATCAGCAGCGGCGTTTCGCGCACTTCGTCCGTAGTCGGATTATATTGCAACAGCTCGAACAAAGGCCCGCGCCATACCACCTTGCCCGGCGTGGTGGCGACGTTTTCGCCAACCTTGAAATGGGCGTAATCGGCCTGAGAAATCTTCAACTTGCCATCACCGCGCGCCAGATCGTCGGCGAATTTCTGCATCCCCTTGACCAGACTTTCGCCCTTGGAGGTGAGCAGCGTGTCGAGCGCCGCCGGGTTGGACATCAGGAAGTTGGAGGGCGAAAAAGCGTCGGTGACCAGCTTGGTGAAAAACTCGGCGCGGCGCTTATGCAGCGGATCGACGTCCTCAACAGAGGACACGAGGTTGTTGAGCCAGGTCGAGGACAGAAGATACGACTTGCGCATCATGTCGAAGACGAGGTTCTGCTGCCAGCGCGGGTCGGAGAAGCGCTTGTCCTTCGGCGTGGTGTCTTCCGGGGTTTCGACGCCCAGCGAGCGGCGCGTCATTTCGGCCCACAACGACATGTAGCCGGTCATCAGGTCGGTCTGGGCTTCGATGACTTTTTCGGGGTTTTGCGCCAGAGAAGTCATGACGCTGGTCATGGCGGGGGCAACCTGAAACGGATCACCGTTTGGCGTGCCGTTGAAATCCGGTTGTTTCAAAACCGCGCTGGCCAATGCCGTCTGCGCGGTGATGGCGGCCTTGGCGAGGTTGATCGACAGGTCTTCCAGCGCCTTCATCTGCTCGGAGTCAAAGGTGGATTCGGGCGGCGGTTCGGACGGAGGGGGCGTTGGCGACGGCGCGGACTGCGCCGCAGGTTTTGGGGCCACGGGGGCTTCGACGGGGCTGGCCTTAGGGGCAGTCTTTGTTTTGGGCGCTGTTTTGCGTGTGGTTTTGGCCACGGGGGCAGGGGCTACTGCGGGCGTCGCTTCGGCGGCTACGGCTTTTTTAGGGGCAGTGGCCTTACGGGTTTTGGCCTTGGAAGCGGGTTTCTCAGTGCTTTTTTCAGTCATGGCGGCCTCCGCGAGTCGTTCCTTGGTATTTTCTAACGCGCTTCATCAGGCGTTGCGCCACAATTTTCACTGTATAATATGCAACATCGCGTTATGACGTGTTTTAGGGCTGTTCAGGACTCGCAAAGTTTGCTTTTGATCAGGCCGGTTTTTATAACCGATGCCATCGGTTGCGGAGCTTCCTCATGATTAAGCGGTCAAAGATCCACGCGCTCTTGCTGCCTTGTGCGGTTATCGGAGCCTTTGCCGCGTCCGTTTCAGCGCAGGAAGCGTCTTCGCCGCGCGCCTACGACAGCTTCCCGAAATGGTCTGAATTCCCGCCGCCGCCTCAGGATGTACCGACACCGGAGCAGATCAGACAACAGGTGGTGGCGCTGAAAGCCAGATCCGATCAGCTTCAAAAAACGGCCGATGCCCTGCCGTGGGAGCTTAAGGCCCCTGAAGCCATGGCTAAGGCGGCCAATGCGCGCATCGACCCCGTTCTGGGGGCGCCGATCAAAAATGGCGCCGACAGTGCCGCCATAGAAAGCCTTGCCGCTCGCCTGCGCGCGCGCGCCGAGCCGCCACCCGTGGCGAAATAAAAAACAGACCAACAGGGAATTGCCTATGTCACAAACGGGTTTCGACCTGGCCCTCGACATTGTTCGGGTGGCCGAAGAGGCGGCTATTGCCGCGCACGGCTGGATCGGCAAGGGGGATGAGAAGGCGGCGGATCAGGCGGCGGTGGACGCTATGCGCTCGGCGCTCAATGCCATCGACATGGACGGCCGTATCGTCATCGGCGAAGGCGAGCGTGACGAAGCCCCCATGCTGTTTATCGGAGAGACGGTCGGCACGGGCAAAGGCACGGCGATAGACATCGCGCTTGACCCTCTGGAAGGCACGACTCTGGCGGCAAAGGCCATGAACAACGCCCTGACCGTGGTGGCGTTCGCGCCGCGCGGCGGGCTGTTGCACGCGCCGGACACCTATATGGACAAGATCGCTATTGGTCCGGGCTATCCTGAGGGTGTGGTCGATCTGGACGCCAGCCCCGAAGACAATGTGCGGGCACTGGCTGCGGCCAAGGGTGTGGATGTCTCGGAAATCGTCGCCTGTGTGCTGGATCGCCCGCGCCACGACCGCATCATCGCTTCGCTGCGCAAAGCCGGAGCGCGCGTGCACCTGATCACCGACGGTGATGTCGCCGGCGTCTTCCACACGGCGCAGCCGGAAACCGGCATCGACATCTATCTGGGGTCGGGTGGGGCGCCGGAAGGCGTGCTGGCGGCGGCAGCTTTGAAATGCGTCGGCGGTCAGTTTCAGGGCCGTCTGGTCTTCCGCAATGACGATGAGCGCCAGCGGGCGCAGCGTCTGGGTCTGAGCGATTTCGACCGTAAATACAGCCTGAACGAACTGGTCTCCTCGGATGTTGTCTTCGTAGCGACGGGCGTCACGCCCGGTGCATTGCTGGACGGGGTGCAAAAGGAGATGTCGCCCGACGGAGAGGTGTTTATCAGCACCGAAAGTCTGGTGATGATTTCACGGACTCAGACTATCCGTAAGCTGTATATGCGTCGCCCCCTCCAATCGTGATGTCCCATGCCCGATGATCCTGCCCGCCAGAACCTGACCGACCTGCCGCCGTTTCTGGGGGTGGAGACGTCGGTGACGGGCCGTCTGTGGGTGGATCGTCGCGACAGCCAGCGCGTGGGCACACATGAATTGCGTCAGATTACGCAACAGATCGCGCTCAAAGGCCTGATGGAAGAGGCCTTTGTCGAGCCGGTAGCGCGATCGATTGCCGCGCGTGGCGTGACGGCGGCAACGCTCGACGACTATTTGCGCCCGACTTTGAAGGCGCTGTTCCCCGATCCCGACGGGTTTATGGACATGCCACAGGCGGTGGCGGCCATTCTCGATGCACTTCAGGCGCGTCAGAAGATTTACGTCTTTGCCGACTACGATGTGGATGGCGCGACCTCGGCGGCGCAACTGGTGCGCTGGTTCCGCCATATGGGTCACGAACTGAGTGTCTATGTGCCTGACCGGATGCTGGAAGGCTATGGCCCGTCGGAAAAGGCCTTTGACCGATTAAAAGCCGAAGGTGCCGATCTGGTCATCACGGTCGATTGCGGCGCGTCGGCGCACCGGGCGCTCGACTATGCGGCGCGTATCGGCCTTGAGGTCGTGGTGATCGACCATCACATCATGCGCGAAGACCCGCCCAAATGCCGTGCTGTGGTCAATCCCAACCGGCCGGGCTGTACCTCGGCGCAGGGAAATCTGGCGGCGGCCGGCGTGGTGTTCGTGGTGCTGGCGGCGCTTAACCGCGAAGCCGAAAAACGCGGACTGTTTGCCGAGCGGCCCAGACCGGACCTGACTCAGTGGCTCGATCTGGCGGCTTTGGGGGCTATCTGCGACGTGACGGCACTGAGTGGGTTCAATCGCGCGCTGGCCTCGCAAGGGCTTAAGGTCATGTCGCGCCTGAACAATCCAGGCATCCGCGCCCTGATGCAGGTAGCCGGGGGTGAACCCAAGGACGCGGCAGCGGCTCTTGGGGTGTTTCATTCGGGCTTTGTGCTGGGGCCGCGCATCAATGCCGGTGGGCGTATCGGCCGCGCTGATCTGGGGGTGCGGCTTTTGTCCACCGACGATGCGGACGAGGCGGCGGCGCTGGCGCAGGAACTGGATGAACTGAACAAGACGCGCCGCGACGTCGAAGCCGTCGTGCAGGAACAGGCTTTGGCTCTGGCCGAGGCAAAGGGGCTGGTTACGGCAGACGATCACGTCATTATCGTCGCGCACGAAGACTGGCATCCCGGCGTCATTGGTATTGTGGCGGGTCGGCTACGCGAACGTTGGCACAAACCGGTCATCGTCATCGGCATCGACCCGGTTACGGGGATAGGCAAGGGGTCGGGTCGCTCGCAGGCCGGAATCAATCTGGGGCAGGCGGTGACGGCGGCCTTTGAAAGCGGCCTGTTGCTGTCGGGGGGGGGGTCACGCCATGGCGGCGGGCCTGAGTATAGAGGCCGCGCGTATCCCTGAGTTGCGGGACTTTCTGAACGCGCATATCGCCAATGCCACCGTCGAGGCCGACCGTAAGGACCGGTTGGAGATTGACGCCGCGCTCAGTGCCGCGACCTGTACGCGGGCCCTGCTGGAGCGTTTTGAGATCATGGCCCCCTTCGGTCAGGGCAATCCGGAGCCGATGTTTGTGCTGCCGGGGATGCGGGTCGGCTATGCTTCGGCGCTGAAGGGCGGGCATGTGCGTTGCGACCTGATTGACGAGGGTGGCAGGCGGCTGAAAGCCATCGCCTGGCGCGCGCAGGATACGGCGGTAGGGGCGGCCCTGCTCAACCCGGTGGGGGCCGTCCACGTGGCGGGGCGGCTGAAACCTGACGACTATATGGGCCGCAAGGGCGTGCAGTTCGAAATCGAGGATATCGCTCATATATTCACAAGTTGAGGCGATATTGCCGAAAATAGCGCTTGCAACGAACAATCCGTGACGCTATCAAGCGCACCTCTTGACGCGGTCCCTTCGTCTATCGGTTAGGACGTCAGGTTTTCAACCTGAAAAGAGGGGTTCGACTCCCCTAGGGACTGCCAGTCAGGACATATTGATACGGACACGCGGTCCCTTCGTCTATCGGTTAGGACGTCAGGTTTTCAACCTGAAAAGAGGGGTTCGACTCCCCTAGGGACTGCCACCGTAACCTTCTTCCTCAC
>NZ_JAIXSV010000230.1 GCF_027484505.1 Asticcacaulis sp.
CAAGGCCGTGACCGATCCCGCCATCCCCGCGAATGGCGGCTGTTTCAGGGCGCTGGAGATCATCTGCCCGCCCGGCACCATCGTCACGGCGCAAAGCCCGGCCCCCGTATCGATCTATTACGAGACCATGATCGCCGCGATCGAGGTGATGTGGCGGGCGCTGATGCCGGCGGTGCCGGGCAAGCTGCCGGTGGGGCATGCGCGGTCGGTGGGCGCCACCTTCATCTCCGGATTGCTGCCCGACACGGGCGCGCTGTTCGTGATGGGGGAACCGCTGCTGGGCGGCTGGGGGGCGTCGGCCGGGCTGGACGGCGACAATGGCCAGTTCTGCTGCGGCAATGGCGAGACCTACAATATCCCTATCGAGCTGGCCGAAAGCCGCTACGGGTTCGAGATCGACCAGTACGCCTTCCACACTGAACCGGGCGGGGAGGGCCGTTGGCGCGGCGGCAAAGGCGTGGTGCTGGATTACCGGATCACGGCGGCGGAGGCCATGCTGACCTTCTCCGCCACCCGTACCCGCTCCCGCCCCTGGGGAGCTGAGGGCGGCTACGAGGGATCGTGCAACCGGGTGGAGATTCTGCGCAGTGACGGGCGGGTGGAGACCCATTCCATGGTCACCGCCCTGCCCGTTCGCCGGGGAGAGGTGATCCGCCTCTACACCGCCACCGGCGGCGGCTATGGCCCGCCCGGCGAACGTCCGCGCGCGGACGTGCTGGCCGATCTGAAGAACGGCTACATCACGGCCGAACAGGCGGGCCTGTTCGGCGAGGGCGCAGTATGAACCTGTCCGGCGTCTGGACGAACGAGTACGGATCGCGCATGGAACTGTGGGCCCTGGATGATGGTGTCTTCCGGGGCCGCTATGTGTCCAGCACCGGCTCCACCGGTGAATATGCCGTCTGCGGCCATGCCGTGGCGGGTGCGGCCGGACCGGAGAGGGGCAAGCCCCTGGCGCTGGCCATTGCCTGGCACTCCCTGGTGCCGGGACCGGCCGATCCAAGCTGGGACTGGTGTTCCGGCCTCTCGGGCCAGATCAGCCTGCGCGACGGCGCCCCCGTCATGGGGCTGACCCACGCGCTGGTGGCCAGCAGCGATTTCCCTGGCTTGGCCCAGGCCGGGACGCATATCGACCGGCTGACCTATCGCCGTATCGGCGATGCCGGCCCCCCACCGGCTTTGCCATCGCCCGCAGCCGCCATCGATACGCCGCTGACGGGCACCTGGCGGGAGGCGGAGGGCGCGGAGATCGACCTGATCACCGCTTCCGATGCCGGCTTCGACCGGGTGCGGGGGCAACTGCGCCGGTCGGGACGGGCGATGGAATTGCGGGGGTTCGCGGGGCGGGGAGCGGTGCGCTCCCTGGCCCTGACCGGCCTGCTGCCCGGCGGGGAGGTGATGGCGCTGGCCGGCACCCTGCCCGCCGGTTCCGACATGCTGTCCATGATCGACCTGACCAGCCACCCCACCCCGCCCGACAGCCTTTATCTGCAGACGCGGATCAACGGGCGGCGGTTCGCGCGGGTCATGTGTAGCGCGGATTAGCGAAGCGTAATCCGCGGAGCCACGTTGATCGGATTTCCGCGGATTAAGCTTCGCCAATCCGCGCTACGGATCTCCCAACCAAAAAATCCCCCTGCCTTGCGGGGCGGGGGGTGCAGTCACAGCGGTCAACCATTTGCCCCCAGACGGGGCGTGGATCAGAACTTCGCCTTGGCCGTCACGCCATAGCTGCGCGGGCGGGAGAGCTGGCCCAGATCCTGGCCCGTGGCGGAACCGGACCAGAAGGCGTCGGCATACTCGCTGAAATACTGCTTGTCGGTCAGGTTCTTGACATAGGCTGTCAGCGACCAGTTCTCATAGGTCACGCCGGCCCGCAGGTCGATCAGGGTGATCGACTTGCGGAAGTCGATATTGTCGGCCGTGTAATATTGCTTGCCGCGATGATCGATATCGAAACGCAGCAGGCCGCCGACGCTGTCGGTGATGTCGAAACTGTACTGGCTGCCGGCGTTCAGCGCGAACTTGGTGTTGTTGGGAAGCTGATTGCCCTTGTAGATGGCCGTGCCATTGAAGTTCTTGATCTCGCTGTCGGTCAGGCCGATGCCGCCGAACAGGTCCCAGCCCAGCGCCAGACGGGCCTGCATCTCCAACTCAAGGCCGGTCAGGTTGGCGCTGCGGATATTGTCGATTATCTGCGCGCCGGCCACCAGGTCGACCTTGAAGATCTGGGCGTTCTTCAGCCTGGTGCGGAAGGCCGATCCGTTCAGCACGACACGACCGTCCGCCATGGTGGCCTTGAAACCCGCCTCATAATTGGTCGTGGTTTCCTTGGCGAAAATGGCCGGATTGACAGTCGGCGCATTGTACCCGCCCGACCGGAAGCCGGTGGAGAACGTGGCATAGGTCATCACCGCATCGGTCCATTTGTACTTAGCGGTGACTTTCGGCTGCCATTTCTTGAACGTCTTCTCGCGCACGGCGTTGTTGCGCAGAAGATCGGTCTGTTCCCGCTGATCGCTGTCGAAGCGCAGGGCGCCGGACAGTTCCAGCTTCTCCGTCACATCGAACGCCCCCTGCCCGAAAACGGCATAGGCGTCATTGGAATTGCTTTCGTCGCCGAACACGAACAGCGGCGTGAAGCCGGGGATGGTGCCGTTATTGTCCAGGAACACCGTCGTCGTCAGATCGCGGTTGGTGTGCAGGTAATAGGCGCCGGCGATCCAGCGGAAGGCCTGATCGTTGGGGGAGGTCAGGCGCAGTTCCTGGCTCAGCATCTCCACATCCAGGTCCTGGCCCTGGCCCACGGCCTTGGCGGAGGAGAAATCCAGGTCGCCGCGATAGCTCTCCTC
>NZ_JAIXSV010000188.1 GCF_027484505.1 Asticcacaulis sp.
CCGGGCACATGCCGGGCAGCCGTAGCCTGCCTGCCACGGAACTGATCCGCGACGGCGCGCTGAAACCGGTCGGAGAACTGAAAAACATCTTGTCCGCCCTGCACGTCACACCCAAAACGCAGGTCATCACCTCGTGCGGATCAGGGGTGACGGCGGCCATCATTGCCCTGGCCCTGCATGAGGTCGGTCATGACAAGGTACGGCTCTATGACGGGTCGTGGGCCGAATGGGGTCAGGCGACGCTCGACACACCGGTCGTCACCTCCGCTCAGCGCACCGGCGGCGAATAAAGCAGTCCGCGTTCCGGCGCGTTCCACTGCGCATTCAGCCCGCGCGACAACTTAAGCGGCGAGTCTGCGCCGATATTGCGGTCGAAGATTTCGCCGTAATTGCCGACCTGCGAAACGATATTATAGGCCCATTCCGGCCCCAGCCCCAGACCGCCACCCAGATTGCCCTCTGAGCCGAGAAGACGCCGGACCTCCGGGTTCTGAGACTCCAACTGCTGCGCCTTGACCGTCTCGCTACTGACACCCAACTCCTCAGCGACGATCGTTGCATAGAGTGTCCAGCGCACAATGTCCGTCCACTGGTCGTCGCCTTGCCGCACGACCGGCCCCAGAGGTTCCTTTGAGATGATTTCCGGCAGGATGGTATGGGCCGTCGGGTCGCTCAGCGTCGTGCGCGCCGCCGCCAGAGCCGACACGTCACTGCTCAGGGCATCGCACTGACCGGCGGCATAGGCGTCTCGCCCCTCGTCTTCGTTCTTCACCACAACCGGGTTATATTTCAGTCCGCGAGCGCGGAAAAAGTCGGCCAGATTAAGCTCGCTGGTCGAACCCGTCTGCACGCAGATGCGCGCGCCATTCAGTTCGGTGGCGCTGTTCAAGCGCAGGGATTTGCGCACCAGAAAGCCCTGACCGTCATAATAGTTGATGCCGGCATAATCGACCTGATCCGCCGCGTCGCGCGACAGGGTCCAGGAGGTCGAACGCCACAGCACATCGACCTTGCCGGTTTTCAGCGCCTCGAACCGCTCGGTCGTGGTCAGCGGCACATAGGTCACCTTATCGGCGTCGGAAAAGATGGCGGCAGCCAGGGCGCGGCAGAAATCGACGTCGAACCCGCGCCAGCGGCCGGAATTGTCCTTATACGAAAAGCCGATCAGACCGGGATGCACGCCGCAATTGACCCGCCCGCGCGTCAGAACGGCCTTTAGCGTGGCGCTGTCGCTTTGGGTGGGGGTGAGCGTGGCCTCAGGGGCCTGAGCGGGCTTGTCGTCTGATGCCTTTGGTCCCTGATTACACGCCGTCAGACCGCACACAAGACCGGCCAGAACAATCGGCGCGGCAAGGCGGGACAGGGGGCGGAACACGGACATGGGCAACAGGGCCTTTACGGTGGCGGCGCACCCTATTCAACACCAGCCCGCCGCCCCGGTCAAAGCGAAAGGGACGGTTGGTCCTCACAAATTGGAGAAGTGGCGACCCCGGCAGGATTCGAACCTGCGACCGTCCGCTTAGAAGGCGGATGCTCTATCCAGCTGAGCTACGGAGTCTGAAAGCGCTTTTAGTGCGTCCAGCTCTGGCGGCGGTTGGACGCGAAATTGTCGGCATAGGCCTTGATGATCTTCGGCGGAGTTTCCGGCTCGATCAGGCGGAACGGGATGCCGTGGGTTTCGGCATAGGCCATGGCCTGTTCCTTGGTGTCGAAGGAGAGGCGCACCTGGGTATTGGTGTCCGCCGCCGAAATCCAGCCCATCAGCGGGTCAGGCGTGCGCGCCGAGGCCGGTTCAAACTCCAGCACCCAGTCCTGAGTCTTGGCCTTGCCCGACTGCATAGCGGTCTTGGACGGCTTGAAGATGCGCGCGAACATGACAATCTCCTGCGGACGCGAAATCTGTCCGGATTCGATATCCGGATGGTCAAGGTCTGTTACTACAAACCCGCTTTTTGGCAAAGGGCTTTTGCCCGATTACCCTTCTATATGGGCTGAGGCTTCGATCTCAACCAGCCATTCCGGGTTGATCAGGGCCGAGGTGCCAAGGAAGCTCGATGCCGGGCGGATTTCGCCGAACACTTCACCGTGGGCGCGGGCGGCGTCCTGCCACAGCGACATATCGGTCAGGAAGATGCGCGTGCGGATGATGTCGGTCACCGAACCGCCCGCCTCTTCCACCGCCTTGACGATAGTTTCGAGGATGGTCTTGGTTTGCAGGTAGCAGTCCCCGGCCCCGACCAGTTGGCCATCGCGCATGGCCGTGGTGCCCGCGACCTCAATACGGTTGCCGATACGCACGGCGCGCGAAAAACCGATGGTCGGTTCAAACGGCGAACCGGAAGAAATAAGCTGACGCATGAGACTATCCTGAAAATTAAACCAGACGGCTGCGGTCGAGCGCCGCGGTGATGAAGCTCTTGAACAGCGGGTGCGGCTGCATGGGGCGGGACTTGTATTCCGGGTGGTACTGCACGCCGATAAACCACGGATGATCGTCGCGTTCGACGATTTCCGGCAGCAGGCCGTCCGGCGACATGCCACTGAACTTCAGGCCACAGGCCTCAAGCTGCGGGATATAGTCGCGGTTGACTTCGTAACGGTGGCGGTGGCGCTCCGAAATCTGCGTCGTGCCGTAGATGTCGGCGACTTTTGAGCCTTCGCGCAGGCTGGCCGCAAAGGCCCCCAGACGCATGGTGCCGCCCAGATTGCCGCCTGCGGCGCGCTGATTCAGCTCATTGCCATTGAGCCATTCGGTCATCAGGCCCACAACGTGTTCGCCGCTGTCGCCAAATTCCGATGAGGTGGCCTTGGCAATGCCGGCCTGATGGCGCGCGGCCTCGACCACAGCCATCTGCATCCCGAAGCAGATGCCGAGATAAGGGATCTGATTTTCGCGCGCGAACTTGGCGGCCATGATCTTCCCTTCGGCCCCGCGCTCACCGAAGCCGCCGGGCACCAGAATGGCATGGACGTTTTCCAGCTTTTGACGCACGGTTTCGGGATCGTCCTCAAAGGTTTCGGATTCGACCCACTCGATATTGACCTTGACCCGGTTGGCCATGCCGCCGTGATAAACGGCTTCGATCAACGACTTATAGGCGTCTTTTAACACTGTATATTTGCCGACAATGGCAATAGACACCTCGCCGTCCGGCTTGGCGTAGCGGTGGGTGATGTCTTCCCACATCGACAGATCGGGCTGCGGCGCGTCTTCGATACCAAAAACGCTGAGCACCTCATTATCGAAACCTTCGCGGTGATAGTCGATCGGCACGGCATAGATATTGGCCGAATCGAGCGCCTGAATGACCGCCGTTTCGCGCACATTACAGAACAGGCCGATCTTGCGGCGTTCTTCACGCGGGATTTCGTACTCGCTGCGGCACAGCAGAATGTCCGGCTGAATACCGATCGAGCGCAGTTCCTTGACCGAATGCTGGGTCGGCTTGGTCTTCATCTCGCCCGCCGTCTTGACGAAGGGCAGCAGGGTCAGATGGATGAAGCAGCACTGACGGCGCGGCAGTTCCTGCCCCAGCTGGCGGATGGCTTCAAAAAACGGCAAGCCTTCGATATCGCCGACCGTGCCGCCGATTTCCACCAGAATGAAGTCGGCATCGCCCTGATCCGACAGGACGAAGCTCTTGATCTGGTCGGTAACGTGCGGAATGACCTGCACGGTGGCGCCCAGATAGTCGCCACGCCGCTCTTTTTCGATGATGTTGGAATAGATGCGCCCGGTGGTGATATTGTCGGTCTTGCGCGCATTGACCGCCGTGAAGCGCTCATAGTGGCCGAGGTCGAGGTCGGTTTCCGCGCCATCATCGGTGACGAAGACTTCCCCGTGCTGATAGGGGCTCATCGTGCCGGGATCGACGTTCAGATAGGGGTCGAGCTTGCGCAGACGAACCTTATAGCCGCGCGCCTGAAGCAGGGCCCCCAGCGCCGCCGAAGCCAGCCCCTTGCCGAGCGAGGACACCACGCCCCCCGTAATAAATACAAAGCGCGCCATATCCGTGTTCACCGTGGGCATGTCGGAAAACCTTTATCCGGGAACCGCTGTGGGCGATTCCACTTACCTTCATATATATTCAAAAAGATCGGCTCACAAAGCGATCTGTGAGCCGGTCCTGAGTTCAGAATTTAAAGCGGTCTTCAGTTTGAGGCCGAAGACGCCGCCGCCGAAGACGCGGCGGGCTTGGCGGGCTGGGCCGCCGGTTTCGCCGCCGGGCGGGCTGCGCTTGACGACGAAGCCGAAGAGGCAGGCGTCGGGTTGCCCAGCGTGCTGAGCGAGGGCGCGGCGCTGGTCGGCGACGGCAGATCGGTCAGGGACGGCGCAGCCGACGACGAAGCGGCACCGGTCGATTGTTGGGCATTCTGTGCCGCCGCTGCGGCAGCCGCCGAAGCCTGAGCTTCGTTTAGCTTAACATTATCGGCGCCGACCTGATCGACCACGGAGGTGCCGCGACGGTCGAGGTTCGACACCACAGTCAGGGCGATACAGTTGGCAAAGAACAGAAACGCCAGAATCGACGTGGCCTTGGTCAGGAAATTACCGGCACCGCGCGCCGACATAAAACCCGACGGACCGCCGCCCATACCCAGCGCCCCGCCTTCGGACCGCTGAACGAGAATCAGTCCCACCAGAGCAATACCGATGAGGATTTGGATCGAGAGCAGGATAACGAACAGCATGAAGTTCCGGGGTCTTTTGGGCGAATGTCTGGGCTAAGGGCGGGTGTGCGCCCCTATGGGTCGCGCGCCTTGTCCAAAGCGTAAGCGCACGCCCTTAGCATTAAGACTGGGCATTGGCCATAGCTGTTTCAAGGATTTGCGGTGGAATTTCAGTCCGCGGCGGCGATGATGCGGTTGAAATCCTCAGCCTTAAGCGACGCGCCGCCGACCAGCAGGCCATCCACGCCGTCCAGCGATAAGAGGTGGCGGGCATTGTCCGGCTTGACCGAACCACCGTAAAGCGTATGCGGCACGACCTGATTGTGGAAACGCTGCGCCAGATGCTTCTGAATCAGCAGCATGGCATCGATGACCTGATCATCGGTGGGCACGTGGCCGGTGCCGATGGCCCAAACGGGCTCATAGGCCACATGAAAGGTTTGCCCTTCGAGCGCCAGAGGCAGGCTGTCGCGCAACTGCTTGCTGAGGACGGCGTGGGTCAGGCCTTCCTGACGCTGATCGAGCGTTTCCCCGATGCAGATAATCGGCTCCAGCCCCGCCCGCAGGGCCGCCAGCGTCTTGGCAGCGACGCTTTCACAGGCTTCCTTGTGGCCGTGCCGGCGTTCGGAATGGCCCAATATGACCATTTCGGCCCCGGCGTCTTTCAGCATTTCGGCCGACAGGTCGCCAGTAAACGCGCCTTGGGCGTCTTTGTGGCAGTCCTGACCACCCAGACGCACCGGGCTGGGTCCAGGGCGGGCATTCAAAGCCTCACTCAGAGCAAAGAGAAGTGTGGACGGCGGGAAGATGGCGACCGAAGCACGGCTTTGGCGTGCGGCGGTATCCATGGCCAGGGCTTCCGGAATGGCGTCCCTGAGGCCATGCATCTTCCAGTTGCCCGCGATAAGCGGATGTTTTGGCATTATAAAATCAGTGGCATGTTATATTTTGTTGATAATGTTATCTGTAACGAAACCGACCCGTTACGCCAAGAAAAAACCGGCAAACAATTGGATTCCGTTTGTAACAGCCTTGATCCCGTCACGGTTGGTCAATTATATGTCTGCGCGCCGTCCGCCCCGGAGCGGTGGCACTTCATCTTTCAAAGGTCGCCCCTTTCATGATCTCCAGCTTCCGTCAGTTTACCAAGTCGCTCACTTTCAAGATTTTGATGGCGGCGTTGATCCTGAGTTTCGCCGTCTTCGGTATGTCCGACCTGTTCTCCAGCGCTTCGTCGCGCAACGTGGTCGATGCCGGTGATCGCCAGACGACGACGGAGGATTATCGTCGTCAGTTCGACCAGTGGAAGACCGGAGCCGAGCAACAGAGCGGCCAAACCCTGACCTATGAAGACGCCGTGAAGCAGGGCCTGCACGTGCGCATCATGGAAGAACTGGCCGCTATGGATTCGGTGTCGGCCTGGCTGGTCAAGGTCGGTCTGCGCCCGTCGGCCAAGGTGGTGACCGATCAGATCGCCAAATACCCGATCTTCTTCGATTCGATCACCGGCAAGTTTGACAAGGCCAAGTACCAGCAAGAACTGGCCACGCAGATGAAGATGAGCGAGACCAAGTTCGAGCAGATCATCAGCGACGACATCGCTAACCGTCAGTTTATCGAAGCCTCTGTGGCTGGTCTTAAGCCGCCGCGCATCTATGCGGCCCTGCAAAGTGCCTTCGCCAGCGAGACGCGCGACACCACGCTTCTGGTTGTCACGCCGGACAATATCGAAAAACCGGGTCAGCCTACCGATGTCGAACTGAAGAAATTCTATGACGACAACAAAGAGCGCCTGCGCCGTCCGGAACTGCGTCAGTTTACCGTTGTCTCCTTCGCCCCCGGCGATTTCGCCTCCAAGGTGACGGTCGATGAGGCCGAACTGAAGAAACTCTATGAATTCCGCCGCGACACCCTGTCCAATCCGGAAACCCGCACCTTCGTGCAGGTGACCGTGCCGGATCAGAAGGCCGCCGAAGCCGTGGCTCAGGCCCTGCGTTCGGGCACCGACGCCCAGACGGCCGCCAAGGCCAACAAAGGCACCGTGATCACCTATGACGCCAAGCCGAAGACAGCCGTGGCCGACGCCAAGGTGGCCGACGCGGCCTTTGCCCTGAAACAGGGTGAGGTGTCGGGTCCGATTCAGGGCAGCCTTGGTCTGGCGGTTGTAAAGGTGTCGGGCATCACCGCCGCTTCGGTGACCGGTTTCGATACGGTACGTGGTCAGCTTGAGGCTGAATACAAGGCCGACAAGGCCAAGGATCTGGCCTACAAGGCGTCCGAAGTGTTTGAAAAGGAACGTTCGGCCGGTGCTGACTTCCTCGCCGCCGCTCAAAAGGCCGGTGTGCGTGTAATCAACCTGCCGCCGATGACCGCCGAAGGTCAGATGGGCAACGGCCAGCCGTTCCAGTACGCCCCGATCCTGAAAGCCGCCTTCGATCAACCCAAGGGCGGCGAAACCGACGTCACCGAACTGGGCAATGGCGAGTATTTCGCCCTGCGCGTCAACGAAGTCCTGCCGTCGGAAGTCCCGGCGCTCGATACCATCAAGCCGCAGATGATTCAGGCCTGGCAACAAAAGACGGCCGGGGACCGCGTCGCCGCCAGGAGCGAAGAAGCCGCTGCGCGCCTGCGCAA